>CAJWTH010000030.1 GCA_913047725.1 uncultured Planktomarina sp.
TATGGCCACCACTTCCCCACGGAACAAAGCGCCAGCGAAGCAAAGCTGGTATAAACGCAATGAAATTGCGATCACCCCATGGCTATTTTTGATGCCAGCCATTTTAATGTTTACTTTGTATGTGGTTTTTCCAATCTTTCAGAGTTTTCAGATATCTTTGTTCAAGTGGGACGGGTTGGGGTCGCTAAACACGCATGGAAAATATGTTGGATTAGACAATTATGAAAAACTGTTAACCCGAGACCGATCATTTAATACTTCCTTATGGAACAATCTCAAGTGGTTAATTTTCTATCTTGCCGCTATTCCAGCAGGCTTATGCATTGCACTTTTTCTCAATCAAACTGTACGAGGAATTAGGCTTTATAAATCACTTTTTTTCTTCCCATTTGTAATTTCTCAGATTGTTGTTGGCTTATTTTTTACCTGGTTTTATGATCCGCAATATGGGCTTTTCAATGGGATAATAGGGTTCATTGGCTTTGAACCCATAAACGTTTTGGGTGATCCCAATCTCGCCACCTATGGAATAATCGCAGCTGGCCTTTGGCCACAGACTGCATTTTGTATGATCCTTTATTTAACCGGATTAAATTCTGTTGACCCTGAGCAAATCGAAGCAGCGCGGCTGGATGGTGCAAAGGGTTTAAAAATGCTTTGGTTTGTAATTTTACCACAGTTACGACCAGCTACATTCATCGCTTTTGTTGTCACAGTAATTGGCTCCTTACGCTCGTTTGATTTAATTGCGATCATGACTAATGGTGGCCCTTTTGGTTCAACCCGGGTACTCAGCTTTTACATGTTTGAAAAATCATTGTCTGAATATGGTTTCAAAATGGGGTACGGCGCCGCGATTGCGGTGATCCTATTTCTGATCATGATGGTCTTTATTGGTTACTTTCTTTGGAAGACCTACCAAGATGAGAAGACTACTAACCGATGAAACTCACATTAGTATTTTTGGAGCTATAACTGATGTTCCCAAAACCTATCGAAAAATCCTCACGCGCCTGGCAACTTGGTTACCAGGCCCTTTTGCCACTTGCGATGTTGTTATGGTTGGCGCCCTTGCTGGCGGTGGCATTGTTCTCGATCCGACCGGACGCAGATTTTATAACCGGTAATTACTGGGGCTGGCCTTCTTCTTTCGAGATGATAAAAAATTACAGCATGGTATTTACCTCCGCCATGCCGCGCTACATCCTGAATTCATTTTTGATCACTATTCCTACAGTAATCGGAGCGTTAGCGCTGAGCTGTATGACCGGCTTTGCCCTGGGCATTTACAAGTTTCGGGGGAATTTACTGATCTTTTTTATGTTTATTGCCGGCAATTTTGTTCCATTCCAAATACTAATGGTACCTGTCCGAGACCTAACTCTAGATATGGGGTTATATAACACAAAAACCGGTTTAGTCCTATTTCATATTGCCTTTCAAACCGGCTTTTGCACCCTATTCATGCGCAATTTTATTAAAGCCCTACCATTTGAGTTAATCGAAGCCGCCAGGGTCGAGGGCATAGCTGAATGGCGTATATTTTGGTATGTAGTTTTACCTTTGATGAAACCTGCGATTGCTGCACTTTCAGTCTTAATTTTTACTTTTATATGGAATGATTATTTCTGGGCAATTGTGCTCACACAAGGTGAGAACTCTCAGCCTGTCACTGCTGGGATCACAAGCTTCAATGCGCAGTATCGAGCGATGTATCATCTGATGAGTGCCGGCTCAATCATCGCGGCATTACCACCAGTTTTAATGTTTTTCTTAATGCAAAAACATTTTATTGCGGGGCTCACCCTCGGGGCAGTAAAATAACCCAAATACCATGGAGCTTAGGATGTCACACTGTTGGCGATTAGACGATGGCCGTCAAACACTAGTCTTGGCTACCAAAGGCGATCTGTTGCCTCAAGTTGTGTACTGGGGGAAACCTTTGCCAACATCAGATACGTCTGCCGTTTTAGCTGAGGCGCATCAACAGGATTTCACTGGCGGTATGCTGGATGGAAACCCTGACCTTTCCTTATGCCCCGAAGCCAGCCAATCATTTCCTGGCCAACCAGGTCTGAGATGCCGCAACACCCAAGGGGCTTTGCTCCATCCAAAATTTCGATTCTTATCAGCTGAAGAGAGCGCAAATAATTTGGTGCTGACCTATCAAGATACAGCACTTGGCATCACCTATGAGGCGAATTTTGTACTAACGCCTCAGACAGGGTTAATCACCGCTTGGACCAGGCTCACTTCGACCAAGCCAATTTGGCTTCAATGGTTAGCCGCGCCAGTTTTTCCAGCACCCCAAAACAGCAGCGAGATGTTAGATGTTTCAGGCCGTTGGATTGGTGAGTTTCAAATCAATACGGTGCCATGGTCTGCTGGGATACACTTACGCGAAAGTCGTACAGGCCGGAGCGGACACGAGCATTTTCCCGGATTGGTAATTCCTGAGTCTGGCACCAATAATACAACCGGCCAAGCCTATGGCTTTCACTACGGCTGGTCCGGTGGTCACAAGATGATCGCAGAAGAACTGCCCGATGGTCGTAGGCAGGTGCAATTCGGAAATGCCACTGACTCTGAGCTTACCTCCGGGCTACAATACGAAACCGCCAAGCTCTATGCTGTATTTTCAGATCAGGGATTGAACGGCTGCGCAGTCGCATTCCAGAGACATCTGCGGGATCATATTGTAAAATTCGCTAAAGCTGCCATGCCACGACCGGTGCATTATAATTGCTGGGAAGCAATTTATTTTGACCATGACATTTCAGTTCTGAAGCAAATCGCAACCAAGGCCAAATCCCTGGGTGCAGAACGTTTTGTACTTGACGATGGGTGGTTTGGGCATCGTGATGATGACACCACATCCCTAGGGGATTGGCAGATTGATAGCCGCAAATACCCCGATGGCTTGGGTCCCATTGTAGATCACGTCTCCGCGTTGGACATGCAATTTGGTCTCTGGTTTGAACCTGAAATGGTAAGCCCCAACAGTGCGCTTTATCGCGCCCATCCTGACTGGGTTTTGGGCCCAGCAGATCAACTATTGGGCCGCAAACAAATGGTTCTCGACATGAGCTTGCAAGAAGTCAGTGAATATTTGTTTAACAGTATCGCTGTACTCCTAAGAAAATACGACATCACTTACATCAAATGGGATCATAACCGGGTATTGCCAATATCTGATGCAGATCAAACCCGAGCGAGCTATGCTTTGCTAGCCAGACTGCAAATAAACTTCCCCCATGTCGAAATTGAAACCTGCGCCTCGGGCGGCGGACGAATTGATTTTGGAATTTTAAATCACACCCAAAGGGTTTGGCTGTCAGACAGCAATGACGCTTTAGAACGTAGTCGCATCCAACACGCTGCCGCACTCTTTCTACCCTCCGCCGTCACCGGTAGCCACGTTGGCCCAAGGCAATGTCATACTACGGGTCGAGTATTTAACATGGAATACCGGGCCTGGGTGGCTGCACAACGCCATATGGGCTTTGAAATGGATCCTCGCCAGATTAGCGATTTAGAGACCCAAACCCTTTCAGACATTACGCAATGGTATAAGGACAACCGTAAATGGATGATGCAGGCAGATATATTACGCCTTGATAGCTCAGATCCCTCAGTAATAGCTGAAATGCAATTGGCTCAAGATAGGTCACGCTTTGTAGTTTTTTCAAACCAACTCGAAACGTCAGCCCAAATTAATCCGCGACCACTACGACTTACCCAGCTAGATCCAAACGACACCTATATTGTAGAACTGAAAAACCCCAGCGCCATTCATAAATTGTCACGTGGCAATCCCCTTCTCAAAAGTCGGAAACTGCAGATTTCTGGCGCCTGGCTGATGGCACATGGTTTAAATTTACCCTATACCATGCCCAGCTCAGTCTGGGTTGTTGAAGGGAAAAAGCTCTCACTGTAGCGTAACAACATCCCCTGGCGGATCATTAAAGGAGCCACCATATGCCTATTGCCCAATATAGCGATCTGTTAAATGCTTCCATTTACATAACCGGTGGCGGCTCTGGTATTGGGGCCGCGATCACAGAGGGCTTTTTAGCACAGAATGCGCGGGTGGCCTTCATAGGCAGGTCAGATGCCAACGACTTCTGTTCTCAAATGGAAAAGAAGTACGGGAATCGTCCCTTGTTCATCCAGGGTGATATCACTGACACCGCTGTCCTAAAAGCTAGCATGTTGAAGGCGGAAGAAGCTCATGGGCCTATCACAACCCTGATAAACAATGCTGCTAATGATAAACGCCACAACACCAAGGAGGTGACCCCTGAATTCTGGGATTGGATGATAGAGATTAACCTTAAAGCCTATTTCTTTGCCTGCCAAACGGTTTTGCCCCAAATGCAGAAAGCAGGCTTTGGTTCAATAATAAATTTCAGCTCTATCAGTTATATGATGGGCAATGCAGGCTACCCTATTTACACAGCATGTAACTCTGCCATCAACGGTTTGTCGCGCAGCTTAGCGCGTGAGTTTGGTGCTGACAAAATCCGCGTCAACACCTTAGCCCCAGGCTGGGTAATGACACAAAAACAAAAAGATCTTTGGGTCACCGAAGAGGGATTAGCCGCTCATGTTGCCCGGCAATGCCTCGATGAGACACTTGATCCAGAAGACATCCTTGGCGGTTGCCTGTTTCTGGCTTCGCAAAGTTCAAAGATGATGACCGGCCA
The DNA here is from genome assembly GCA_913047725.1 of uncultured Planktomarina sp. Lineage (GTDB taxonomy): Bacteria > Pseudomonadota > Alphaproteobacteria > Rhodobacterales > Rhodobacteraceae > Planktomarina. The sequence continues at coordinate 4,707 of CAJWTH010000030.1, forward strand.
GGCCCTAGTGATCGACGGTGGAGTGGTGACCACGGGATGAGCATTAAGGCTGATTGGATCGCTGTAGATTGGGGTACGTCGTCTCTGCGCGCTTGGGCGATGAACGCCGATGGGCAAGATCTGGAGACCGCTTCCTCTGATCAAGGCATGGGGCAATTGCTCCCATCTGAATTCGAGTCCGTATTATGTGCTTTAATAGCACCGTGGTTGGCAGATAATATACAAACTAATGTTATCGCTTGCGGCATGGTCGGTGCGAGACAAGGGTGGGTTGAGGCACCCTATGAACCGGCACCTTGCAAACCCCTCTCCACGATGACCAAAGCTCCAACAAATGATTCACGGCTAAATGTTCAGATCATCGCTGGGGTATCGCAAGCGCAACCAGCCGATGTAATGCGCGGTGAAGAAACCCAGATTGCAGGATTTCAGAAATTAAACCCAAATTGGGATGGCGTGATTTGCCTGCCAGGCACCCACACCAAATGGGTGCAGATGAGTGCAGGCGAAATTGTCAGCTTTCAAACGTTTATGACAGGAGAAATTTTTGCACTTCTTTCCACCGCTTCTGTATTGCGCCATTCAGTTAGCAGCGACGCTTGGGATCAACCAACCTTTGATCAGGCAGTAGATGAAGCCATGTCCCGACCAGAAGCGATTGCGGCACGCCTATTTGGATTGCGCGCAGGAAGCCTATTGAATAATATGCCTGCTAACATCGCAAAATCAAGGCTCTCTGGCCTGTTAATTGGTGCTGAACTGGCCGCCTCAAAACCTTATTGGCTTGGGCAACCCCTAGCGATCATTGGACCCAAATCTATGAGTGAAGGCTATGCCACGGCTCTTGCAGCCCAGCACGTGCCTATCACAAGAACCGATACAGCACAGATGACTTTGGCTGGCCTAAAAGCCGCCTATACCGATTGGAAGGAAACTCTATGAGTCGCCCCATAATTGCCATCCTGCGGGGAGTAAAACCCGCTGAAGCCGTCGGTATTGCAGGAGTTATTTTAGCCGCTGGGATCGACAAAATCGAGGTGCCCCTTAACTCCCCCTCCCCCTTCGACAGCATCAACACCATCGTCAAAGCATACGGGGATCAAGCCCTGATTGGAGCTGGAACCGTGTTGACAACAGCGCAGGTAAAACAAGTACGTTCTGCCGGTGGCCAATTGGTCGTGTCTCCTAATTGTGATCCAGCCGTGATCGCGGCCACAATTGCCGAAGGGATGCAAAGCTGGCCAGGAGTATTTACTCCATCAGAGGCCTTAGCCGCACTGCAAGCGGGCGCCACAGGCCTGAAACTTTTTCCTGGAGATATGGCTGGTCCAAAGGGTCTAAAAGCCATGCGCGCCATACTGCCGCTTGGCACTCAAGTCTATGCAGTCGGCGGAGCAGCCCCTGATAATTTTTCCAAATGGATCGAGGCCAGCGCCGATGGCTTTGGTCTTGGATCAGCAATTTATAAGCCTGGCGACAACTTAGAAACTGTTGCCGCCAAAGCGCAGGCTATTGTTACAGCATTTGACGCCATATGATTTCTGTATTTGATTCACGTCCTTGCAGCCTCGGAGAAGGCCCACTATGGCACCCGATGCGCCACGAGTTATTTTGGTTTGATATCACAGCCTGTCGGCTTTTAAGCAAATCTCGGGTTTGGCAATTTGAAGAATATGTTTCCGCCGCAGGTTGGATTAGCCAAGATCAGATTCTAATCGCGTCAGAAAGCCAACTGTTTAAATTTGATCTGGTTGAAGAAATCCAAACAAAAGTCTGTGATTTGGAGTCTGATAATCCAGTGACGCGTTCAAATGATGGACGCGCAGATCCGCAAGGTGGTTTCTGGATTGGCACTATGGGCAAGAATGCTGAGGTTAATTCTGGTTCTATTTACCGATACTACCGCGGTGAGTTGAAACAACTTTTTGCCAATATCACGATACCGAATGCGATCTGTTTTGCACCTGATAGAAAAACGGCTTATTACACTGACACCCCAACCCAGAAAATTCTGGCTGTCGATTTGGACGAGGAGGGCTGGCCAATTTCAGAAGCACGCCTATTGATAGACCTAACACAGACCAGCAAAAATCCCGACGGAGCAGTGGTCGATGCGACTGGCAACATATGGAATGCACAATGGGGTGCTGCTCGATTAGCCTGTTATAGCCCTCAGGGGTTACTACTAAAGACTGTAGACCTACCCGCTGCCCATACCACCTGCCCTGCCTTTGCTGGAAACAGCAATCGTTTGTTTTGTACCAGTGCCACCGAAGGGCGTACCAATCAGGAACTGACACCCGCAGATGGGCAAACCTTTGAGACCCAAGTATCCGAGATTGGACAATTTGAGCATCAAGTGATTTTGGAAGGAAATTTATGAAACGTACCCTAGGCGTTTGCTATTACCCAGAACAATGGCCAGAAGAAATCTGGGCCAACGACGCTAAGCGCATGATCGACGCTGGATTAAGTTGGGTGCGTATCGGCGAATTTTCTTGGGTGCGGATGGAACCAAAACCAGGGAAATTTGACTGGGAATGGCTAGACCGCGCAATTGAGACATTGGGCGCCGCAGGGTTAAAGGTTATTTTAGGCACCCCAACAGCGACGCCACCACGCTGGATGTTGGAAAAACATCCCGATATGCTGGCCCATGACAGCGCGGGAGTTATCCGCAAATTTGGCTCACGCCGGCATTATTGTTTCAGCCATGATGGTTATCGTGAGGAAGCACGTCGGATCGCCCGTTTAATGGTGGAGCGTTATGGTAAAAATCCCCATATTGCTGCTTGGCAAACTGATAATGAATATGACTGTCACGATACCGCAACTAGCTATTCTCCCCATGCGCTTAAAGGCTTTCAGGATTGGTGCGCCCAACGCTATCAATCTCCCAATGCACTAAATTCTGCCTGGGGCAATATATTTTGGTCAATGGAATATGAAAGTTTTGAACAGCTTGAATTACCCAATCAAACAGTCACTGACCCAAATCCAAGTCATGTTTTAGCCTTTCGTCGGTTCACCTCTGACCAGGTGGTTTTGTTTAACCGCGTGCAATGCGATGAAATTCGCAAACACTCCCAAGCTCCAGTCATCCATAACTTCATGGGGAGGATCACATCATTTGACCACTATGATGTTGGGGCGGATTTGGATATTTCCTCTTGGGACAGCTACCCCTTGGGATTCTTACTTGATCGAGTTGGAGCCACAGATGATCACCAGATGTATTTCCTGCGCCAAGGTGATCCAGATTTTCAAGCTTTCCATCACGACCTCTACCGCGCAACATCCAATGGGCGGTGGTGGATCATGGAGCAACAACCTGGACCAGTAAATTGGGCCCCTTGGAACCCTGCACCCTTGCCCGGCATGCCACGCCTTTGGGCTTGGGAGGCCTTCGCGCATGGTGCGGAAACGGTCTGTTATTTCCGCTGGCGTCAAGCACCGTTTGCGCAGGAGCAGATGCATGCAGGCCTATTGCAACCCGACTCAACCGCTGCCCCAGCTTTGGGTGATGCTGCACAGGTTGCTAAAGAATTGGCTGAGCTTCCCGATGTAGGTACAGCTGATGCTCAGGTAGCTTTGGTGTTTGACTACGACAGCGCCTATGCTTGGGAGACACAACCACAGGGTAAAGATTTTGATTATTTCCAACTGGTGTTTGACTGCTACCGCCAGTTGCGCCGGGCCGGATGGTCAGTAGATGTGGTCCCCAAAACTGTGGACCCATCTGTCTATAAAATCACATTTGCGCCCGGACTTCTGACCATTCCTGAAAGCCTTTCCAGTGGAGTGATTGTCACCGGTCCACGGGCGGGCTCCAAAACTGATGAGCTGACCATACCTCAGGGAATTATCCCTCAGATTACTGGGCTTAAGACTAAAGTTACCTATGTAGAAAGCCTACCCCCTTTTGCCCCAATGTCGCTATCAGGCAGTGGTGCTTTTGAGAAATGGCGTGAAGCGATTGAAACTGAAGACACTGTGATATTGCGCCTTGAAGATGGCGCACCCGCTGCTGTGCGCGCAGGCAATATGATCTATCTCGCAGGCTGGCCCGATCCCAGCCTTTGGCGGCGTCTTCTGGTCCAATTGGCGCAGGAGCAAGACCTGCCTAACATGGACCTGCCCCAAGACATTCGAATTCGCGACACTCAGACCCATAGGTTTTGGTTTAACTATGGTCCGAAAGAGATCACATGGAATGATATAAGCCTGCCTGCCGCTGGCGTACATTGGGAACCTCTATGATACAGATTACCCCTTTTGGAACCACCCAAGATGGCTGCGATGTCAGTCAAATCTGCATTAGCTCAGATCTGCTGGCTGTAAAAATATTAACCCTCGGTGGTGTACTAAATGATGTACGGTTAAACGGGGTCGCTTGGCCTTTAACCTTGGGCAGTTCAAAGGTTGCAGCTTATGAAGGAAAAATGAGCAGCTTTGGCTCGTTGATGGGTCCAGTAATCAATCGGATCAAAGGTTGTTCTGCCGAAATCGATGGACAGGTATTTTCTTTTGAGAAACACCATTCCGGCGATCTCACTCAACATTCAGGCAGTACTGGCATGCATCGGCAAGTCTGGAGCATTGCGGATCACGGGTCAGATTTTGTGGTTCTGAAATTGGCTCTGGCAGATGGCTTGGGGGGTTTTCCCGGCAACAGAGAGATTGAGTTGCGCTACACTGTACATAAGGCAACGATCAGCATGACAGTAAATGCCACAACTGACGCGCCCACACCCTTCAATCCAGCCAATCACTCATATTGGTCACTGGATCCAACGGTTGGCTTTTCAGGGCAAACTTTTCAGGTGGACGCTGATCACTACAGCGAGCCAGATGAAAACCTGATGCCTACTGGCCAAATTTTGCCAGTTGAAGGCGGTCCCTATGACTTTCGCCGCGGGGCCATCATGGCCGGGGACAACTCACAATTTTTCGACTTCAATCTCTGTATAGCTTCGCAAAAACGCCCCCTTACAAGGGTGGCAACTCTGACCGGGACCCAGGGAGTGCAGATGGAGATGGCGACCACGGAGTGTGGGGTGCAACTCTACGATGGCGGCACCATCCACGCGCCAGACTACGACACTCACCACGGCGCGCCCTATGGCCCCTATGCCGCTCCAGCGTTAGAGGCGCAAAGCTGGCCAGGATCACTAGCTCACGCCCATTTTCCCAATATCATTTTACGCCCCAGCGCCCAATATGAGCAAATCACCAGCTGGACCTTTTCAACGGAAGGTCTAGGGTAAACCCAAGTTTCTGGAAAGTTTGCCCCATGCCTGACATCTCGATCGATCCACTCACCAAAAACGCTTTTGCAGCCTTTGGTGATATCATCACTCTGAAGGATGCCCCAGACAATCTCATCAATCAGGGCCTGTGCGGGCGGCATCACGATTTGGCAGCGCTAGATTTTGGACCAGATGGCCGCGCTGGCATCAGCCTGTTTAATGCCACACCGCGCAGCCTGCCCTATCGCTTGGAATTGGTTGAGCGCCATCCGGAAGGCTCACAGGCCTTTTTACCAATGAACCAAAACCCTTTTTTGGTGATTGTGGCTCCTGATGAAGACGGAACGCCAGGCAGACCCCTGGCATTTCACACTGCTCCAGGCCAAGGAATAAATTTTAATCGCAACGTTTGGCACGGTGTTTTGACACCTTTGTTCGCACCCGGCTTATTTGCTGTCGTGGACCGGATAGGCACTAGCAAAAATTTAGAAGAATATTGGTTTGAAACCCCCTTTACGGTCTCAGGAGATTTGAAATGAAAGATATACAAGAGTTAAAAGAACTGAACGCCAAACAACTCTGGCACCCAATGGGTCACCCAGGTGATTTGCAGTCTAACGCTCCAACTATCATTGACCGAGCCGAAGGAGTGCGCATTATCGATTTGGACGGACATGAAGCTATTGATGCGGTAGGCGGCCTGTGGTGTGCTAATCTTGGTTATTCCAATGATGTAGTGAAACAAGCGATTGCAGATCAGCTTTTCAAACTGCCCTACTATTCTGCCTTCGCTGGAACCAGTAACGCGCCAGCAATTGAAGCAGCTGAAACAGTCATTAACTTCTTCAAACAAGACGGCATGGCGAGAGCATTTTTCACCTCTGGCGGCTCTGACTCTGTGGAGACTGCGCTGCGCATGGCCCGGCAATATCATCGTCTAAGGGGCCAGCCGCAACGTATTAAATATCTCAGCCTCAAGAAGGGCTATCACGGCACACATTTTGGAGGGGCGTCTGTTAACGGAAATCAGAGGTTCAGAACTGCGTATGAGCCATTGCTACCAGGCTGCTTCCATCTCCCCTCACCCTATGGGTACCGCAATCCCTTTAACGAAAGCGACCCAGCGAAGCTAGCTCAGATGATAGCACAAGCGATGGAAGATGAGATTATATTCCAAGATCCCTCAACTATTGCTGCATTCATTATGGAGCCAATTCAAGGAGCTGGCGGCGTAATTGTGCCTGATGCTTCCTTCATGAAATTGGCCCGCGATATTTGTGACAAACACGGAATTCTTATGATCTCTGATGAGGTGATCACGGGCTTTGGCCGGACTGGCGATTGGTCTGGCGCGCGCCATTGGGCAGTTCAGCCCGATATGATGACCGTAGCAAAGGGGATCACCTCAGCCTATTTTCCAGTAGGGGCAACATTAGTTAACTCTAAAATTGCAGAAACTTTTGAGAGTGATCAATCTGGTGAAGGTGCGATCTGGCATGGATACACTTACTCAGCTCATCCTGTTGGTATGGCTGCGGTCAACGCCTGTGTGAGTGAGACTTTACGTTTAGACCTCAAATCCAATGCAGCAGCACGTGGCGCGCAACTTTATGACGGCTTGAAATCCCTTCAATCCGAGTTTGATATCATTGGCGATGTGCGCGGTGGGCATGGGTTGATGGCCGCGATTGAACTTGTTTCAGACAGAACTACCAAAGCACCTCTAGAGATGGGCACCATCAAAAGGGCGCACAAGGCCACCTATCAGGCGGGAACCATGGTGCGGATTGGCGGTAATAATTTGCTGATGTCACCACCGTTGATTCTAACCGAAAGCGATGTTGGTAAAATCTTGACAGATCTGCGCAGCGGTCTTTCCACAATTTAAGAATCTGGGTTTGTTGATATTTTAATTAGCCAACAGCAGCGCGAATTTCTCTAATATTAGAACCGTACGGAGACGGATTAGAAACTGACCCACCTTTAAATACCGCAGATCCTGCCACGAGCACATCTGCACCAGCACGCACGAGACTAGGTGCTGTTTGCGCGGTGACGCCGCCATCAATCTCAATATGAATGGGCCGATCACCAATCATAGAGCGTAATTCTGCTACTTTATCCTCTAGGGGAATAAACGACTGCCCTCCAAAACCTGGGTTAACGGTCATCACACAAACCAAATCAGTGATATCAAGTATGTCTGCTACAGCGCTTGCAGGCGTTCCAGGGTTTAGTGCAACACCAGCTTTTACTCCATTTGCTCGAATCGACTGTAACGTCCGGTGAATATGCGGCCCCGCTTCAACATGGGCGGTAATAATATCTGCGCCAGATTCTGCAAACGCTTCAATGTAAGGATCCACGGGCGCAATCATCAAGTGTACGTCCATGACCGTCGAAATGTGCGGTCGGATAGAAGAACAGGTACTTGGGCCAAAGGTAATATTAGGAACAAAATGCCCATCCATCACGTCAACGTGTATCCAATCGGCACCTTGCGCCTCAACGCAGCGTATCTCTTCACCAAAATTAGAAAAATCCGCTGCTAAAATTGATGGTGCAATTTTTACTGATCTATCAAAAGACATGGCGTTACCTCTAAGTCATTATTTTGCAAATATCCTGCTCCATCGTATTTGTCACGCGCTACAATACTTGAATTAGCGATGAAACCCATGCACATAAGTCAGATGGAACAGCTCTCTAAATCAATTGCGCATTTGCCGCTAACAATTGAACCCCGAAATGTCGGAATGAAACTCGATCTTGATTGGGCACTCGCATTGCAGGCAAATACATCTGCAATTGAGCGGAGATGCAGTAGCTTTCCTGGTCGAAGGTCAATAAAAAAAGAGCACCAAGCTGCATGGCTAGCACGCTCAGTTTCCTGCATTGATCTCACTACACTTTCTGGTGATGACACGGCAGGAAGAGTAAGGCGTATATGTGCAAAGGCTCGTCAGCCAGTAAGGCAAGATATTCTTAATCGTATTGGCCTACCAAATCTAAAAACCGGCGCTGTTTGTGTTTACCATGATATGGTTGGTTTTGCTGTTGAAGCACTTAAAGGGACTGGCATTCCTGTGGCTGCGGTTAGTACTGGCTTTCCAGCAGGTCTTTCTCCACTACGTTTGCGGATTGAAGAAATCCATGAAAGTGTGAAGGCTGGTGCCTCTGAAATTGATATCGTGATTTCACGACGCCATGTTCTAACACAAAACTGGCAAGCACTTTATGATGAAGTGGCGGCCTTCCGTGCCGCCTGCGGGGACGCCCATGTTAAAGCAATTTTGGCTACTGGCGAATTAGGAAGCCTGCGCAATGTCGGACGGGCTAGTTTGATTTGCATGATGGCGGGTGCTGATTTTATTAAAACCTCGACCGGCAAAGAAAGTGTAAACGCGACCTTACCAGTTACCTTGGTTATGTTGCGCGCCATTCGTGCCTACTATGATCGAACTGGGTTTCGCGTCGGCTATAAGCCTGCTGGTGGTATATCAAAGGCCAAAGATGCAATTACTTACTTAGCATTGGTTAAAGAGGAGTTGGGAAACCGGTGGCTACGTCCAGATCTTTTTCGTTTTGGAGCCTCCTCACTTTTAGGCGATATTGAGCGCCAGCTTGAACATCACCTGACCGGTGCCTATTCTGCAAATCACCGCCACCCAATTGGATAACCCTATGAGCATTGAAACTATTTTTGACACAATGGATTACGGCACCGCTCCCGAGGACCGAGGCCCAGCTATCCAGTGGATTAAAAATCATGGAGGGATTGCAGGCCCTTATATTAACGGAAAGTGGGGCCCGTTTCGTGATGATTTGACCGTTTGTAATCCAGCTACAGGTGAAAAACTTTCAGGCATGACGCAGACATCGGCCAAGGAAGTAGCTGAAGCTGTAAAATGCGCACGAGCAGCCCAACCAGCATGGGAGGCCTTGGGAGGGCCGGCGCGTGCCAAGGTTTTATATGCCATTGCACGTATAATGCAAAAACACGCTCGGCTCTTAGCTGTTATGGAATCACTAGATAATGGCAAACCAATCCGCGAAAGTCGTGATATTGATATCCCCCTTGCCATTCGACATTTTTACCATCACGCGGGCCACGCCCAATTAATGAAAACCGCTCTACCCGATCGAAAGGCCTTAGGTGTTTGCGGCCAAATAATTCCATGGAATTTTCCATTGTTGATGTTGGCGTGGAAAATCGCGCCAGCCTTAGCCATGGGCAACACGGTAGTTTTAAAACCAGCAGAATATACTCCAATGACTGCTATACTCTTTGCAGATATCTGCTCGCAGGCCAAAGTGCCTCCAGGCGTAGTAAATATAATCACGGGTGATGGTAGTACTGGTGAGTTTCTAGTAGAATCTGACGTAGATAAAATTGCTTTTACTGGCTCCACTGCAGTGGGACGAAAAATTCAAGATTCTGTCGCGACTAATGGCAAGTCTCTCACTTTGGAATTGGGGGGGAAATCTCCATATGTCGTTTTTGATGATGCTGATATTGACAGCGCAATTGAGGGTCTAGTTGATGCCATTTGGTTCAATCAAGGCCAAGTATGCTGTGCAGGTTCTCGGCTTTTAGTTCATGAAGCTATTGCTGAAGATTTCCACAGCCGCTTAAAAGTACGGATGGACAAACTGCGAATAGGCGACCCACTGGATAAATCAATCGACGTGGGCGCAATCGTAGATCCTATCCAGTTATCACAAATAAAAAAACTTGTTGCGGCTAATGATGCTGGTGAAACATATCATGCCAATATTACCGTACCTGAAGGTTGTTACTATCCACCTACTCTCATAACAGGGCTTCAGCCTTCTGATACCTTGATGCAGGAAGAAATTTTTGGCCCAGTCTTAGTGTCTACTACGTTTAGAACGCCCAGTGAGGCAATTGAGGTGGCCAACAACACGCGATACGGGCTAGCAGCAACACTTTGGACTGAAAACATAAATCTAGCGCTAGAGATTGCTCCAAAATTAGTGGCTGGAGTGGTTTGGGTGAATGCAACTAATCTATTTGATGCGGCCGCAGGTTTTGGTGGTCTGCGTGAAAGTGGCTTTGGCCGTGAAGGCGGTTGGGAAGGTTTACAAGCATATACAAAGACTACTACCCCTGCAGTACCCCCTAAAGCCGTTGTAGCTTTCAAGGGAACTAGTGCGGGTTCTGATCCAGTTGACCGAACTGCAAAGCTCTACATTGGGGGTAAACAAGCAAGGCCTGACGGAGGATACAGTCAGGCAATATATGCTCCCAAAGGTCAATTTTTAGGACATGTGCCGATAGCTAACCGCAAGGACGTTCGAAACGCAGTAGAGGCCCAAACAGCATGCGCTTGGGGGAAGACCTCAGGACACCTAAGGGCGCAAATCTTATACTATGTAGCGGAAAACCTCTCCGCGCGTATAGAAAGTTTTGCCCAACGAATTGATGAGATGTGTGGTGGAAACGCAGGCCTCAAGGAGGTCAATGACGCCATAGATATATTATTTTGCTATGCTGCTTGGGCGGATAAATTTGAGGGACGAGCTAAGTCGGTGCCAATTCGTGGCATAGCTTTAGCAATGCGTGAACCAGTCGGACGCATTGCGGCACTCTGCCCAGATGCGACACCACTATTGGGACTTGTCGCGCCAATGGCAGCCGCACTTGCGACAGGTAATACAATTACCCTGTGCGCCAGTCAGCCATTTCCCCTATCTGGAACTGATTTTTATCATATTCTTGAGACCTCAGATGTGCCTGCTGGCGCAGTTAATATATTGACTGGCCAGCAAAGTGAGCTCGCGGCACACATAGGTGCACACATGAACCTAGACAGCGTATGGTGCCTAAGCACTCAAGAGGTAGCAGGTACTGCAAAAGAAAAAGCGAGCAGCAATGTAAAGCGTATATGGCAGGGCGCAGCATTAGATGATCACAATAGCTGGCTGGATGCAGGTACTGAAATCAAAACAATCTGGATTCCATACGGGGAGTAGGGGAAAGCTTCCTCACTACCCCTAGACACCTTTCTGTGAAGTGCTACCATAGCTCAAATCAACAATTGAAAAGGTTATTATTATGTCAAAAAGAATCTTAGTTGCAGCAGTTTCATTGGCTTTAATGGCCACAAATACAATTGCAGGTGGGCACTGTGCTGCTGACAAAACCCTTACGGCGGGCAAGTTCACTATTGCGACAGGTAACCCAGCTTATTATCCATGGGTTTTAGATGATGCACCAGAGAGTGGACAAGGGTTTGAAGCCGCTGTTGCCTATGCCGTGGCAAAAGAAATGGGTTTTGCGGAGCAGGATGTAGTCTGGGTAAGGTCCTCTTTTGATGAGGCTATTCAGCCAGGTGTCAAAAACTTTGACGTTAACATGCAGCAGTACTCCATTACTGCTGAGCGCGATCAAGTCGTAGACTTTTCCTTACCATATTACACAGCGCCAATGGCTGTTTTGGTTGGGGCGAGCGCTACAGATACTAAGCCCACAATTGCAGCTTTAAAGAGCCTAAAATGGGGGGCAGTTGGTTCAACAACCGCCGTTCAAAAAATAGCGAGCATTATCCAACCAACCAATGATCCACTATTGTATGGAGACAACGCTGACGTGAACGCCGCAATTAGCGCTAATCAAATCGATGGAGCAATGTTTGACCTACCGACAGCTCTGTTTCTCAGCGCAGTCATGATTGAGGGTTCAAAAGTTATCGGTCAATTTCCAGCAGCTTCAAGCGACAATGCCGACCAATTCGGCATGTTGATGGAAGAAGGAAATCCTCTAAAAGCTTGTGTAGATGAAGCTTTAACAAGCATGATCAATAGTGGTTCTTTAGCATCGATTGAAGCCAAATGGCTCCAAGACACCACTGGTGTTCCATTGATCAAATAATATGCCAATTCCTGAAGCGGCGGGGATGACCCGCCGCGAACGCTACGAACAAAAACAACGTCTCAAATCATTACTTATAGCGGCCGCCAGCACTGTCTGTGTTATTATGGCTCTAGTGATTCTTGTGCCAATGACACCTGGCTGGGAAAAAGTTCAAAAGAGCTTTTTTGATGGAACTGTCCTGGCTAAAACTTTTCCAAAACTGTTAGATGCATTTACTGTCAATGTAATGATATTCACATGGTCTGCACCTGCGATCGCAATTCTTGGACTTTTGATCGCACTTGCCCGTGATGCAAAGTCACCCGCCTTATTCCCACTGCGCATCTTTGGTGCGGCCTTTACGGATGTATTTCGTGGCGTACCTGTCATCTTAACCGTTTATCTAATTGGTTTTGGTATCCCTGGCTTAGGACTGCCCAGGCCTTGGAACTCTCCATTTATCTGGGGATCCTTAGCTTTGGTTCTAACATATTCGGCTTACGTGGCCGAAATTTTTCGTGCGGGCATTGACAGCGTGCATCCAAGTCAACGATCTGCCGCCTTGTCGTTAGGTCTATCAGAACGGCAAGTCATGCGTGACGTTATACTACCTCAAGCCGTTAGAAATGTGGTGCCGTCTCAGATGAATATGCTGATAGCACTCCAAAAGGATGTGTCCCTGCTTAGCTTTATTGGGCCAGTAGAAATTTTCCGCCAGGCCGGTGTGTTTAAATCTCTATTTGCAAATTTTACACCCTATGTTGGTGCCGCAATCATCTTCTTAATCGTAACTATACCAGCAACACGTTACGCAGATTACCTTATGGCACGCCAAATGCGAGAAAGACGCTGATGCACAAAATAGAACTCCATGGCGTGGTCAAACGGTTCGGCCAGAATACCGTATGTGATGGGATCGATCTCACCGTAGAAAAAGACCAAATGGTTTGCTTAATTGGTGCATCTGGAGCTGGAAAATCGACACTTCTACGCTGCATCAACTTGCTTGAACCAATTGAAGACGGTGAAATATACTTGGATGGAGAAGACATCTCTATACCAGGCCTTAATCCACAGCGCGTGCGAGCCAAGATTGGCATGGTATTTCAAAACTTTAATTTATTCCCTCATATGACCGCTTTTGAAAATACTATGCTTGCTCCAAAAAGGGTCCAAGGCCTTTCTAAATCTCAACTTAAGTCTGAAATTGAGGAACTTTTTGAACGTTTTGAGCTTGCGGATCGAATGCATAATTATCCTGATCAATTATCTGGTGGGCAGCAGCAGAGAGTAGCAATTGTTAGAGCTCTTGCGATGAAGCCAGAAGTGATGTTGTTTGATGAAATCACTTCCGCACTGGATCCACAGTTGGTCGGCGATGTTTTGGACGTCCTTTTAAAATTGAAAAGTCAAGGAATGACCATGGTTTTGGCTACCCACGAAATGCAGTTTGCACGCCAAGCAGCGGATAAAGTGTGCTTCCTGAAGGACGGAAAGATCATCGAGGAAGGGAGTTCAGAAGAAATTTTTGGCACACCTAAACGACCTGAAACAAAAGCTTTTCTGGCGCGGGCATTGAAATAATTTGGATTAACTAATCACTTTTTTTACAAACTGATTCCATTCGCGGCATTAAGTTCAGTAAGTGTTTGGAATATTCATGATTTGGTGCATCAAACAAATTATCTGTGGTAGCAATTTCACAGATGGCGCCATGGCGCATCACGGCAACCTTGTCACACATTTGTCGAATTACTGGAAGGTCGTGAGATATAAAAAGCATCGTTAATCGCAGCTCATCCTGAAGGTCTTTGAGCAGATTTAAGATATGGGCTTGAACAGATACGTCAAGAGCAGAGGTTGGTTCATCACAGATCAGAATTTTTGGCCGTGAAGCAAGCGCCCTCGCAATGGAAATACGCTGCCTTTGGCCGCCAGAGAACTCATGCGGATATTTCAACATCGCTGTTGAACCTAAGCCGACATGATCCAAGAGGTCTCCTACAATTTGTAGCGCTTCACTATCCGAAGAAGCTGTTTGATAGTAGCGAATTGGCTCGGCAATAATGTCTTGAACTCGCATCCGTGCGTTCAAAGAAGAGTAAGGGTCCTGAAATATCATTTGTACATCACGTTGGGCGGCGGTGACCTTTTGGTCTTTATGTTTGTTAGCAACGTCTTGGCCAAAGAGTTTTATACTCCCTCTGTCAA
>CAJWTH010000031.1 GCA_913047725.1 uncultured Planktomarina sp.
ATTATTACGGTTACGGCAACACTCGTTGGCTTCGACAATTCTTTAACCAGAGCATCAGCAAATATGGGTGCTGGTCCGGTTAAAACTTTTTTTAAGGTCCAAATGCCATTAATTATGCCTGGTGTTGTAGCGGGTGGCTTGTTTGCATTCATCACCTCATTTGATGAGGTCGTAGTTATAATGTTTGTTGGTTCCTCAAAGCAAAAAACATTGCCGTGGCAGATGTTCATCGGTCTTAAGGAGCAGATAAGCCCAACGATCCTTGCTGTTGCAACTATTCTTGTGTGTATGTCGATTGCTTTGCTTGTAACTCTCGAGTTGCTGCGTCGCCGCTCTGAACGTTTACGTGGATTGAGCCCCTCATAAACTTTACCCCCTTTTTTTATGAGGTTTAATAAATACGGCGCAATAATGGACATGTTTCTGAATTTGCAACGCCAGGTAACTCACGTATTCGAGCTAACACGCCATCAAAGTTATATAAACTAGTAGTTTCCAATTGTATGACTATGTCCCAAACTCCACACGTACGATGCAATGAGTTAATTTCTGGCATGCGTTGTAAGGCTTTCTGAACTGAATTTGCCGTATTGCCTCGTACTTCAATCATCATAACTGCCCGCACCAACTCGTCAGCTTCTATTGAGTTCAATTCGATTGTGAAGCGTTTGATGGCGCGACTTTCGATTAATTGAGTTAAACGACTTTGAACTGTGCCACGAGCCAAGCCCAATGCCCCTGCCAGAGTTGTGATAGATGCTCTTCCATCAATCTTGAGGTGATTTAGAATTTTACGATCAGTTTCGTCAATATTGAACATTTTAAATTTTTTTCCTTACATATTGATCAAAAGTTATACCATCTGAACAATATTTAGCCTAATTGTACAATGCACTACATGCCATCTTTCAAAAGTGGATAATGTGGAGGCCTCATGAACAATCACTGTACAATATTAGGATTACCATTGCAGGCCGGCACTGGCCGTGGTGGCTGTCTTATGGGCCCTGATGCTTTTCGTACCGCTGGCCTTGGGGATGCGATAATGAGCCAAGGCTTAGGACTGACTGACCTAGGAAATTTACCCTTTCCAAGCAAGATTTTGGATATTGATGGGCCTAAACATCTTAAGAAACTTTCAGAAATTGTGGCATGGACATGTGACATCCAGAAACGGGCAACAATATTATCTATGGCTGAAACACTCCCAATTTTTATTGGCGGTGACCACTCAATGGCAGCGGGGACGCTGACTGGAGTGGCGCTTGCCGCTCAATCCAAGGGCAGGCCTCAATTTGTGCTTTGGCTTGATGCGCACCCTGATATGAATACATTGATTAGCACTACTAGTGGACATCTGCACGGCACCCCTATGGCCTATGCCCTAGGCATGCCAAGTTTTGAGGGTATTTTCCCATCAGTTAAAGCACCTTTGGATCCAGCAAACGTCTGCATGATTGGCTTGCGATCTGTTGATGACCCTGAATACCAATTTATCTCAGATTTGGGAATGGACGTTTATGATATGCGGCGCATTGACGAAGTTGGAGTTGCCAAACCGGTTTCTGATTTCCTTGACCGAGTTGCCGCAGCCAATGGTCTTCTACATGTCAGTTTTGATGTAGACTTTCTCGATCCCGAAATTGCCCCGGCAGTAGGTACAACAGTTCCTGGTGGGGCCACATTCCGTGAGGCCCATTTAATTATGGAAATGGTGCACGACAGTGGTCTAGCTTCATCACTTGAATTAACAGAGCTTAACCCATTTCTTGATATTCGAGGTAAAACAGCTACCCTTATGTGCGATCTCACTGCATCATTACTGGGTAGAAAAGTTCTTGACCGTCGTACCAGGGGATTTTGATATGGGTAATCCCTTACCATCCTCCCTTGCCATGGTTCCGTTTGTATCAGTCGATAATATGATGCGTTTGGTGAATACTATTGGCGCACCAAAAATGATGTCTGAAATCTGTGATTATATTGAATCTGATTTTAAACGCTGGCCTGAGTTTGATAAAACACCTCGCGTTGCAGCCCATTCAGAGGAGGGTGTCATAGAGTTGATGCCAACTTCTGATGGAGAGTATTATGGGTTCAAATATGTAAATGGACATCCTGCCAATATGGCGCGCGGTTTTCAAACGGTGACGGCCTTTGGAGTGTTGGCCAAAGTTGTGAATGGTTATCCAGTATTATTCTCTGAGATGACTATCCTGACTGCACTTCGTACGGCGGCCACAAGTGCATTGGCTGCCAAATATTTGGCGCCGAAAGGTTCACGGATTATGGGCATGATTGGAAATGGGGCTCAATGTGAGTTTCAGGCGCTGGCTTTTAACGAAATAATTGGAATTGATACGATACGCCTTTATGACATAGACATGCAAGCGACGGAAAAGGCAGCAAAAAATCTGAAAAATACTGGTTTGAATATTATCATATGCAAAAGCGCGGAAGAAGCGATAACTGGCGTTGATATTATCACCACATGCACTGCGGACAAGCAAAATGCTACTGTTTTAAGTGATAACATGGTTGGCTCTGGCGTGCACATAAATGCCATTGGTGGTGATTGCCCCGGTAAGACCGAATTGCATCGAGACATCCTGTTACGCTCGGATATTTTTGTAGAATATCCACCACAAACCCGCATTGAAGGAGAAATCCAAGTGCTGGAGGCGGACTTTCCTGTAACTGAACTTTGGAGGGTAATAGAAGGTCAAGCTGCAGGGCGAAAGTCTAGGGATCAGATTACCCTGTTTGATAGTGTGGGTTTTGCTACTGAAGATTTTTCAGCTTTGCGCTATGTCCATCACCAACTTCAAACAACTGGACATTACGTTGATCTTGATTTGCTGGCAGATCCTGATGATCCACGTGACCTTTTTGGGATGCTTGAACGCGCAAAACCTACAAATTAATGCAAGATTTAAGACAAAATATACAACAGAATTGCTATTTAGCTGATGAGAGTGTGCTAAGCTCTATGAGGGCTTGGGCTCCAAGTGGCCCATCTTGTAGAGCGATTGCTGTGCAAGCATCCATAATGGTTGAGAACCTGAGGACTGAAGCCGCACCTTCAATGATGGAGCTGTTTCTGGGAGAATATGGTCTGTCTTCTGACGAAGGTGTGGCGCTTATGTGTCTAGCTGAAGCACTTTTGAGGGTTCCTGACGCCACGACCATGGATGCGTTGATTGAAGATAAAATTGCCGCCTCGGAATGGGGTAAACACCTGGGAGAAAGCAATTCAAATTTGATCAATGCATCCACATGGGCCTTGTTTATTACTGGCCGGGTTCTTGACACGCCTGATCGCGGCTTGGCTGGTGTGTTGCGTAGTGCAGTTAAACGATTAGGTGAGCCTGTAATCCGCCAAGCAGTGGCGCGGGTAATGCGTGAGATGGGACAACAGTTTGTACTTGGCCAATCTATTCAGAAAGCCATTTTACGGGCAAAAAAGTACGAAGCTAAAGGCTACAACTATAGCTATGACATGCTGGGCGAAGCCGCAATGAGTGATGGAGATGCGCTGAGTTACCATAAAGCGTATTCAGATGCGATTTTGGAGATCTCTAAAGCTGCGATAAGTGATGATATCCGAAAAAATCCTGGTATCTCGGTCAAACTATCGGCCCTTCACCCTAGATATGACATGTTACATCGTAAACAGGTTATGGAAGACTTAGTGGCACGCGTGCTTGAACTGGCACTTTTAGCAAAATCTGCTGGAATTGGCTTTAATATTGATGCTGAGGAGGCAGCGCGTCTTGACTTGTCTCTCGACGTTATTGAGGCTTTGCTGTCTGAGGCTGAGTTATCAGGTTGGGATGGGTTTGGTGTGGTGGTTCAGGCCTACGGCAAACGTGCCTCGCTTGTGATTGACTGGCTATATCAGCTGGCCCAAAAACTTGACCGCCGGATCATGGTCCGACTGGTAAAAGGGGCTTATTGGGATACAGAAATTAAATTGGCGCAAGTAGAAAACTTACCCAGCTTTCCAGTCTTTGGAGCTAAACAAAATACTGATATAAGTTATATTTGTTGTGCGGCAAAACTATTAGAAATGGGTGACCGCATCTATCCGCAATTTGCCACCCATAATGCACATACGATTGCAGCTGTGCTGCATTTGGCAAAGTTACAAAATATGTGGGACTTTGAATTTCAAAGGCTCCATGGCATGGGTGAGGCCTTACATGCCCAAGTAGTAATGTCTCATGGTACGCGATGCCGAATTTATGCGCCAGTTGGTAACCATAAAGATCTTCTCGCCTATCTGGTTCGTAGGCTTTTAGAGAATGGTGCGAATTCATCCTTTGTAAATCAAATCTTTGACGCTGATGTACCTTCGGATGTTGTCGCGGGTGATCCATTTAAAAAAATGGGACGTGTGGGCCCAAAAATTTTGTTGCCTGAGGCACTATTTGCACCTGATAGATTAAATTCTTCTGGTTATGATTTGGCGGACCCTCGAGTGTTAAGCTATTTACAAGCTGGACGCGTTCTCGTTGGTGAGTGGAACTTTGGATGCCAAGGAACAGTAGAAACGGTGACTAATCCGGCTAATGGGCAAGAGATTGGACAGGTCCGGTTTCTGTCTCGTCTAGAGGCGCAGCAAAAAATTAAAAAGGCTGAACCTTGGACGGAACCTACAAAAATACGATCCAAAATTCTGTGTAAAGTAGCAGATATTTATGAAAAGAACGCGCAAGAGTTGTTTGCCTTGCTGACGCATGAGGCTGGCAAAACATTACCAGATTGTATTGGTGAATTGCGCGAGGCAGTTGATTTTTTGAGGTACTATGCCGCGCAGGCTGAAAAGGATAGCTTGACGGCTTCTGGGATATTTACATGTATCAGCCCTTGGAACTTCCCATTAGCGATCTTTACTGGACAAATTGCGGCCGCCTTGGCCGTGGGTAATGGCGTGTTGGCGAAGCCTGCAGAAAATACCAGTATGATTGCGCATTTTGCAGTTAATTTGATGCATCAATCTGGTGTACCCAAAAACAGCCTTCAAATTGTACCTGGGTTTGGAGCTGATGTAGGTCTACCGTTGTGCAGTGATCCAAAAAT
This sequence comes from uncultured Planktomarina sp., assembly GCA_913047725.1. Lineage (GTDB taxonomy): Bacteria > Pseudomonadota > Alphaproteobacteria > Rhodobacterales > Rhodobacteraceae > Planktomarina. The sequence continues at coordinate 5,083 of CAJWTH010000031.1, forward strand.
TTCAGGTGTATGTTTCACAGGGTCTACTATTACGGCTAATACTATTAACCGAGTAATTGCAAAAAAATTGCCTGCACATGTGGCCTTCATTGCTGAGACTGGTGGATTAAATGCAATGATTGTTGACAGTACGGCTTTGCTAGAGCAGGCGGTACGTGACGTGATTTTCAGCGCCTTTCAATCTGCAGGTCAACGTTGTTCAGCCCTACGTATGCTTTACGTGCAAGAAGATATTGCGTCGAACTTTACAAAAATGCTGTATGGTGCCATGGAATCCTTGGTTGTGGGGGATCCATCCACCATCGACTGTGACGTAGGTCCCGTAATTGACAAAGCGGCTCAGAACAAGATTTTGGACTATATAGCCCGGGGGCGGGTACTCTTTCAAACATCAGCACCAAAGGTCGGAACCTATGTGGCGCCAACAGTTCTTGGTGTCGATGGAATTGATGACCTCGGTGATGAAATTTTTGGACCAGTATTGCATTTAGGATTATTTAAAGTAAATGATATGGATGCAGTTATTCGCTCCATTAATTCCACAGGATATGGTCTAACTTTTGGATTTCATAGTAGAATTGACGCACGAGTTCAGAAAATTATATCACAGGTCGACGTCGGAAATCTCTATGTAAATCGGAATCAAATTGGAGCAGTGGTTGGCGCTCAGCCTTTTGGTGGGCACGGATTGAGTGGGACGGGGCCAAAAGCTGGTGGTCCGCGCTATTTGCCCAGGTTTGCGTCTCAACCAAGCCTCAGTACTGATGGTGTTGTGCCCAAAAAGATGAGCCCCATTGAGCTTGAAACCGCATTCAGTCAGACGGTGCAGGTATCACCAGCAGATGCGATTAATCTTCCAGGACCAACTGGTGAGTCCAATCTCTATACTGTGAGGCCAAGGGGACGAGTTTTGTGTATGGGGGCAGGGGCCAATGATTTAGCGCGTCGGGCCAAAGTCCTGGGGTGTAATTCGGTAGCAGCAACTTTGGATTTTGCGCATTTACGTACAATCCCAGATTTAGAGGCTGTAATTTACGCGGGTCCGGATGGGGCTAGATTACGAGTGGAATTGAGTCGGCGTTCCGGTCCTATAGTACCGTTATTAATGGATGAAAGTTTTGAGATGTGGATTATGCGTGAACAGTCTATCTGCATAGATACCACCGCTGCAGGTGGTAACATCACTCTTTTAGCTGATAAAGGCTAACAATCAATCACGAGTAGAAAACAGCCTTCCAGGGCCTACCATGGCTTCAGACACTCCGCTTAGCCTTCCCAAATGCCAGGCCAATGCCAAATTACTCGAGATTACTGGGAGGCTAGTACTCGCCTCTAATGGTTCAATTAGATCTAATGTCCGAAGATTAGTGCAACTGAGGAATATACCGTCAACGTTTTCCGATCTACACAGCTGTTGAGCAGCCTCAAGGACTGATTTACCTGATATGCGAACAACCTTTGCTTCCTCCGCTTCAGCAAATGTTCCAAATTCTGGGCTTTCTACACCATTTTTGGCTAAAACTTCACGAAGGTTTGCACTAACGCTTTCGATATATGGGGATAGGAATGCTAAGCGTTTCAATCCGAGGTGTGTGCAGGCTGCAATTAGAGCAGAAACTGGCTCGCTGACGTGGGTGGTCTTGGTACCTTCTGACACCAGCCTATGAATTTCATCCACCCCAATCTGTGCTGTCCCAGATGTGCAGCCATAACCCACAGCGTCAAAATTTAATGTCTCTGGAAGCAAACTGGCAGAGGCGGTTATGTGGTCTGCCATGGACTGCAATGTGGCTGCGTTCACGACTTGGCTACTTGGCACGCGGGTAAAAAATAAATCAGCATCTCCACGCAAAGCAATCATATCGCGCTCAATAGTCTCATCGGACTGTAAAACAATCACCGCAATGCGGGTTGGCTCTATTTCAACTGGTGTGTAAGGAAATATGGTCATCCCTCAAGACGCGGCATTTTGACTGTTGCTGGTGCACTGAGCCATTCAGCGCCATCTTTACGAATAACAATATTTTCTTCTGCAACCAGCATAGTGCCAGGGAATACCTCAATGCCTGGTTCAAGTGTAAGTACCATCCCTGATGTTAAAGGTGTCTGATCTGTGGGTATTAAGCTAGGCCATTCGGTTAAATTCATGCCCAACCCATGGCCATATCTGCCTGCTTCTGACCCGCCCGAGCCGTCAGACACTATTTTTTCCATGGCGTAAAATAAATCTGCCGCTGTATTGCCAGGACGGGCAACGTCAAAGGCTGCTTGAGTTGCTTCGATTAATTTAGCGTGAGCCGCATCCACCTCGGTTGGCACAGAGCCAACAGCAAAATTCCGATCATAATCGCAGAAGTAACCATCAAAAACTAGACCGGTATCCAACATTAAAACGTCACCCGGCGTAAGTGGACGAGCGTCCGCAGGTGAAATGACATCCTGATATCCATTTGGGGCAGCGGCACCTGCTAAATAGGGCACTCGATCGGCTCCTTCATCAAGGCAAAGCCTCTGAAAATTACGAAAAACTTGCTCAAGGGGAGTACCGGCTTTAGCTATTTCTGGTACACGGGCAAAGGCGCGACCTGCTATATCGCAGGCAGTTTGAATTTTACTAATCTCGGCATCAGATTTTATCAAACGTAATTTTTGTATTATGCCAGCGTCAGAGCCTATGGGGCTTTCCAGCTCAGCATTGAGACGGGCAAAGTCTGTCAATGGCATCCGCAGCTGCGATTGAATCCCGCTCGGTATCCCAATATTTGAACCGATGCCACGCAAAGTCTCTGCCAAAAGGCTTACGCCATCGTCTGTCAAGTTTGGAGCCCGCCACGTACGTATATCATCAATCCAAGTGTTTGCCATTAAGACCTCACCTATTGAGGGAATGACTGCAATAGGATCTCTGGTGGCGGGAACTACTAAAAACCAGGGGCGACAGGGACTTTCCAAAAACTGGGTAAGAAACCCTGTAAAATAACGAATTTCTTGTTCTGTCGTCAGCAAAATTGCATCTAGCTTATGGTAATTCATCTCGACCTGAGCTCGGCTGACTCGCATCTGAAACTCTGGTTTATCAAAGCCCCGTTTCATTATTCTGGTCCCTCAGACATGATTAACATTACGTGTGAAGTTTCATCCAAGCCCAAGGTTTTGCGATGTGGTGCTGATGATATGAGACCTGCGAGCCCACCAGCACCTGAGGAGGTGCTGAGCATATTGTGAAGCGCGGCGTAAGTTGCACTAGCATCACCTTCATCTTCACTAATTAAGGCAAAGAAATTAGCATCTCTTGCTAGACCTTTTAGTGCAATTAGGGAGGCTTCTTGGCAGTCAAGGCGACCCATACTACTGCCAGATCCTTTTGCAAAAACAAAGTCTCCTGCCTGAATGCAACTATGTAATGCAGGCGCATTAGAAGGCTCTACAACAATAATTATAATATCCTGCCCCCAGATTTTTCGCACCATCGCGGCCGTGGCCCCAGCCAGGCCACCAACGCCTGCCTGTAAAAAGATGTGGGTGGGAGTGTCGGCTTGCGCGCTCGCCTCATCCATTAGGGCTGTGTAACCCTCCATTAGACGATAACTGGGCTTATAATAGCCTGGCCAGGAGGTGTCAGACAGTAGTATCCAACCGTTATCCTCTGCGGCCTGCTTAGCCGCTTCCATGCTTTCTTCATAAACTTGACCGGCGCGGACAACTTTAGCACCTTCGGCCATAAGCCGTGTAGCAAAAGCTTCGGGTACTGTCTTTGAGATATAAACAACTGAATTTGCGCCAAAGGCCTTGGCGCCAGCAGCAACGCTCAAACCATGGTTACCGGCGCTTGACGTCACATAGGTTTTACCAACTTGGCTCTCACCCTCGATCATTGCCCTATAAGCAATTACATAAGCAGCGCCCAACGCTTTAAAGCTTCCCAAACCCATGCGCTGGCGTTCATCTTTTATACTAATCTGTCCAACAGACTGCTCACGGGCCATTTGTTCAGCGTTTACTAGTGGAGTTACAGCCGAGCTTGGGCATCTGGATAATAGTTCCTTTACCTGAGTTGAATTGGTAGAAGGAAAAGGAATGTCTCGCAATATCGCGGTGTCTATTCCCTCATTACGGTGCGGGTTGTGTATAATATCCATTCGACTACCAAAACCCAAAGTTTATATAAGAGCAAGTACAGAAACGACATATAAGTTGAAGAATGGGCAGCCTTTTTTGGCGCCCTAAACTCAACTAAATACAATTCGAAAACCTGTATGACCCGTTGAACTATCTGGTGAATTGCCAGTACGCGCTGCTATTCGGTATCGAGTACAATAGGAGGCATGACACAAATAACTACCACCTTTTATAACTCGGTATCCCTGCATAGCATTGGCTTGTGTTTTAGCTTCTTTCGATAAGGACTTAACTCGGAATGGATCTGCAGACCAATCCCACACATTGCCAGACATTCCATAAAGACCATATCCATTGGGTGCAAAAGATAGGGCTGGGCTTATAAATGTGTAACCATCTCTGGCGGTGTTGAAATCTGGAAATTGACCTTGCCAAATATTACAGGGTAGGTGAGTGCTGTCGTCTGGGTCAGTATTACCCCATGGATAGGTCACATCTCCCAATCCCCCACGTGCGGCGTGCTCCCATTCGGCCTCAGTTGGCAATCTGCCGCCAGCCCACTTACAATATGCTTTCGCATCATTCCAGGAAAGGTGCACGGCTGGATGTTCAGGATCGCATTTGGGCCCTTCACTGCCCGTTGGCCAATCCCACGTTGCACTATCTACCCGTCTCCACCACTGGGCACCTTGAGATCCTTGAAGGGTTTGGACGGCTTTGGGGACTTGTAAGTGGAATACGAAAGACCATCCAAAAACTTCGGCCTCAGTGACATAGCCTGTTTGAGAAATAAACTTTGCAAATTCCTTATTTTTAACGGGTGTTTGGCCCATTTTAAATGGCCTGATCCTAGTTTTACGGAGTGGCGATTCACCGTCAAGTTTGATGATTGGGATTTCCGTACCCATTAAACTATTGCCACCAGGTATTTCACATAGCACGCCGTGATGAAGCCCATGCTCTTCCTCAAGAGAGGGTGGATCAACTTGGCCATCACGGGCTGGTGCGCAGCAGTTTATTTGTGACATGGTTAATTTTGAGAAGATTGGACTGACTGTGTCAAGCCATCAAACTTAACTTGCCACAACATGATATTGTATTGGCATATGTGGTTTTGGGTCTTCACCTAAGATTTGCGCTGCGCGAATAGGCCAGTAAGGTTCACGCAGCAGTTGCCGGCCCAAAAGTGTAATGTCGCAAGTGCCACTTTTTATCAGATTGTTGGCTTGTTCTGCCTCAGTGATATAGCCGACTGCCATGGTTGTTATGCCAGTTGCAGCACGAAGCTCTCCTGCTAAGCCAACTTGATCAGACGTGCGTTCGCCTATGCTCGCACGCGCCTTTGGTGTTGCTCCGCCTCCAGAACAGTCAATCATATCCACGCCAACATCTTTAAGCCATTTTGCAATTTGGATATTTTCTTCGATACCGTTACCACCTTCAATCCAGTCATGAATGGAAATACGGGTCGCCAAAGGTAAATTTTCAGGCCAAACTTCACGAATAGCTTCAGCTGTTTCCAATAAAAATCGAGCTCTGCTATGTAAATCGCCACCATAGGCGTCACTGCGAGTATTAACTAATGGAGTAAGAAACGAGTGCTGCAGGTATCCATGTGCTGCGTGCAGTTCAAGGATTTTATAGCCTGCGTCCAATGCACGTTTAGCTGCAGCGACGAATTTTTCTTTCATTACTTCAATGTCTGCAATGCTCATTTCATTTGGAGCTTTCCAGAGCCGCGTACCATCAGCATCGAAGGGTTCACTGCTTGGTCCAACTGTGGGCCAGCCTAGTGGATCATCATCGGGTATATGGGCGCCGCCGTTCCACGGCACATGAGCACTACCCTTACGGCCCGCATGTCCTATCTGGATAGCAGGTACTGCCCCCAAACCCTCAATAAATGCATTAATTGGGGCAACTGCCTGCATTTGTGCCTCGTTCCAAAGTCCAGTACAGCCTGGGCTTATTCGTCCATCAGGGGAAACTGCGGTGGCTTCGCAAATTATTAAAGCTGCACCACCCATAGCCCTCGCACCCAAGTGATTTCTATGCCAGTCATTCATTACACCATCAACAGCCGAATATTGGCACATTGGGGCCATCCCAATCCTATTTTTAAGATTAATATCTTTGATCTTTAATGGTGTAAAAAGTGCATTCATTGATTTAACTTTCTATCGTACTGTTATCTGTAATTATTTATTTTTTTAGATAGAAGTGATTTTAAACTTCTTTTTTATCCTGTACGATATTCATACCGGCAACCCCAGAAAAACCAATTTCAACCGTAGCAAAAGGTCCCCCCTGACACATTTGTCCCAGATCCTTAGGGTTTGCTGGATCTGACGTTGAAAGTATGGCTTCAGCAAATTGTTCAGCATTGTCTTTAGGACGGTAGCCCAGGAAGCTTGCTTTATGGTTGTCAACCGGAGCTTGGTCATTGTTTGACACGCCATAAATAATAGAAAATCCAGTAATTGGTGTGGTTATTGCGCATTGAACAAGGTGGATCAGATCATCATAAGATAACCAAGTTCCTAATGATCTTGGACTGTTAACCTGAGCGGCAGATAAAATTCTTAAATGCACGCTTTCAATGTTTTTTTTCTCCCAATAAAGGCTACCTAAATCTTCAGCAAAACACTTCGCTAAACCATAATAAGTGTCAGGGCGATGTGGAACCTCGGTATCTATTTTTTGTGTCTTTGGGTACATTCCAACTGCATGAATTGAGCTTGCATAGATCACACGTCTTACGCCTTTACGTGCGGCTGCCTCCCAAACATTATAAGCACCTATAATGTTTGAATGTAGGATGGCATCCCAGGCAGCCTCATCACCAATTGCTCCAAAGTGCGCTACCATATCTGCCCCATCTAGCACCTTTTCAATTTGATCTAATGCACCAAGATCAGCTTTTATATAAGTTTCCCCTTCGTAAAGTGGACCAATGTCTTCAATCCAATCGGTAGAAACTAGTTTATCACACATCTTAGTAAGTGGTTCTCGCAAGTAGGAACCGAGACGGCCTGCAGCACCAGTTAAAACAAGTTTTTTCATTATATTATTGCCTTTTCTAAGAATGGGTTGCCCTCAGGAATACGTGAATACGCAAAAGGTGTAAGGTCAATGGTGCGATAAGCGCCATAGGTTATCATCTCTGAAATCCCACGGCCCATAGCCATTGACTGTTGTAAGCCATGCCCTGAGAAGCCGTTTGCAAAAACGAAATTCTCAATTTCGTGGTGGGGGCCAATCACAGCATTTTGATCAAGGGTGTTAAAGGCATAATGACCTACCCAGCTATTTATTACTTTAATGGCTTCAAATTGTGGAATTCGGGTGGCAATAATTGGCCATATTTTATCTTGCCATATTTGATGGTCTTGAATGAAGTCATCGTACTCAATTGCCGGATCTTCATTAGGTGGACAACCAGCCAGATAATATTTCCCCTCTGAACGGACATGCACGCCGGACGGGTCTATTGTTAAAGGCAGATCACATTCCAGAGGAGTTTCCGCATCAAAGACAAAGGTAAAACGTTTGCGGGGCTCTACTGGTAGGTTAAGGCCCGCCATCTTTGCTGTCTCGACCGCTCGGGGTCCTGAACAATTCACCAGCGTACCACAAAAAATCGTTTCGCCTGATTTCAATAAAATATTATTGACACGTTTGTCAGAGCAACCGATGGCCAATACTTCGTTCTCAATGTATTCCACAGCATTTTCTTGCGCTGAACGCTTCCACCAATCAAAAATGGTTCCACCATCAAAATAACCTTCATTAATGAGGTTATGATTACCTGCCACAATATCATCCAACATATAAAATGGATAATCATCCTTGATTTGACTGGCGCTCATGTGTTTTGTACCTGCGCCCAGCTTGGCCTGTATCTCCTGACATTCTTTTAACATTGCTGCAGATTTTGCTGTATCGGCTAGATACATATAACCAAAGGATTGGATTGGAATTTCTGGCACTCTTGGATCATCATTAAAAAAACTTCTGAAGTTGTTTATAAATTCTGCACCAAATTGGCTGATTTGGATATTGGTAGGATTAGAAAACTGTTGGCGGATGCAGGAATTGGTATGGCTGGTAGACGCAAACTCGTAGCTCATATCGCGTTCAACCACCAATATAGAACCGTCAAAGTCTGTATTCTGAGATAGCCACCACGCGACTGAGCTACCGTACATCGCACCTCCCACCACAACAACATCATATTTTGTGTTTTTGGGGGTATTTTTTACGGTTGCCAATTTAAAAAACTTCCCCGTTTTGTGCACGTTTTATCACGTCTTTTACAATATCTGGATCAAGGCCGTAGGCTTCAATTGCAGCTTGCTCGGAAATATACCCAGCCGCGAGGTCACGCAAAATTTCATTATTATTTCGTTCGGCCAAAGGCCCGTACCCGGCGCCACCGGGGAAAGCCATCATAACCCGGTTACCGTGTGGCACGAATTGTTTCCCTTTCCCCTTCATTGGGGTTCCATTATCTAGGGCTATTGTCGTGGGGGCACCCATACCGCCACCTTGCCGTCCATTCGCAGGGTGATTAAGCCGGTCAAACATTGCTTGAATATCAAACTCGTGCCCTTCTTGTGCGCCAACTTCCATAAATTGTCCCAACCCACCACGATGACGTCCGATGCCACCGCTGTCTGGTCGCAGTTCTTTTCGCCAAATGATAACTGGCCCAACCTGCTCTGTTGCCTCAACAGGCATTGTCATAACGCCACTCGGAAAAGCAGTGGCGTTCATTCCATCAAGTTTTGGGCGGGCGCCAGAACCTCCAGAATTAAATGTCAAAACTTCTGCTCGTCGGGCGCTGACAGGGGCTTGTGTATCAGTGCGTGGCCTCAATGAAACTTGGAAGTTGCATAGACAGCCTGCACCTTCGGCTGGCACCAGGTCGGGTATTAATTGGTCTAGAGCCGCATAAACTGCATCGGGCACCATGTGGCCGATTACGTGACGCAGCGCCACAGGTGCGGGGTGCAATGCATTAACTATAGTATTTTCTGGAGCGATCACCTCAAAGGGAGCAAGGCTTGCTGCATTGTTTGGAATATCAGGTGCGACAGCGCATTTTATAGCATAACAGGCGTAGGCTTTAGTATAAACTAATGGACAGTTTATACCTTTTTTATCCATACCTGATGTACCATTAAAATCACAAAGGATTTTATCTTTTTGGATGCTTAACTTGACCCTTAAGTCCACTGGATGTGAATAGCCGTCACTGCGCATTTCACCCTTAGCTACTCCCCGTGAGAGTGAATTGATCCTTTCTAGAGTAGCCCTTTTAGAATTTGTTAAAATGAAGTCCGAAATGCCACAAATATCATTTAAAGAAAACTCATCCATCATCTCAAGCAAACGGCGATGACCAATTTCATTGCAGGTCGCTAAAGCGTAGATATCACCCACTAACTGATCAGGTTCACGCACGTTTCCACGAATAATTTTTATTAGTGTTTCGTCGACTTTGCCTTGGCTAATAAACTTCATAATGGGAATATAAAGGCCCTCTTCATAGACGCTATTAGCATCCGCCCCAAAGCCGCGCCCACCGATATCCACAATATGCGCAGTACACGCAAAAAATCCAACAAATCTTTCATGATGGAAACTTGGTGTTACGATGGTGATGTCATGGAGATGTCCTGTCCCCTCCCAGGGATCATTTGTTATATAAACATCTCCACTAGAAAAGTTTGCTGGTCCAATGCGACGGATAAAATGTGCGACTGCATCAGCCATAGCATTGACGTGTCCAGGCGTGCCGGTGACTGCTTGTGCTAGCATTTTTCCATCTTTATCGTAGACCCCGGCAGACAGATCTCCAGCTTCACGAACTGAAGTGGAAAACGCTGTGCGCACAAGTGCTTGGGCCTGCTCCTCTACCACTGAAATTAACCTGTTCCACATGACCTGATATTGCACATTTGAGGGTTGAGTTTTTGTTGATTTAGGACACATAAGGGCGCTCTTTTTCAGAAATATCGATCGAGCCATCAGCCAAAGTCGTGGCTATGCGGGAGGCAGGCACAATAACAGTAGTTTCATCTTCAGTAATAATCGCAGGCCCTGCAATTTGGCTGCCGGGATTCATGGTGGAGCGGGGCAACTCAGCTGCCGTTGTTACTGCCTCCAGAGAAGGATCAAACAGTTCTCTGGTTTTCTCAGTACTCAGGCTCCGCAGAGTTTGAATTGTTTGTACCGGAGCTACTGTCTGAGCTGGTGTGGTTGCATTTACTGACCAAACTGTAATTTCTACGTCCATTCCATCTACAATACGACCAAACAAGAGTTCATATTCGCGCTCAAATAGTGCCTGATATGTATCTAAGTCAGGAGCTTCGGCTTGCGCGTTTGTTAGTTGAACTGGAATTTCCCAGCCTTGGCCAGAGTATCGCATGTATACTTTATATTCGGCCTCAATAGGGGCTAAAGCGTTACAACTTCGTACAAAGGCCGTGGCCTCTGACTTCAGCTCGTCAAGTATCAACTTAATTGCTTTTGCATCAAAGTCTGAGAGACGCATGAATTGGCTGCGGTTGGCTTCAAAGCTGAAGGGAGCGTATAAAAACCCAATGGCAGATCCCACTCCAGCGCCTGTGGGAACCAACATCCGTCTAATACCAAGTTTTTCACATAATCTGCCTGCGTGAAGTGGTGCTGCTCCACCGAAGGCGATCATTGTAAATTCACTTAAGTCTTCGCCATTTTCTACGGCATGGACACGTGCTGCATTCGCCATATTTTCATCTACTACCTCCGATAGGCCAAAGGCTGCAATTTGCGCAGTCACTTCGAGCGTGTTGCCCAAATGTAACTTTAAAGCTTTTTCACTGGCTAACGCATCCAATCTGATAGTGCCGCCTGCAAAATTTGTTGGATCTAATTTACCGAGTATTAAATCTGCATCAGTGACGGCCGGTCTTGTACCATGGCGTTTGAAGCATGCAGGCCCTGGTTCAGACCCTGCACTTTCTGGGCCTACGCGAATCTGGCGCATACTATCTATCTGGGCTAGCGAACCACCACCGGCACCGATCTCAACCATATCTATTACAGGTATCGAGATTGGCATGCCGGATCCCTTTTTAAATCTATATGTCCGTGCAACCTCGAAAACACGTGCAGTTTTGGGAGTTTGATTTTTAATCAAACAAATTTTGGCGGTAGTGCCACCCATGTCAAAAGACAGCACCTTATCTAACCCATGACGGGTGGCTATATGTGCGGCAAACACAGCGCCACCAGCAGGTCCAGATTCAATCAGCCTGACAGGAAATTCTGCCGCGTTTTCTAGACTAATAATCCCACCACCGGAGTGCATTAAAAAAATTGGACAATTTGCATGCTCTTTGGCTAAGCGCCCTTTAAGACGACTTAGGTACGACTTCATCAAAGGTTTAATATATGCGTTAGCAATTGTTGTGTTAAAGCGTTCATACTCCCGCATTTGGGGACTGACTTGTGACGACAGTGACACCATAGCCTCAGGGATGCGTTGAGCCAAAGCTTTTGCAATCATGCGTTCATGTGTGTCATTCGCATAGGAGTGGAGAAGACCAACTGCAATACTTTCAAACCCTGCCGCCTTAATTTTGTCAATTAATAAATCCAACTTTTGGTGGTTGAGCGGTATGAGGACCTTCCCGTCAGCCTGCATACGTTCCTCTATTGTATAACGAAAATTGCGAGGCAGGAGAGGGTCTGGCAGAGTAAGGTTCAAATCATACTGTTCAAAACGGCTCTCCGTACGCATTTCGATGACATCACGAAAGCCTTTGGTAGTTATTAGAGCAGTTTTTGCGCCACGCCGTTCTATTAGCGCATTTGTCGCTAATGTGGTGCCATGTATAATCTGACTAATGTGTGACGGGTCCACACCCGACTTTTTACAGACGTAAGACATACCTTCAATTATTGCATTTTCTGGGGCCTTGTAGGTAGTTAATACTTTGGTGGAAATTACTACGTCGCCGTTCTCCAAGACTACGTCAGTAAATGTGCCACCAATATCGACGCTTAGTCGAATACTAGAGTTGAGCATAAAACCCTCCAAGTTGAAAACACGATACCAAAAATAGTAAATGCATCAAGTCGTTCTAGCATTATTTCCATTCAAATTTTGTAAATAAATACATCTTTTTGCTTATTGGTTTGATAGCCAACCGTTTATCAAAAATTGTGTTTGGTGGACAAGTAACTATGGAGTGTCGCGTAGTATCTTGTGTTTGTCGCTGAGAGCACTCTCTGCTCTGTAGTGTTTGGATTACAGCGGTTGATAACAGCAGTTCAGGAGCAAAAGATGTTTCAGGTTTTCCCAACGGCACGTTTGAGGCCGTCCCCGTTTTTTAATTCGGTCATGGCTGAGGGTTGTACTAGTGCGTCGATTTACAACCGGATGATTTTGCCTGCCAGCTTTGGTGATAAAGAAAAAGAGTATTGGGATCTCATAAATGGAGTTGTTATGTGGGACGTTGGCGTGGAGCGTCAAGTTCAGTTAGAAGGGCCAGATGCTAGTAAACTAGCTCAAATTTTGAGCCCGCGCGATCTATCAAAATGTAAAATTGGACAGGGAAAATACGTGCCAATGTGCAACCATGATGGCATTTTGATTAATGATCCAATTATGTTGAAGTTGCGTGATGACCTGTTTTGGTTTTCCATTGCTGATAGCGATATTTGGTTTTGGGCTCGGGCTATTGCTGCTGAACGAGGGTTGAACGTCACGATTAGTGAGCCAGATGTCTCTCCTCTGGCAGTCCAGGGTCCAAAAGCACCAGCTGTCGTATCTTCTATTTTTGGAGACTGGGTTCATGATTTAAAGTATTTTTGGTTTTCTGAAACAGAAATTAATGGAATTCCAGTCGCGGTGCAGCGTTCTGGTTGGTCAAAACAGGGTGGTTTTGAGATCTACCTCCAAGATGGCACCCGCGGTGACGAACTGTGGAGCATCGTTAAAGAGGCTGGTCAGCCTTATGCGATTGGGAATGGGGGCCCGACATCTCCAGAGCGGACTGAGAGTGGTCTGGTAAGTTGTGGGTCTGATAGTGATG
>CAJWTH010000032.1 GCA_913047725.1 uncultured Planktomarina sp.
GAAATCTTCTGGATGATTGCCATTGCCTGAGTGACGACGGTAGCGGCATCAGTAGCACCATCGGGTAACAAGACTAAAGATGATTGTTTAGCTATCATTTCTTTAGCGTGGATTGCCTTGGTCGCTAGCTCTAGCTGGACCGCTTTCTGCCCAGAGGGGGTATCAGCAGCTTTACCCACCATCACCAAGGCTTTAGCCTGAGCATCAGCTACGGCAACAAGGGCTTTGGCCTCTCCCTCAGCACGGAGAACCTGCTCCTCTTTTTCAGCTTCAGCCGCCAGCACCACTGAGGCCTTTTTGCCTTCGGCGCGGTTGATCGCAGCTTGTCGGTCACCCTCTGATTCTAGAATTTGCGCCCGCTTCACACGCTCTGCCTTCATTTGAGCTTCCATAGCCTGCATTACTGATTGTGGTGGGACTATGTCTTTTATTTCATAACGTAAAACTTGGACCCCCCACGCCGAAGAGGCCTGATTGATGGCGGCAACAATGTTGGTGTTGAGTAAATCGCGTTCTTCGAAAGTTTTATCCAGTTCCATCTTACCCAATTCTGATCGCATCGTCGTTTGCGCCAGTTGGGTCACAGCAAATACATAATCGTCAACACCATAGGTCGCTTTGTATGGATCGAGTACCCGGAAATAGAGGACCCCGTCCACACTGAGGGAAATATTGTCTTTGGTGATCGCACTTTGGCTGTCGACGTCGACAGCCTGCTCCTTCAGCGAACGTCGAGCAGCAACCCGGTCAATAAAGGGGATAATAAAATTAAGCCCAGCATTCTGTACTGATTTAAATTTTCCAAATCTTTCAATCAAGAAAGTCATATTCTGAGGTACAAATTTGATCGATGACCGTAAGATCACCACAATCAGAATAAAAAACCAGATAATAGGCTGAAAAATAGCGCTTAAAATAACATCTAAAAACATAAATATATCCCTCACTGACATAAATTAACCGAATAATTTTGGGCTATTCTTATCATGCACGGAGATCAGATGTAAAATGCATAATCGCCAATCCGAGCTAACGCGCTGTCAGACCAAATCCACTTTAAGGTCTTTAAACATTTTTGTTGGTTAGCGTCAGGCATAGCCAAAGGGTCTGAAGTTTTTATATGGTGGCCTCACGTACTATACGAACTATACGAAATTTAATATTAATTTTGCTAAGAAAAACGGTGCCCCCACACTGGGTTCGATGCCTTACCGAGTACCTTGGTTCAAGTAGCTGATTTTAAATGAGCAAAGACCGTGGTCCGCGGGTTTATATTTAGGATAGAGCAAAAAGTTGCTTCGATCCCATTCTGCTGCATACTACAACGCGGCAATTGTAAAAGCTTGGACCAACTGTCATCTGTAGTCGATACAATCTATTGGTGCCCTTAACTACAGTCGATGGGAGTGATCAAGATGGCTATACAGTTCGAAGCACTCAATTCAGACTTACGGGATTTCATCCAACGGCAGAACATTTTCTTTGTTTCTTCTGCAACATCAGACAGCAGAGTGAATGTCTCCCCACGTGAGATCTCGGCACTGCGTATAATAGATGATCATTCTGTCATCTATTTGGACAGAACTGGAAGTGGCAATGAAACCGCTGCACATATGCTTGCTGACGGTCGCTTAACTATCATGTTTTGTGCCCTTTCCGGGCCTCCAAAAATTATGCGGCTGTATGGTACAGGCACCTCGGTCGGTTGGGAAAATCCTGAGTTTGAGGATTTGATTTCAAAATATTATGGTGGCGTTACACCTCTTGGTACAAGACAAATCATCAGGTTGGAATTTGATCTTGTACAAACATCCTGTGGCTATGGTGTGCCTCTATTTGACTATAAAGGAGAACGTGCCGCGATAGAAAACTGGCACAACAATAAAGGGCCAGATGGTATTCAGTCATACTGGGAACAAAAAAACCTCAGTAGTATGGATGGCCTACCTACAGGTCTTAAGCTCAACAAGGATTAGAAGTCCAAGGTCGGATTTGTTTTAGGCTTTTGGATACGGGCCAGGGCACAGGTTTTGATTTTGGTACGACTGTGGTCCGCGTTAGGAAACATGTCTAGCAGGAAGCCGTGAGTTTCCTACCACGATTGACCCAAACTCAATACCAAAAACATTAGAAAATATCATCGTTCTTAGGGTTCCGTGCGCATGCTGGAATTGGTACTGTAGCTTAAATCAAAAACTTCCAAGGATTTCTTATGCTGACTTTATTGACCTTTGGTGACAGCAATACCCACGGCACTTGCCCAATAGTAGCCGAGGGAGATTATCGCCGCCTTGATGCTGAAACTAGGTGGCCATGCGTAACAAAAGAGGCTCTTGGAGATAAATGGTCATTAATAGAAGAAGGGCTGCCAGGTCGTACAACTTGTTTTGACGACCCAATAATGGGGGCCCATATGAATGGATGGATGGGATTAAAAATTGCACTTTCCACTCACGGACCTATTGACCTGTTAACAATAATGTTGGGCACAAATGACTGCAAAGCACTTTTTGGAAATTCCGCACGTGACATTTTAGGTGGAATTTCTGGGTTGTTGGCAATTGCACAAAATGCCGAACTTCAAAGTAGGCATGGAGGGTACAAGACGCTTTTAATCGTGCCACCAGCTATTGTTGTAACAGGCATCTTCAGTGCCTCTTTTTATGGCGCCGATCGTTTGTCAGAACAACTAAGCGATTTGTATTCAGAAATTGCTACCCATTGGGGCATCGAATTCTTTGATGCTGGTGACGTTATCGCGACATCACCAGTTGACGGTGTGCATTTTGAAAAAGAAGCTCATCAAACTTTAGGAACGGCAGTAGCTAGGAAAATTACAAAAATATTGTAAAGTCTTCTGAAGTAATTGGCCTTTGGCCTTATAAAAACCTTGTTTATGCTTCTAAACTAAAGACACAAAAGCCCATATGTTAGCCTCTTCAATAAACTGTATTATAATTACAACCAGCTGTTGATAATAATTAAATTTGGTACTTGATTGTAATTCTTATCTTAATTCATGATCCACAGAGAAAGAGTTATATAATAAATCATTAATTGCCTGCTTAGAGTATTTATAGGTTTATAAATTACTATAAGCTTAATTTTATATGCTTCATTCTGGAATAGTAGTGGGAGTTGGCTACAAGGACCTAGTCTAGCTAGCTATGGGTTTAACTGGTGTAGTCTTCTTTCAAATTAAACCTTGCCGCTGGACTGACCTAATAGCACCAACCGTTGAGCGGCTAGACTTGCGCTATGCCGCCCAGTTGAAGCGTCTTCTCATTAGTTCAACAGCACCCATCAAGTAGTAAGAATGCCGTTCATTATTGAGTTTGAAAAACCTTTGAACCGATTTTTGGGCAGGCCAAACCATTCCGCCAAAACTAAATCATAGACTGATCTGTAGTCTAGCGTATATGCCATATCACCCTCATTAAGCGCTCCTAAATCAGGGTGAATTCCCCAAATTCCACCACTCACAGCTCCACCCATCATAAAATGTGGTGCGGCTGTTCCGTGGTCGGTTCCCCCGGACTCGTTTTCAACTGCCCGTCGGCCAAACTCACTGTAAGTCATGATCAGCGTATTTTCCCAATGTCCACTGTCCAAAAGTGCATTGCGCAAGCCGGCAAGGGCCCTGCCAAGGTTTTGCAACAAGTCGCGGTGCCGCCAGGTTTGATTTTCATGCGTATCGAACCCATCAATTTTTATCTTCAAAACTGGAGCATCAATGCCTGCATCGATCAGCTGTGCAGCCATTGCAGCCTGTCTACCCAAATCACCAGCGTCAAAGCGTAACCGACTGTTTGACCTAATCCGCGCAATCTTTTTCGAAATCCTTGACATAGCAGTATTAAGTGACTGCCCTCGATCGAGTACCATGGCAAGCGCTGGATTCGTAGACTTTCCGTTAATTGAGGTGGAAGCGAGGCGTTCAGTAGTTTCACCTAAGCTCCTAAATTGGTTAAGTGATGTCATCGAGAGCCATACCCCCGAAGGTGAAGCAAATATACCCATTCCCCCATCAAGACTAACACCGTGGGCATCCAGATCCTCTGCGCCAATCATATTTTCTACATCTTGGGTCAGCCAACCTGTCTTGCCGGCTTTTGATCCGTCACCACCCGTTTCCCAAAGGGCAATAGATTTGAAGTGCGAGCGATTTTGACCAGGATATCCCAGCCCTTGAATTATCGATAAATCACCTGCCTGCCAGGCATCAGCCAAAGGGGTCAGCGCATTGTGTAGCGCAAGCCCGTTTCCAATGTTGAACACTTCATTTGTCCCCATTCCGATAGTTGGGCGTATCTCACGATATCTTTCATCTGCGATGGGAACGACTGTATTTAATCCATCATTTGCACCAGACAATTCAACAAGTATGAGACGGCGTCCCGAGGATCGTGCCGCAAGAGCTAAGCTTGCGGGTGCAAGAGGAATTGCTAATCCAGCAATCAGAGTGTTTATAAGAGAACGTCTATTCATAACTATTTCCTTAAAGCTTTTTCTATTTAAGGTTGAAGACAGGGTCGAGCATGAGTTCCATTAGATTTTGAGTGGTGGACGCGAAAGTTATAGGGGCGGCAGCCAAAAAAGTTTGGGAGAGTGATTGCGGTTGCAATCTATCTTGCCAGGAAGGCCATCTAGCCTCTTGCCTATCAATTCCTGCAATTTGTTGCGGGCTGGCGTTCGAAAGGGCAGCCATCATAGACATCACGGCCTCACCTTCCTCGCGCTCAATAACCCTCAATCCTCCTTTTGCAGCTAATTTAGCATATCGACTTTTGGGAAGGGATTTCTCTATCTCATCGAATATGGGTAGCCAGCTTTTGAGCATATTCTTTGCGTTTCGTTCGCGCCAGTTTCTGCCTTTTACGGCTTCAGCAAGCATTTCAGGAACACTCATCCAAAGCGCAGAAACAAATTTGCGTTGCGCATCCGTCAACTGATTCCATTGAGACTTTTCATCACGCCACTCAGGGCCCAGAAGTATGAAGCTCACATTTCTATCACCGTTGTTTTTGTTAGTATAAGCAGACCGAGGCAGGGGACCACCAAGGCAAGACGGGAAACAACTGCGATCTTCCAGTTGAAGTAAAGTCCTCCAGCCATTGTCATAACGGTTGCGCACAATACGCACTTGGATCCCATCAATAGATATACCTGCAGCACTGGGATTTAGAAGAGCAAAGGTAAAACTGTTCCAATGGTCGTTTGGATCTAGTTTCTCAGCCCATTTAAAAGCGACGCGCTCTGCCACCAGTGTCGCATCCAGAGTATCGCCTGAGGCTTCAGTTATTGCGCGTTCGCCAGATTTAAAAGACTGAAACTCTGTTAAAACAAGCTTGGAAGAACAATACATTTTACCAGGTCTTGCTGTTCCACAATTACCATAATTATTAGTTTGTTTGCCATCGGAAGCAAGGTAAAGGCGACCTTCCAATGCGACCCAATCGACAAACAGGTTTCTATCACCACCATCAGAACCACCTAGCCCACAGCAATGATCATTTACAAATTCCAATATTAGCTTGTTATAAGTCACACCAGCAGGCATTTCGAACGTTGCTATCCGCCATGGTAAGTCATTATTTTCCACCCTTCCAAAACGCGCAGTATCAATTCCTCCCTCTGCTTCAAACAACTCACTTCGCCATTGCATCCATGGCATACCGTCTTTCTGTCCCATTGTTGTTATATTGAATTTGGGGGAGCCTTCAAAGTCTTCGGCCGCATAGCGAACTGAGACTTTGCGTACTTTAGGCTGAGGAGCAGACATCATCTGAATATTTGACATCGCAACCACAGGTGCCGCCACCTCAGACAACATCATATTGTTGTCCTTCTCTTCTCTTCTCGGCTCGGCTGATGCGATGTCCATCACCATTTCTCTTCGTATCAACAGCCTAGACGCGGTCACCCAGTCTGCACCGCCTGGCCATCCCGCCACATTAGGTGCTTCAAAGAGGTTTTGTCCGATGGACGCCAAACGGTTAGGTAAAGACGCCCACCAGGCAGGGAGTACACCGGTGGAACGAATGCTGCCAACTAACAAATCAATAGGTGATTTAACAATTGTCGCTCGGTTATCATCTGCCCAAAAAGCTTTTGAAGCTAGGATTGCCCTCAACAGCACCTTAATATCAAAGTCGTTTGAACGGAAAACGTCGGCTATACGCTTAATTTCTTCAGGATCTTTATTGAAGTCAGAAACGTATACATTCCAAAATCGGTCAACTATGAATTCTGCCGCAGCAGGTTGAGCCAATAGAATATCAACGATTTCATCACCATCAAAACGCCCACGTTTATCAAATACATTTTTAATACCTTTATCGTGATGCCAAGGCTTAAACTCAAATTCAAAATTTCGCATTTTATTATAGCTGTAACCAGTTAACGCCCTGGCAACTTCTTTGACTGTCTCTTCCGAATAATTGCCCTCACCAAGAACGAACAGTTCCATCAATTCTCTAGCGAAATTTTCGTTAGGCTGCTCTTTCCTACTTCGATCATTATCCAGATAATTAAGCATTGCGGCATCGCGTACTAATGCTCGAGTAAGGTCCCGAAAGTTCGTGTGCCCTAGTTCACGGAAAGTCCAATGCTGACGTGCAACTGCATGCACTTCTTCCTGAACACCAGAATATGCCGTTACAAAATGATTATGCCATAAAAGGATAAGGCGCTCGGCTTGGGGGCTGGGTGTAGCAATCATCTCTTTGATCCACCAGTTTCTTAACTCCCCCATCTCCTTATCTCGAGCGACCCTAAAGCGCTGGCGTCCGTCTTCCTCATAATCCCAGCGGATCCAATATTCTGGAATCCTAGGCGCTGTCAGAAACGCCGGAGGGGCAATAGATGTGTCGGATCCATCTAGACCTTCCATTATGGAAGTCACGGCGGCGCTACGGTTTAGGCCTAAGAGTTTTAAAATTTCACTGGGATGGGCACCGACACCAGAGCGTTCCAACAGATGCCGCGCGTCAGCTACTGTCATCACCTCTTGAAGATGCCGACGGCCACGCTCTTGTTGCTCTAAATGAGTTTGGTAAGCGTTATCCAAAGCTGTAATTACTTCTGAAGTGATCTCAGCCTTTGACTTTGGAGCCGAGGCAAGCCCCATATCTCCAGTCATTTGGGCCAGAGCGCTCGAAGTACGATTACCCCAGTAGCCGTCTACAGGACCTGGATCATAGCCAGAAACAACCAAGGCGCGCTGTATTCGTGTAACTTTTGAATCTTGTGCGAATACAGCTGTTATGGATAAGAGAAATACCGCCGCGGTAGCTGCTAAAAGTGCTTTAAATCGGCCTACCGTTGCCATAAAAACCGTTCCCTCGAAATTATGTGACCCAATTTTGAGATACTTCCGTAATCATCTCAAACATAAATGGTTAAGTCAACGCGGGGTACTTTATGCCAAAATCACTTGAGATGGGCATGGCTACTTTGTAACTTCGGCTGATGACAAAATACGTCTCATTACATAGCTGGCGATCAGTAACGGATATTAAATAAAATCTTAATGTGAGTAAATTGCCTATCAGCTTTGGCCTTGTATGGACAAGACTTTGTAAATGCCTTAGCGCGCTGCAATGGTGGAATTTTCTCAATCGCGCTTTTTTGATAGTAAGACCCAGCCAAGTATGTTCACCTTGGTACTTCTCGCCAGTATTTCTATGCTGGCAATGAACAGTTTTTTACCAAGCCTACCGAGTATGGCACTGCATTTTGGTACAACAACTGCGATCATGGGATTGTCAGTGGCAATTTATTTGGGTTCTAGCGCAGTTTTGCAAATTTTAGTTGGACCGTTGTCGGATAAATTCGGACGTAGGCCAGCGTTATTATGGTCTCTAGGCATCTTTATTTTTGCCAGTTTCGCATGTGTATTTGCTCAAAGCACTGCGGTTTTCATGTCCCTGCGAGCCATTCAAGCGTTTGCTGCCTGCGCAATGGTACTGTCCCGTGCAATAGTGCGTGACACCACTGACACACAAACATCTGGCTCAAAGATAGCCTACATTTCTATGGGGATGGCGATTACACCAATGTTTGCTCCTGCATTGGGTGGGTTTTTGGATAATTGGTTTGGATGGCAAGCAAACTTTTGGATGATAGGTGGCGTTGGGAGCTTAATTTGGATTGTGACTTATTTTGATCAAGGCGAGACCGTTCCATCTAAAACAGAAGGATTTCAAAAGCAACTTAAGGAATACCCTGAATTACTAGCCTCGAGACGTTTCTGGGGTTATTGCTTAGCATCAGCCTTTGGTAGCGGTGCATTTTTCGCTTATCTTGGTGGTGGATCGTTTGTTGGCTCAGTTGTATTTAACCTTAGCCCTGAAAAACTAGGCATTTATTTTGGTGCACCAGCAATTGGGTATTTCACCGGCAATTTTATTTCAGGACGCTATACAGTACGCTTTGGTATAGATGCTATGATCTTATATGGCCTGAATATTATACTTATTGGAATGACTTCATCCGTAATTTTGTCATACTTAGGCTACGGCAGCGTAGAAAGTTTTTTTGGTTTTATGGTTTTTGTTGGCTTGGGCAATGGGTTATGTATACCAAATGCCACCGCTGGAATGTTGTCCATACGCCCGCATTTAGCCGGTGTGGCTTCCGGTTTGGGTGGATCCATCTCGATAGCTGGAGGCGCAGGTCTCTCAACCGTGGCGGGAGCAATTCTAGTACCAGGAAGTACTGAGATGCCATTATTGATACTGATGTGGGCATCTTCCCTGGCTGGGGTAATTCTAATTTTGTCAGTACGAAGACGCAATAAAAATTTGTTATCGAGCATTTAATGTTCGGCTGGCTGCTGCGCGGAATAACAAAAGATCTTTTTAAATTAGGCTTCATTATACGATTGTTGTTTGCAAAGACTTTAGTGGTCTGCCAATTTAACTTTGGTGCTCATGGGGAAGATAAATGCATGAGGCTTTGGTTGCAGTAATCGTTGGTGTAGGGTTGTTGAGTGGATGTGGAACAACGTTCAAAATTCCTAAGGCTGCCAAATCAGAAGTAAGTGTAGCTTCTCAAATGTTTAAAGATGCCCGGAGCAATACTGCTCGCACTATACTATCTTCCACTGCTGCAGAAAATCGGTTTAGTCGTGTAATGCTACGTGTAAAGCCGGCGGGTCAGAAGGTTTGTGAAGAGGTGACATCTGACATCAAAAACTTTATCTGTGACGTTGATATAAGTATTGATACCAAGATGTCTGTTCGTAATGCGTATTTTACTTATAGAAAAGGTACACCGTCTATTCGAATGTCGATGCCGCTACTACAAGATACAGAAAGTGATGATGAAGTGGCATTTGTTATGAGCCATGAGTTCGGTCACTTAATCGGCCGGCATATCGAAAAACAAAAAAAACAGGCTCTGACTGGTGCCATAATATTGGGTGCGATCACCGCTTATGGGAATGCTTATTCTGCATCAGCAGGTACATATTATGATCCCAATGATGTAGTTAGAGGTATGGAGATTGGTGCTGCGATAGGTGGCAAATCATATTCTCAAACCTACGAGTTAGAAAGTGACACACTGGGCACCTACATTGCGCAATTAGCAGGATACGATCCAGTAAAAGGCGCACAGTTTTCTGTACGTCCGGAAAATACTCGCACATCAGCCGGAAAATTGTCATTCTGGGGCACTCATCCACCAGATGAAAAACGCCTCGCTACAGTTCTAGCTACAGTGAATTCGATAAGACAAAATGGTGGATTACTGAAGTATAAATAGCGCACTTTATGTTGGTGCTAAAAGTAGTGATGTGGGATGCACGCCATGGATGATCATGGAAGTAGTAGCGTCACAACTCAGGCTCTCTCCTGTTCTAGAGTGCAACTTCATTCAGCCTGCTCCAAACATACCACTCCAAACACCTCGGTCTGTTATTATTTCACCATCATCTATTCCTTGGGCTATGGTTTCATTAGCTTTTTTTTTAGATATTACCTCTTGATGAACTTCAATAATGTTTCCCTCAGGGTCGTAAAAAAATACCTGATGCCACTCTTCGGCGAAAGCAGTGCCATAGTTTGAATAGGGTATACCCTTGCTATCTAACATTGCCATGAAGGCTGCTATGTCATCCGTCCGGAACGCTATATGCCCTCGCTCTACAGGATTGATTACCTCACCATGTTTGAAAGCGACATCCAAGTTCTTTTCAGCGAGGTGCATCTGCATTTGACCATCAGTTGCAAACCTTATCTTGCCACTATAGCCAGTCTCTTTGGTCTCATCTGGTCTTGGGAAAGATGTAATGGGAATATCAGACAGCCCTAAGGTATTCGTGTAGAAGTCATGTAGGCGATCAACATCCTCAGATACGAAGTTTATATGGTGGAATTCAAGTTTCATTTTATTCTTTTACACCTAACCCAGCCTTACTGCGGAAAAATTCCATTTTTGAAAGTAACTACGATTATTCAGAATGTGATTTAGCAATTTTTGCTAAATCCTCTAATACTGATTTAGCAATACGAGATAATTTAATATTACGTAGTTTTTCTAAATTGTGTAAATCGTTACCCACTACAATTAGACCCAACATCCCCATGTTTAAATGTGGTGTGCAACCATACAAATAAATCCCGGGAGTTTTAAATGCGACAGAGTGAAAATCGTCCATTTTAGAGTTTTTTGGAAGTGCATTCATCTGAGGTCCCGCAATGAACTCCACGTTGTGACCGGAATTCTTCGGCAACCATTCTACAGTGTCTCCAACATCGATGTGCACGACTTCAATGCTAAATGTGTCGAACTGGGTAAACTCAATCTGAACAGTTTCCGCTGATGCATCTTTTGGGATTATCAACAGAGTTAGAAGCATAAATAATACTACTCTGAGTGTTAAAGGCGTCAGTGGCAGTCTCATATACAATGCTCCGATTTACTATTATTAAACCAATACAATTTTTGCTGCGATACTCTCAAGTAGTTTAAATTTTTTCCGTGCCATTATCAAAATGAAGTGCAACAGAATAAACTAAAGTTGACATAAACCACCCATCCCAGCCCCAGTAAAATAAGAACGGTAGCTACTTTTTTGATTAATCTTTCATTTTTCATTAAAATTACATATTGTTCTGTTTAGTCATTAAATACTTTGTGCATGGTGTTGTAGTTAGCAGCCGCGCCCAGAACCATTGTACTTTCATAGTGTGTTCAATGCAGTTTGGTGAACCTTCAGGGTTTTTCTTAAGCACAGATCAGTTTTATTAGCTTCCCCAGAAACGTCGTGTGTCACCGCTTCTAACAAAGGGCATACCTATTAATAGATATTTAATAATCTCTAACGCTACTGCTAGAATAATTTATCAGGTGGTCCTATGTTACTGTATTATGAAACTCATTATTGCCACACCCAGTCCATACGCACGCAAGGTACGAGTAGTCCTGCGTGAGAAAAATGTTGAATTTGAAGAAATCATAGATGTCCCTTGGAACAGAGACACGGTCACTAAAAATCTAAACCCACTTGGCAAAATCCCAATTCTGATTGAGGATGGAAACGAACCACTATTTGATAGTAAAGTTATTGTTCAATATTTAGATAATCTTTTTCCAAACCCTCTTTTTTATCCAGAATCGCCTATTGAAAATGTTGGTGCGAAGTTAGTGGAAGCAGTGGCAGATGGAGTCTCCGATGCGTTGGTCCTTATTTTCTTGGAGAATGTCCGACTTGAAAAACTGCGGAGTGGTGATTGGATAGACAGGCAGGCAACCAAAATTTATCAAGGCGTAAAATATTTGTCTTCTTATCTGGGGACCAAACAATTTTTTATAGGAGACCATTTCACAATAGCAGACATAAGTGTGTTTTCATGTTTGGAGTACCTGGATCTCAGGTTCCCTAGATTTAACTGGAAAATTGAACATCCCAATCTCAAAAACTATTGGGATCTCCACAAAACCAGACAATCCTACTTGGAAACAAAACCGGAAGTGCAAACTATCGAAACTATGAAAAACTAGTGACTAAACATCATTCACTGAGATGCATACGCTTTTGAGGGATTGATGATAGCCGGCCAAAATTGGTAGATTGCGATGAAGCTTTTGATGCTGAGGGCGACTATAGCGACTGGCAAAGACTTAATAATGTTTGGTTTGCAAAAAAGCCCAGAGACGACCTTCAGGGAAGCTCAGGGTTAGGTAAATCTACGTTGCTAAACTATGCTGCCTAACTGAGAGCTATAGCTCTGTTAGAAGTGTCACCTGGCTACAGCTTAGCCACTTAGTCTGATGCCGCAAATTCCTTCGCGCGCCGTTCTCAAGGATGCAGCCATATTAAGCCGTTAGGCAGGTTTTAGAGGCTCAGTCGTTGACGTTAAAATAATATAGCCCCTTTTGGGGGAACTATTCGATGATGTCCCCGTTACCCGTGTAAATATTTTGAGAGCTCTAGCATCTTTAAAACCAGAGCCTAAATCAAGCAGTGGCGTGTAGGTTGATTTTCGCTGGCGCTGCTGACATTGCCTTTGCATCTTCTGCGTCCAGCTCTGCTGAGATACGGGCTTTTATACCCTCAATATAGTTATCACGAGTAAAGCCAATGTCATCCAATTGGCAGTTTGTCATGTACCGCATAGCTTCGTATGAAGCGGAAGCCTGACGGGCTACGATCATTGATTTGAATATTTTTCTAAGCATTATAATCTCCTTTCTCTGTTAAATAGATTATGGCCAATGTTAGCCCCAAGATCATCATACAATAAGGAATTGCCGCCATGCATTAGACGCAATGCTAGCCAAGCACAGAGCTAAAAGTCACTGACAAGTCTCCAACCAATCATCCAAAGGTAAATGTTGAATACAAGAACGTGCCACCACAATTTAAAACAGTGAGTAGGAGGCCTAAGCAAAAACACTCAGTGGCCGTTCCTATATCAGGGATTGAAGCAGCAGAGGTGCATCTGCATTTGACCATCAGCAGAAAACTTTATCTTATGACTATAACTAAACGCTTTGTTATCTTCTGGTCTTGGGAGGGAGGTTACGGGGATATAGGATAACCCTAAGGTACCCATGTGGAATTAATATATTAAATCAACAACCTAAGATACATATTGTATATGTTGAAGGTCTAATTTTATTTTATTACTCTCCTAATCCATCCTCGCTTCTGGAGAAAATCCCCTTGCTGGTAAATTCCATCACCACGTCCTCTTTATGATTACTTACAGAGACTTTGCTAACAACAACGCCGATGTTTGGACGACTTTTTGAAGGGATCGTATCCAGTACCTCCATCTGAACTGATAGTACGTCTCCTGGGAAAACTGGCCGAAGCCATCTAAGGCTGTCGATACCCGGTGAACCTAATGACCGACCATTTGCGTCCATGTTAACTACCATCATTGACATTGTCATGGCACACGTATGCCAGCCACTAGCACATAGCCCACCGAAAAGAGATTGTTTTGCTTCTGCGTGGTCAAGATGAAAGAACTGGGGGTCGTACTTACTTGCGAATTCTATAATTTCTTCCTGGGTAACTTCATAGGCACCAAAATTCTGTTTCTGCCCAATCTTGAAGTTTTCGAATGGGATATATTTTAACTTGTTTGTAGCCTCTAGCATTGGGCCCTTATCCTACTTCTTCCCTCATCAGATTTTC
The DNA here is from genome assembly GCA_913047725.1 of uncultured Planktomarina sp. Lineage (GTDB taxonomy): Bacteria > Pseudomonadota > Alphaproteobacteria > Rhodobacterales > Rhodobacteraceae > Planktomarina. The sequence goes on from CAJWTH010000032.1 coordinate 13,655, forward strand.
TAATTTGCATCATTCTACTACTTGCCTACCTTCTCATTAATACCAGAAACGCTCTGTCCAGTAGATTATAATCAAGCTTGGATACCTTATACCAGCCCTCGAGCAGTACATGCCTTGGCACGACCACCTAAACGTTGTCGATCCAGCCGTTGTTCAGGCAGCCATCCTGATGCAGATAACTGCGCTCTAATAATTCTTACTGATTTATTATTTAGCTCTGCAACCAAGGCTATTGAGCGGTGCTAGTGGCCCACATTAGTCCTTATCAGTTTTGATGGATTGCAATCCATAGTATCACCGTTCACACCGGATAAATGAAACTAATTGGTCTGGTTTGCCTCACGATGGTCGCCTTTGCGGTCAATTCTATCTTAACTCGCGTGGGCGTTAATACTTATGGCATGGACCCGCTAACCTTTGCGGCCATTCGGGTTGGAGCGGGTGCGTTGTCTCTAGGCTTTCTGGTAACTATTCAAGGGCAATCACCTCTTGAAAGCATCAGAAATCGTTGGAAAGGAGCCTTAGCACTTACAACTTATATGATAGGTTTCTCAATTGCTTACCTAAGCCTTGGCGTAGGTATGGGTGCATTAATTTTATTTGGTTTATTACAAATTATGATGTTTGGCTGGGCTATATTTCAGGGCCAAACAGTGTCTAACATGCGCTGGGCTGGGGCTGTGTTTGCGCTGATTGGCCTTGTAATATTATTATGGCCAAGTGAATTGGAAGTTGTGCCATTGGCGGGAACCTTGGCCATGATCGCCGCAACAGTGGGCTGGACTGTTTATACAATCCTAGGGCAGGCGCTGCGTGATCCGTTGCAGGCAACTGCGGGTCATTTCATCTTATGTTTTCCGATGGTCGCGGTATTTTTGGTGTTTACGAGCGGTGACCTGCCATTGGGTGGCATAGTCTCAGCATTATGTGCAGGGGCTGTGACGTCTGGTTTTGGTTATGCACTATGGTATCGTGTACTCCCTCAACTGCCCACAACTATTGCAGCCGTTGCGCAATTAAGTGTGCCGGTCTTTGCAGTAGGCGGTGGTGTGGTATTTTTAGCAGAACCCCTGACCTTGCGCTTGTTGGTAGCAGGCTTGCTAGTGCTAGGTGGAATTGCAGTGGCGACTATACAATCAGTTCCTGTGGGTCGTAAGTAAATTGGTCAACATCATGTCCCAAGCAATATATGCGAACATAGCCCCATTTGCCCGGCTAGGCCACTCTGTTAGCTAAATATACAGCGGGTGCTGGGTGGAGAGGTGCGAGGTGTGGTAAAGGGTGTAGTCTTCAAAAAATTGGGAAACACTTAGAAATATTGTGGGCCTTCTTTTGAGTATCTAATGATTAATTTGAACTTTCTTATTGATGCAGACTAAGCCAAATATCACCAAGATTGCTGCTGCAACAAACGTAAAATTAACTGTTTCGTTAAGAAGTATCCAGCCAAAAAATATCGTAAAAATAGGACTTAAGAAAGAAAAACTAGCAACGCCAGAGGCTGGATAAATTGATGCAAGCCACAGCCAAAACAGAAACCCACCCGCCACAACAACTATACTCTGAAATAATAAGCCCCATAGGTGTATCATTTGAAAATCTCGAACTAAGTCACCAAAAAATAAAGAGGCTATTAACAAAATTGGAGCAGATACCATCACCATCCAAACAAGCTGCATTTCTGGTGGGACTTCTTTGAAACTTGTTCCCTTTATAAGATAGATAATCATTGCCCATAGGATTGCGGCCATTATGGCAAGAAAATCGCCGATTAATTGCCAGTTGTGGATGGAAAATGTCTCATCATTATTTGAGATTGCAAGTGACACACCTGCAAACGCAGAAATCAGACCAACAGATTTGAAGAAATTCAGTCTTTCATTAGGAAGGAAGAAGTGGCCAAAAACTGTGACCCAAATAGGCATTGAGTAATAGAGTATTGAATTGCGAGCGACACTTGTGAAATCCAGCGCAAGAAACAATAACAAAAATTCCAAGGCAAAAACAATTCCAGCTATAATGGAAATACCCATTCTCTCTCTTGAGAACTCTATCTTCTTATTGGTCAGTTTTAAATAAATGATGAGGAAAAAAAATGCTAGTAAGGATCTTAATCCTGCAAAAAATACTGGGTTAAGCCCAGTGTTTACAACCTTTATAACAACGTGATTTAAACCCAACAGAGCTGAGAGACCAATCAAAGCCACTGCTCCAAAAAGATCAATTTTTTCTTTCTTTTTCAATTGTATTCTCTTGAATTGAGCTGATGCTCAGTTGTTATGAAAAGCATACACTTACGATGTTTACAGTATCTTGATGTGGAGTCTAGTATTGGCTTTTCCCTAAAAATCCATCGTTCAGCTAGGCTATTAGTCTACTGCTTTCCACCATTCATCAAATAGCGGCGGGTTGTCCAATAAAATCAATTCGCCGAGACGTGGTGTGATCAGCTGTATTTTACTTTGTTTGGATCTCGCCGCTACTTCAACGGCAGGGTCAAACCAATTATGTAACGACATGTTAAACATGCCCCAATGCACTGGTACCAAATAGCGCCCACCAAGATCATTAAACCCTTTAATCACTTCGTCAGGCATATTGTGCATTGCTCGCCAGCGCTCGTTATATTGGCCACTATCCATGAAAACAACATCGAACGGGCCCAGCCGGTCACCGATTGTTTTGTAGTGGATATCATAGCCCGAATCCCCACTAAAATAGATACTATTTTCCAAACTTTTTATTACCCATGAAGACCACAGCGTCTTCATGGTGGACACTGGTCCCAACCTACCAGAAAAATGCTTTGCGGGCGTTCCTGTGAAAGAAAGATCTCCTACGTCAACTTGCTCCCACCAATCGAGCTCAATAATTTTTGACTGCTTAACGCCCCAACGTCTTAGGTGCGAGCCCACTCCAAGGGGCAGAATAAAGGTCGTTTCTTTATCACCGAAATATTTGACCGTCTTCATATCGAGGTGGTCATAGTGGTCGTGTGAAATCAGGATGTAGTCCACCTCGGGCAATTCATTTAAACCTATTACTGGCGGCTGAAAACGCTTGATAATAAATGGAACAGGTGCAGCACTATTTGAGAAAATTGGATCAATTAAGATTATTTTACCATTTATTGAAAGTAGAATGGAGGAATGCCCTAGCCATATAAACTTGATGGTCGACTCACTTTCAAGAAACTCCAACATATTGATGTTTTGAGCTTCTGGCATCAGTGTATTAGGGGAGGTTTTATTCGAATTAAATAGATAGTTTGGCGTAACCCGCCCAAAAGGGTCGTCCCAGAAATTAATGTCATCACCAATATTGCTCATGACGTTAGGCGTTTGATTTTCAAACTGGGCTTTATCCACATTGTAGTTTGGAGATGCCTCTATAGCATTAAGATAGTCCCCGGATGGTTTTGCCCCGAATTGCTTACAACTTGTCAGCAGGACGACGCCAATAATCATTATAGAAAATATTATAAACGTTACTACCAATTTTCTAAACCAACCAAGTTTTTGTTTCATTTTGTATTTTCCTTAAAACAGGACATGATGGTGTTGTGAAGCCAACATTCACTGGTCTAAATTCAGTTGATTTCTATAACTGATCTGGCACTAGCACCAGCTTCACTTTAAACGAATACGCTAATGTTACTGGTAACATTATTGACAAGTGATAGCGATGTGATGTGTGGTGCATAACAACTTATGTATGTTATTTGAATAATTTGTGGTCCAGTAATATTTGAGAAGGCTGTCATGATGAAAAATTATATCTACAATTCCTGGTGTGTCGTTATGGATCATAATAAAAATCCGCTTAGGAATATTCCAAACACAGCCACTCGCCATATGATTATGCAAATACTTGCATGGATGTGGTGCATTGTATTTGGAATGATTGTCGGCAGTTGGTACGCTGTCGGCGTTAGTTTAATAGGACATTTTTTATTC
>CAJWTH010000033.1 GCA_913047725.1 uncultured Planktomarina sp.
ACAAGACCTAAAACTAGAATTGGCAGGCCAAGCATGGCGGGAATATAAGATGTAAGGGAATTGCTGCCACTCGCAAATGACACACAAACTGCAAAGAGTGCTAAAAGCACTCCGTATATTACAGAGACTTGGGCGGTGTTTAATCCAAAGACTTTATATTCATTTTCTGACATTTTTAAATTTCTTTTCTAGTTTTATTGATCACTATAATAGGTAGTGACTAATCCACAATATTGCATCTGTCTGATATGTATAAAAGACAAAGATTCCTAATTTATGACTTTTTACATTTAGCCGACAGTGCCGCCGCATGTTTGAGTGTGGTAAATGATTGAAAAAGCTGCCCAGTTTGCAAATAAAAGACCAAAGACATGCTGCCCTCACTTACTATAAGGCCACTATTATAACCGTAGAAATCAACATTAAAATTCATTGGATGTGTATTTGAAAACTTTAAGCGTCCAAAGTCTGAACTGTTATTTTCTCGTTCAATATTCATTGTGAAGCGGTTGAAGTTTGAATAATTATGGACTTTATTTTCGTCGGCACCAGCAAAATTTTGGATTAGACAATAAAAAGTCTCCGTAAATGCGTTAATCTGCGTAGCCGTAAAAATAAAAAAAACTGCTATAATTATGCGCATTGCTTACCTCAGTTACCAATTCTCAAACAACTAAAACAAAAGTTTTTTGAAGCCTTAACTTATTTTGAGTGAAAAGCTTACGCCAATCAAACAGTTCTTTTTAGTGTTCACCCACACTGATCTTTTATCAAAGCCTATGTCTGGTCTACTCAATATTAATGAATTTCATTCACTCGCACCTAAGATTGCGTGGTAGCGATCTAAACTGATATTTGATCCGCACGCTATTAATCCCACTTGTTTTCCAACTGCTAAGTCCCTGGCTGGACCAACTAAGGCTGCGAGTGCTGCGGCGCAGGCGGGTTCTGCAGTAATTTTTAATATATCTTGATAAGTTCGCATGCTGACGCGCATGTCCTCATCCTCTATACGAAAGATCTGGTCAACATGGTGGCGCACAAATTCATAAGAATAAGGCATTGCTAACGGAGAACCTAGGCTATCGGCAATTGTATTAACTTTATCCAGTCTTACGGGGGTGCCTACTTTTAAGCTCTGGAACATGCTGTCCGCGCCATAGGGCTCAACGCCAATCACAATTGCCTCTGGCTTTATTAGTTTGATTGCTGTGGCCATTCCACTAATGAGCCCTCCGCCGCCAATAGGTATAATAAATAAGTCGATTTCGGGGTGAGCTGTCACAAACTCTGCGCCGCAGGTGGCGCTTCCAAGTGTCATGTGTCGCCCTTCAAACGGATGCATGATTGTGCGACCCTCATCAGACGCACAAGTTTCCATTTTGGAAAACGCATCTGCTATATCCATGCATAATACCACTTCGGCTCCAAGGGCATGGCATCCATTTATCCGCATGGCATCAGTAGCCTTTGGCATGGCTATCTTGGCTGACACCCCAGCTTTTTTCGCAGCCCATGCAACAGCTAATGCGTGATTTCCACCACTTGCCGCTACTACGCCCTTTGATTTTTCACGTTCAGAAATTTGTTGAATGCCTAAATAGGCGCCCCGAGCCTTAAAGGAACCTGCTTGTTGAAACAGTTCCATTTTAATAGCACCGCCTTTTATATCAGGTAGTATGCCCTCCCACCTATCAGATTTCATCTGCACGGTTGGTGTCTCCACAAGCACTTCTTTTAAAATTTCCTGTGCCTCTGAGATATCTGATAGAGAAATTGAATTCATCTTTAACACCTTTAGAGTGGAAGATTTTGTTGCGGCCAATAAAACCCTAATACAGATTTTGGACGATATACTATCGCATCTTTGCATTCCGGCGAGAAGTTTGTCTAGTTTAACACCATCTAAATATTGAAAATTTTATTTATGATTAAAGTCATTTGAAAGACAGATGAACTCAAGAGCCCAACCCTAGTTGGATTTGTTATTTTAAATTAGATTGCAAAATAACTAGGTGATAGTTTTTCTGTAACAGTTTTAGCACCATCGAAACTGTTTCCTTTTGAAATTAGGCCGGGAAATGCCACGCAGTCTATATTGGCAGTTAATGCGGCTTCCATACTGGTCTCAGTATCCTCTATTGCTATACATTCTGTTGGCTTAATACCTAGCTCGGTAAGTGCCTTTTTATAGATATCAGGGTTTGGTTTAGGGTTGGCCACCATTGTTTCATCACCTATAAAATCAAAGTTACTGCGATGGATTTGATCGCCCAACGCGAAGAATATAGCGCCTATGTTGGCCTTGGAGGTTGTGGTAACAAATGCGAGAGATATTTTGGCCTTTTTAGCATAACTTATGACCTCAGAAACACCTGGACGCAGTGGTAGATTTTTTTTTGCCAAGAAATCATTAAAAATTTCTGTTTTGCGTTTGTGCAAATGAGGTGTGTCTACGGGGATACCTTTTTGGGTTGCAAAGTCCTGAATTCGGCCTTTACCGCCCGATTTTTTCAGCAGGCCTTTGTATAATTCAAAATCCCAATGCCAGTCCAGTTTTGCTTCTACAAATGCCTGATTGAAAGCGCGTCTCTGAAGATCTGATGTTTCGGCAAGCGTACCAATTGATCCAAAAAAAATCGCTTTGGGTTTCATTTCTGTACCTTTTTGTATTAGCTAACGGAAGAATTAAAAGTTCGAAGAATTTTTCCACTGAACAACCAAGATATTCAAACAAAGGCTGGTTCTTAGTCATTTAGGTTTATTGCAGAACATTATTTTCGTTCTTTCAGGCCAGAAATTCCCCTCAAAGCGACTTCAACCCATCATTTTTACAACGATTATTGTGACCAGAGAATAGAGTGCAATACCCCCCCCAATCAGAAATACAGCCCAGTTTTTACTCACTGTGGCCGTCGCCATCGATTTCATTTGATACATTAGGTCTGGCCAAGTGTAGGACACAAAGTCTCCCTGAGTGAATACTGCTTTTATATGACCTTTGCTATCGACGACAGGAAGACGTCTAAAACGCTCATTGGACATAATCCTGAGCCAATCAATTAAATCATCAGTTTCACGTGCTAACCGTGGGTTTGGGGTCATTATGTCACCCACCACAGTCTTTTTTGCGTTTAGCTCTTTGCCGACAACCTTATTCATTACATCCCGTTCAGTTACGACACCAATGACTTTTTTATTTCCATCAATGATAATCACGGCGCCGTAGCTTTTCTCAGACATCATTAATACCGCATCGAACACACTGGTATTTACGGTGCAGGTTAAAGGCTGCTGTTTTAGCCGGTATTCCGGACGATCCATTAGCCGGTTTCCTGGTCGGATAGCGTTATCTGGCATCTTTTAAACCCTCAATCAAATTCAGTTATTTTGAGATAGCGCTCCGCGGATGTCATTGCAAGCGCAGCTACGTCAAGCATTGTTTCACCCCTAACCTGTGGCTTGCGTTTACCTAAAGTCCTCTTGAGGTGCAAAGTAGGATATTTATTGAAGTGAGGTGTTGAACCCTGCAGTTTAAGTTAACTCACTGATTTAAATTACTTTAATGTAAACCACTCTTTGGTTAAATGTGTTGGGCAGTCGGCTGCATCAGAAGTGAAAATTAAATAATTTTTTTAAAATAAACTACGATAATGATTCATTATCAGCGCGATCCTTCATTACAATTAAGTTTGTCCCAGTCTTTGATGACAGTTTTTGAAGTGCTAATTAATAAAGGTACAAAAACAGATGGTTATACTAATGAAGTTTCGTAGGGTAAGTCTGAGTAATTTCTAATTTAGTATTGAAATTTTTGTTCGATGAAAATAGAAGTACTTTTATCAGTGGTGTAGGAAAGCACTGCTAGCAAGGCTGAATAACATCGGCCGACATTTTTGGAGGAAAGAAAATGAAACAAATATTTGGTCGAGTTAAATTATTGATGGCTTCAGCAGCTTTAGTTGCTGCGCCTTCTTTAGCATCTGCGAGCTCAAATCTAGAGTCGAACGATTTTGTCGGAATTTCATTCTGGTTAATCTCAATGGCTTTGGTTGCGGCTACAGCGTTCTTCTTCCTGGAAACCCAGCGGGTCGAAGGCAAGTGGAAGACATCGCTGACCGTTTCAGGTCTCGTAACATTAGTTGCAGCAGTACACTACTTTTACATGCGTGACGTGTGGGTCGAAACAGGTGCAACACCGTTAGTATACCGTTACATTGATTGGCTAATTACAGTGCCACTCTTGATGGTTGAGTTCTACTTAATTCTTCGCGCGATCACCGCAGTGTCTGGTGGAGTATTCTGGCGTCTAATGATTGGTACAGTTGTAATGTTAGCAGCTGGCTATATGGGCGAAGCTGGATACATCAACGTAATGTTAGGTTTCGTAGTAGGTATAGTCGGTTGGGCATATATCCTGTATGAGATCTTCTTTGGTGAAGCTGGAAAAGTTGCGGCAGAAAAAGCCCCGGCATCGGTACAGTCTGCATTTTCAACAATGCGTTGGATCGTTACAATCGGTTGGGCTATTTACCCACTAGGTTATTTCATGGGTTACTTTGGTGGCCTGGGTGTAGAAGAGTCAGCCAACGCGCTGAACATTATCTATAACCTAGCAGATGTTCTGAACAAAATTGCGTTTGGTGTAATCATCTGGAATGTTGCAGTAACAGAGTCTGATAACGCTTCCAAGTAAGGTGGCTTTTGAGGTGGCCAAATGGCCACCTCATTCTATTCTAGGAGCAGTGTTCTTTATCAGAGGATGGTACGGACTATGCCAAGCAAATTTGAGCTCTTTGGCGCTACTACCTTAAGTGATAAAAAACAGCTAGATTTTGACTCTGATACAGATAAAAATCTACATCGTTTCATACTGGACAGATTACCTAAAAATAATACAGCTTTAGCTGATAGTGCACATCATCATTTTGCGGTCCTGGGTAAAATGTTGCGAGCAAAAATGGCGCTTCACGCGGCAAGAACTCTTAAGATAGATACCACTGCTGCAATGCATTGGGCTGTGGCGGTAGAAGTACTCCACAACGCATCACTGATACATGACGATGTTTGCGATGATGATAGATTTCGCCGTGGTCGGCCGTCAGTTTGGTCAAAATACGGGCGTAATATGGCACTAACACTTGGGGACTGGCTCGTGGCTCTAGCGTTTGAGTTAGCTGCTGAGGCTGGGCAACGATCACAGACGCCATTGTTAGTAAAGATTTTAGCTCAGCACATGGCCACAACTACTGCTGGAGAGGCGGCTGAGTTTGCGTTGCAATCAGCTCCTCAATGGGAGCGTTATGTTGAGATAGCTGCTGATAAAACAGCACCGCTACTAACAGCTCCACTGGAAGGTGTAGCAGCAATGGCGCTACAGTTAAATGAAACCTCTTCAATCGCAGCCTATTTCCGCAGTTTAGGAACAGCTTATCAAATAGCGAACGATATTATGAATTTTCGTGCCCTGGATAGTGCTGAGGATCAGGGCTCTGATCTTGCGAGGCGCGCACCTAATGCCGTCGTGGTGCTATATCGGCAGGCGTTAACGCCAGAGCGTATTGCTGCATTTGATGCTTGGTATATTGCTCGCTCTAATGCTGACATTGAGACATATCATCAAGATATTTTAAAATCTGATGCGATGGCTATGAGCGCTCATGAAATGCAAAAAATCCTTGCTAAAACAGACAGCGCTGCACAGGCGCTACCATCGGGATTGTTGGAGGCGATTTTACCTGTACAATCGCTTCTTGAGCAAGCATGTCTGAAGTCTGTAGCTCCAACTAATTGCTAGATAGCACTACAAGATATAGAGAAAATGGAATCAGAAATTTTGCATACTAAAAATAATGCCGTGGATTCAGGGACTGTACTGGTAATAGGAGCAGGGTTTGGAGGAATTGCGGCAGCCTTGCGCATGCGTGCAAAGGGATTTGATGTTACTCTAGTTGATCGATTGAAGGCGATTGGTGGACGGGCTCAGGTGTTTGAAAGAGGTGGCTTCCGACATGACGCAGGCCCAACGGTTATAACTGCGCCATTCTTATTTGACGAGTTGTTTGAACTTTTTGACGAGAAACGTAGTGACCATGTTGAATTTCGTTCACTAGATCCTTGGTACCGATTTTATTTTCATGGTGGGCGACAGTTTGATTATCGGCGCTCGATTGAAGACACAAATAAAGAAATAAGAAAATTTGATTCCGCAGATGTCAAAGGTTACGAACGCCTTCTCGCAACTTCGAAGGCTATATTTGACATCGGTTTCGAAAAACTTGCTGATCGTCCGTTTCACAAAGTAAGAACAATGTTAGCGCAAATACCAAGTTTGTTACGCTTGAAGAGCTATTATTCCGTAGCTGGAATTGTTAATCGGCATTTAAAAAATCCTCTCCTTAGGCAGGCATTTTCAATTCATCCTTTACTCGTGGGTGGCAATCCATTCACCACAACTTCAATCTACGCTTTAATACATTATTTGGAACGTCGCTGGGGTGTGTATTTTTGCATGGGGGGCACCGGTAAGCTCGTGGAAGCGTTGCACGGATTACTTACACGCGTTGGCGTCAAAGTTGAGCTGGGTGTAGATATTGACGAAATTATTTTAGACCAAGGCCGCGCTACTGGCGCAATCGCTCGAGATGGCCAGGTATTTAATGCTGAACGTGTAATTTGTAATGGTGATCCGCCAACGGTTTATGCGCAGATGTTACCGGCTGATGGAAACCGGCGAAAAAGATTAGCGTCTGATAAATTTACACACTATTCTATGGGTTTATACGTTTTATTTTTTGGTACCAAGCGTCAATACCCTGATGTAGCGCATCATACCATTTGGATGGGAGCGCGCTACAAAGAGCTATTATCGGATATTTTTGATAAAAAAATTCTCGCGGACGATTTCTCATTATACGTTCACCGCCCAACTGCAACTGATCCTAGTTTTGCGCCTGATGGCTGTGATAGTTTTTATGTGCTTTGTCCTGTGCCAAATTTACGAGGCAAGGTCGATTGGGCTCAAAAGGCTCCGGAGTTGAGGGATAAAATTGTTAATGCTTTGTCTGAAACTATAATGCCAGAATTGGATACTATGATAACTGAAGATTTTTGGATGACCCCTGAGGACTTTAAAAATGATTACCGCTCTATGCATGGCGCCGGGTTCTCAATAGCACCAATTTTTACTCAATCAGCATGGTTTAGATATCACAACCGTGACCCACACATCCCTAATCTTTACTTCTCAGCAGCAGGCGCCCACCCGGGTGCTGGCATGCCTGGTGTACTATGTTCAGCAAAAGTAGTTGAAGCTTTGATTGATGAAGAATTAAAGGGTTAGACACTTTATGTGCTACGTTCTTACATGATGAATTCGAACGAAAGTCTTTCTCCAGAGCGTTCTTTAGCTCAAAATGGCAAGAGCTTTCATTGGGCGAGGCGATTTTTGGGAGAAAAAGTTGGAGGTGATGCTGCGCAGCTCTATAGTTTTTGCCGTATTCTAGATGATATGGCTGATGGTGATATTGTTGATGGACCTCTGAGATTAAACAATGTTCGTGCCGGATTAATGAACTCACCAATAGCAGATGACCATTTATTACCCGACCTGAAGACTTTTATTTCGTCTAAGGATGTATCAGCTGAGATCGTAGTTGCACTGATTGACGGCCTGCTCCAAGATCAACGAACAGTGGCCGTGCCTGACGAGCGCGCCCTTTTGCGTTATAGCTACAGGGTTGCTGGAACAGTTGGCCTGATGATGAGTACGGTTCTTGGGTGCTATGATGTGAAAGCGTTAAAACATGCCGTAGATCTTGGGATTGCGATGCAACTCACTAATATAGCGCGCGACGTACTGGAAGATGCACAAATGGGACGGCGTTATCTGCCAGCCACTTGGGTTGGCGACATGACCCCAGAACACATTCTCGAAATCTCTAAAATCGGGCAAAATTCCTCTGAAAGGGAATTAATATCTTCTGCAGTTGCTCAGTTAATACAACTTGCTGAAACTTACTACGCAAGTGGAATTAAGGGTTTGGTATATTTGCCTCTCCGTTCACATTTGGCTATTTCGGTTGCCGCCCAAGTCTACCGCCAGATTGGATTGCAAATTGCCGCTAAAGGTTATTGTTGGTACCAAGGTAGAGAAGTGACCAGCAAAAGCACAAAATTAGCCTGTACCTTTAGTGCTCTCCGCAGCTTGGCCTGGCGTTTACGGCCGTATCCGAGCCATAAAGTGCGGTTACATGATTCACTCTCGGGCCTTCCATATGTCTGATGAACTCGCATCGCTTGAACCAAAGATTGCTATTGCAGTTATAGGTGATGGCTGTGCTGGGCTTTCTCTTGCTGCACAAGCAGCATCTTTGCCTGAGCATGAAATTCATTTGTTTTCGCCTCAAATAGATACTCTTGAGTTTGATCATGTGTGGGGCTATTGGCAAATGGATTGGCTGCAGGATGTGATTGGGCTTGCTGATAAAACTTGGCACAGATGGTCGATACAAACTGCCGATACTGAGATAGAAATGGAAGCTTCTAAACACCCATATCAAGTGGTAACACGTAAAAAATGGCTGGGCTATTGTCGTTTAAAGGCTAAGCAGAATGGTGTTAGCTTTAACACTGACATGTCACTAATTGATAATTTTTCCAATGAGCATGTGTTTGATAGCAGACCACCAAGGACCGGTTACAATATGATGTTGCAGCACTTTATTGGTTGGGAAGTGCAGGCGAAGCCTGGCAGCTTTGACGATAGTAAGGCTATCTTAATGGATTTTCGTTGTGATCAATCTCATGGAATGCACTTTATATACTGTCTACCTTTTTCTGATAGTCAGGCCTTAGTAGAGTCCACAGTTTTCTCACCAAATATTGAACAAGATGATTTCTATGAAGCTGCAATCTCAACTTGGTTATTGGATTGCGCTGGAGTTGGTCAATTTAAAGTTTTGAGACGTGAGAAAGGAGCAATACCACTTGGCCTTATGCGTCGCCATGATCAAAATTATCAAGGTATTGGTGGAAACTGTGGTGCGATCAGACCTTCAAGCGGCTATGCCTTCAGCTTTATTCACAAACAAATTAGAAAGGCTATAAGGTCTTTTGAAGAGAGCAAAAAACTAATATTTGTCTCGCCTCATAAGAAAATTGATTTATGGATGGATAGAATATTTTTGTCCGTACTCCGGCACCAACCACAATACGCCCCACGGATTTTTTCTGCTTTGGCTAAAAGTTTGACTGGAGATGAATTTGCCAAATTTCTCAGTGGAGAGGCTAGTTTAAAAATGCGTATAAAAGTCATTTTTGCAATGCCGGTGTGGCCATTTATTACTGCACTTATACGTCCTGAGAGAGGTGCATAGTGGTTAACAATTTTCTCTCTCTGGATACGTCTCTACTATTAAGCTTTGACCTAGTCTCATTCTTAGCCCTGGCTGCAATAGTGCTGATTGGTTTGCCACATGGAGCTTTTGATGGAGCGGTAGGGCTCGCGCTTGGTTATGGAAAAAATTTTAAATCGATGGCAGCATTTATTTTGATATACATTGGTATTGCTGCCTCAGTCGTCGTTTTTTGGATAAATTTTCCAAATGCTGCTTTCTTACTGTTTTTAGCAATTAGTATTTGGCATTTTGGAATTGGTGACAGTCAGCAGGGTGAAAGACTTCAAAGGTCTGTGCAAGCTTTGGCGCATGGTGGATTAGTAGTAATCGGAATAAGCATACTTCATACGTCAGAGGTTGATTTAATATTTGCTCAGTTAGTGAATGGCGAAACAGACTTGCTGTGGAGGTTTATCAATGCTGGTGCCGTTGCCTTCACGCTGATATTGGCTGCATATTTATTTCTAGCTTGGCGAAAACCAAAACTCCGTAGTAGGTTTGTAGAGCTCATTGGTCTTGCTGTTGTGTATTACATTTTACCTCCTTTGGCTGCGTTTGCCCTATATTTTTGTGCGGTACATTCGGCCCGTCATCTTCGCTATACTTGGGGCAGACTTCGTCTTCTTTCTTACTCACCGCGGCTATTAATTCCACTCGCCCTATTTTTCACTTTTGCTAGTTGGGGAGCTGCAATAGTAATGTTTTGGCTGATGCCAACAACAGAGACTATTAGGGGTCCGATTTTGCAAATAATTTTCATTGGATTGGCTGCGCTAACGGTTCCTCACATGTTGTTAGTAGATGGCCTATTTCGCCGGGCCAATTAAAAGTATTAGTCTTAAAATAGGATAGTACTCAAACAGGCAGTTTGAAGTAACTCCTTGCCTTTGATTTTTGAGCGGCTACCTCGTGGTATAGTGATTAGAGAAGTCGCACTATGATGAATACGCCTTGGTAAAAGTCGAATGATAAAAAAAACAAGTGTGACAAAATCTGTGTCGGTGCCACATACTCGTCTGTCCAGATTTGGGCATATTGGAGTAATGGCTGGAGGCATTGCTGGTAATATGATTGCGCAGGGGATCATACAATTAGGAAAAGGCCAACAGCCCTCCTTACGAGACCTTATGCTTACTCCCAAGAATATCAATCGGCTAACTAATCAATTAGCTAAGCTGCGTGGTGCGGCTATGAAAATAGGTCAACTTATATCCATGGATACAGGAGATTTTCTGCCACCTGACCTTAGTCTTATTATGGCGAGATTGCGTGAAAATGCAGACAGCATGCCGCCTAAACAGCTCAAAAAGGTCCTAAATGCAGAATGGCCTAAAAACTGGCTTAACGACTTTGAGTCTTTTGATGTTCATCCTATCGCTGCTGCATCTATTGGTCAGGTACATCGCGCTCAACTCAAAGATGGGCGTAAGCTTGCCATCAAGGTGCAATATCCGGGCGTGAAAGAGAGCATTGATAGCGATATCGAAAATGCTGCTGTTCTGATTAAGTTGTCTGGCCTTCTCCCAAATGGCTTTGTTCTAGAGCCATATTTAAACGAAGCAAAACAACAATTGCATATGGAGACTGATTATATAGTTGAGGCGCATAATTTGAAAAAATTTGACAGCCTTTTACGAGGTTCTCAAAAATTCATTATCCCTAAAGTATATGATAATTGGAGCACGCCAAATATTCTGGCTATGGATTACCTGGAGGGGATATCCATTGAAGATAGTGTCAGCTTGCCTCAGCTGGAACGCAATAAAATTGGGCAGAATTTGATAGATCTGACGCTTAGTGAATTATTTATTTTTGGAGTAATGCAAACTGATCCAAATTTTGCAAACTACAGATATCAGCTTGATAGTCAAAAAATTGCGTTGCTGGATTTTGGAGCAACGCGTGATATTTCTTTAAAAACTATGGAGCTGTATCGCCGATTACTATGTGCTGGCCTATCTTTTGATGACACAACACTTATGGAGATTGCGCAGGAAATAGGATTTTTTGATGCCACCACGAGCATTAATCAGCGCAAAACTATTTTGGGTATGATGCAGTTAATTTTTGAAGCTTTAAATGCTAAAGGCCAGATAAGTTTTGGTGATCACGCAATCCCAAAACAGCTTCAGGTAGAGGCCTTTGAGTTAATCAAAGACCAATTCACTCCTCCACCGTTACCAATAGAGGTATTATTAATGCAACGAAAATTTGGTGGTATCTTTCTTTTGTGCGCACACATTGGAGCTTTTGTGGATATTACTAATTCGTTGGCCCAGCACGTTGACCATCGAACACAATGAAAAGGTCGGTTCAAATTGTTTGGTTTAAGCGTGATTTGCGTACGTCAGACCACGCGCCTCTGCTCGAAGCGGTGCGGATGGATAAGCCTATTTTGCCGTTGTATATTGTTGAACCAGGATACTGGCTTCAATCAACGGCATCCCGGCGTCACTGGTCTTTTATTCATGATTGCTTGGTTGATTTAAATGACGACCTGACCAGCTTGGGGCAGTCACTTGTCATAAGAATTGGCGAGTCCGTAAGTGTATTTAAATCCCTTCATATGGACTACTCGATTGAGCAAATTCACACCTTTGAGGAAACTGGAGATCGCTGGACATTCGATAGGGATTTAGCTGTCAGAAGTTTATGTGCAGAAAATAAAATTATACTCAATGAGTACCCGTCTAATGGCATTGTGCGAAGATTACGCAGTCGCGATGAATGGTCGAAAATTCGTACCAATAGAATGAAGCAAAAAATAACAATAAAACCAAAATATGTTATCCCTGTACCCAACTGCAGGTCTGAACCAGTACCAGATAAGCATGACCCCATGTTTGGAGAGGAACTTTTTGGAAATGTTCAAATTGGAGGTCGCAAGGCAGCTTTGCGGGACTTGCGTAGTTTTCTAAAATATCGATCTGGCTCATACCTGAAGAATATTTCTGCGCCTGGATTATCCGAGGAGCACTGCTCTAGGCTATCAACACATCTAACGTGGGGGACGCTATCGGTGCGTGAGGTCGTGCAATCTATTGGCAAACGGCAAACACAACTTTCATTAGCGGACAAAAAAATATTCAGTCGAAATCTAGCCGCCTTTCAGTCCCGCCTCGCATGGCGATGCCATTTTATCCAGAAACTCGAAGACCAACCAGAAATTGAGACACATTGCATGCATCCAGCTTTTGAAGGCTTGCATAAAAATGGTCATAATTCATCTCATTTCCGGGCATGGTCTACTGGATATACAGGTTATCCTTTCATTGATGCATGCATGCGGAATTTAATTACTGATGGCTGGATCACATTTCGGATGCGAGCCATGCTCGTCAGTTTTGCAAGCTATCAACTGTGGATTGATTGGCGGATTACTGGAAATCATCTGGCTCAAATCTTTACTGATTACGAGCCGGGTATCCACTATAGCCAGCTTCAGATGCAGTCAGGTGTTACAGGCATAAATGCTATGCGAGTTTACAATCCCATTAAGCAATCCATGGAGCATGATCCATCTGGAAACTTTATTCGCAAATGGGTTCCTGAGCTTAATGATTTAAAAAATGAATTCATTCATGCGCCGTGGACACAAAAAAAAGATCTTCTTTATGACAATGAATTTGTTATTGGCCGCGACTACCCAGAGCCAATCGTAAATCAAGAAATTGCGGCAAAACTTGCAAAACAGAAAATAATAGATGTTCGTAATAGTAAAAACTTTAAGGATACTGCGACGACGGTTTTTCTTAAATTGGGGAGCCGCAAAAAGCCCTCCAAAAGAAAAAAGTCGTCCAAAAAAAGGCTGATACATAAAAATCCTGATCAGCTATCATTATTTTAATAATTTTCTCTGTGAAACGATGAAACCTTTAAAATAATGGTATGATATAAATTTGCCTGGAAAATAATTTATGCTGCTTGCTGGGCAAATTCTAATTTTAATTTACTTAAGAATTCTAAACCTTTGAACCGCCTAATATAAAGGCATGCTTGCTTTTGAGTCCTATCGATATATTTATTCGGCATGGTTGGACATTCTGATTTCCCAGTTAGCGTTGAGTTGGTTACCAAACCGATGGGGGTTCTGCAATCATTGGCTGCGGCCCGCCGTAATGTACTTTCCATAATTCCTAAGGTTGCGACACAACAACCAATGATTTCTGGGAAAACTGGAAAACGATGGCACATGGTGATGGAACCCACTGCTCTCCGTCATATTTTGTTAAAAAATGTAGACAACTATCCTAAGTCAGCAGTAACAAAAAACCTTTTGAAACCTGCTATTGGTGAATCATTGTTTGTTGCCGAGGGGGCCCACTGGCGCTGGCAACGTCGTGCCGCTGCTCCTGTATTTTCGCACCGTAATGTAATGAACCTCAGCCCTATTATGTCTTCAGCTGCCATCAGGTGTTGCGAACGGATTAGCAATCAAGAAAATTATCCAATTGATTTTTTTGATGAAATGGTAACCACAACTTTTGACGTAATCTCAGACGTAACTTTCTCAGATGATGAGGGCTTTGACCGGATCGGTGTGCATCGGGCTATTGACAGCTACATTGCTGAAGCAGGTAAAATTTCACTACCAGATATTCTTGGTTTTCCGGATTGGGTTCCACGTCTTAGTAGGGTAATTTCAGGTAAAGCACTCAAGCAAATGAAAACATTAGCAGATAGTGTCATAGATCGGAGACGTGATGGTTCGAGCAAATCACCGCCAGATTTATTGGATCTTTTGCTGGCTGGTGTGGACCCCAAAACCAAACGACAAATGAATACAGGCGAACTGCGTGATAACCTACTTACTTTTATAGTTGCTGGTCATGAGACTACAGCTTTGACCTTGTCATGGGCTCTTTACCTACTGGCAAATGACGATAGGGTCCAAGAGATTGCACGCCAGGAGGTTACTGAAAAAGTTTTATCAGAACAGGTGCAGGGTGCGGATATTGTTAATTTAAAGTATGTGCGTTCTGTTATTGATGAGACCTTACGCCTCTACCCACCAGCCGCGCTAGTGTCACGGACATCTGCTGGCTTTGACAATCTTTGTGATCGGGAAGTTCGACCTGGCGATACTGTTATAATTCCAATTTATGCTTTGCACCGCCATCACACTTTATGGTCAAATCCAGATGATTTTTATCCAGAACGGTTTGAAGCTGACATTCCAAGAGATCGCTATGCCTATTTGCCTTTTGGTGATGGTCCAAGGGTTTGTATTGGTGCAAATTTTGCGATTAACGAAGCAGTAATTATATTATCTAGCCTGCTTAAACGATTTCGCTTTAAGCCTGTAGCCGGCCTTGTGCCATCTCCAAAAATGATTTTGACACTAAGGCCTGAAGGAGGCGTCTGGCTTGTGGCTGAACCAATCTAGTATTAGATAGTTACTTTAGGTCAGTTTCAACGCAACAGAATTTAATCATCTGTGGCTATGACTTTGAAATGTCCAACGTCGGCGTGGACAACCTTGAGCTCTTTATGCTTTTCAACATACTCGTCTGTGATAACTGTCCAATTAACACCTGAATAAAAGTACTGCCCGGGCTTTTCAGGTGAGATGTCGTCATCTATCTGGAAGCGATGTCCAATAAACCCGACTTCAACTTTTAAATTCTCAGAGCCAGTTTGAATTTTTTTGAGGAATTTCCAAGATACTGCAGCCGTAATAAGGGTCATTATAGAAACTGCTATAATAGCAGTTTTAAAGTCAGATGGTAGAATTTCAAAGCCCATAAGGCCGGCAACTGCCAACATGGCAAGGCCAATAAACAGTAACACAAATGTTGCAAACCCTAAAACAGCAACCTCAATTATAAGCAGTGTGGTTCCTATCAGAAGTAGCCATTGGATAACTGAAACATTTAAAAGTTGTTCACTCATTCTGCTGTATCCCAAGGGCCTGCCGTATCACGAGTGGTCTCAGGTTTACTTGATATTTCTGCCGATGTGCTGTTAGTTATTTTTTGAATAATTGCCATAGCTTGTGATACCATGGTGCCAGCATCAGTAGCTCCATCTGGTAGGATCACTAAGGAAGATTCCTTAGCTATCATTTCCTTTGCGTGTATTGCCTTGGTGGCGAGCTCAAGTTGTACAGCCTTCTGACCAGCCTTAGTGTCTGCAGCTTCACCGATCATAACAAGAGCTTTGGCCTGAGCATTAGCGACGGCTACAAGTGCTTTAGCTTCACCTTCGGCTTTGAGTACCTGTTCGTCTTTATCAGCTTCTGCAGACAAAACTACGGAGGCCTTTTGTCCCTCTGCCCGATTGATCGCAGCTTGCCTGTCTCCTTCAGATTCCAAAATTTGAGCTCTTTTAACTCTTTCTGCTTTCATTTGTGCTTCCATCGCCTGCATCACAGATTGTGGGGGTACAATGTCCTTGATTTCATATCTTAAAACTTGAACTCCCCACGCAGTAGCTGCTTGATTGATTGCTGCAACAATATTGGTATTTAGCAGGTCACGTTCTTCAAAGGTTTTATCGAGCTCCATTTTGCCAAGTTCTGAGCGCATTGTGGTTTGCGCCAATTGGGTTACGGCAAAGACATAATCATCCACTCCGTAAGTTGCTTTATACGGATCCAGAACACGAAAATATAGAACACCGTCAACGGACAAAGATATATTATCTCTGGTGATGGCACTTTGGCTTGGGACATCAACCGCTTGCTCTTTCAGAGAGCGATCAGCTGCCACACGTTCAATAAATGGTATTATAAAGTTGAGACCAGCTTCCTGCACACCACGGAATTTTCCAAACCTTTCAACTAGAAAAGTTCTGTTATGGGGAACAAATTTTACTGACCTTAGAAGAAAAACAACAACCAGAATAAAAATCCAGAGTGTTGGTTGCAGAAGTACTTCTAAGCCTGAGAGATAATTCAATTGGTGTCCTCCATGAGAGCTGGATTAGACTTACACTAACCATGACTACTAGTTTCATTTTAACATATATGAAACTTTTGAGTTATTTCAATCTTTTGATTAAACGACTTGGTAATTATCAGACGGTAAAACTTACATCTAGAAATTAAATCATCAAAATTTTTACTACATGAAGAGTTGCCAGTTTATTTTTAAAACAGTCTTTTCACAAGTGACGACCTCCATCGACGACTATATTCGTACCGGTGGACATTCGTAGATGAGTTATGCACCCCAATATTGCGTCGGCTATATCTTCGGGTTCAACGACCGTTTTAAGTGGAGTAGATAAAGCACCCTTTTCCAGTGCATTCCTATCACGCCCCGCCACAAAGTCAGTTGCTACTGCGGCGGGCGATACACAAAGAAAGCGTACTTCTGGACCGAATGTGCGCGCAAATGATTTAGTCATCGTATCGAGCGCACCTTTTGCCGCGCAATAGGCGATGTTACTACCTGATCCAGTAAATGCAGAAATTGAAGACACATTAATTACCACAGATTGGCGCGCTGCTTTTAACAATGGGATGTGGTGTCGGATCATTGAGAATGGGCCACCTGCGTTGAGATGAAGAAACCTGTTGAAAATTTCTTCGTCTAGAGTTTCCAAATCTGCGTGGGGAATGGGCTGGGTCATACCGGCAGAATTAATGAGGATATCTAATTTCCCAAAACGTCGCTTAATTTCTGAGGCTGTTTTCTTGACGGACGCAGGTTTATCAATACTAATCTGGAAAATAAAATGCCCAGAATTTGGCAATGAAACGCAGACTTCTTCGGCGCGTTCTTGGCTAGAATGATATCCAACCACAACTGTTGCGCCCTTGTCTGCCAGTAAGCGTGCAGTAGCTCTCCCGATGCCGTTACTGGCCCCAGTAATCAGTGCAATTTTCCCATTAAGATCTTCTTTTAGCATATGGAACCTTTTTTTTAAGACACTTCGCAAAACTCTTGATGGGGCACCGCCGTAAAAAAGTGCTCTTCTTTTAAAAATTTTTGATAAATAAAGGCTAACGAAGAATTTAATCTGAATCAAATTCTGGTTATTGTAATTCAATTAAATTTGGCAACGGTAAAAACTACCATGGTGCGGATGGCTATCCACAGGCCTAGAGAAAGAATGCGGTTATTCAGTGTTTGGACCTATGTCTATACATG
>CAJWTH010000034.1 GCA_913047725.1 uncultured Planktomarina sp.
GTGTGGTTTTGAACGTTCAAACTTTTCCTTAGCCATGGGAGGCTCCTCTTTTTTTTGTGGCGGTGGGCAAATTGCCTACTACAGTTTACGCATATTTT
Organism: uncultured Planktomarina sp.; assembly: GCA_913047725.1. GTDB lineage: Bacteria > Pseudomonadota > Alphaproteobacteria > Rhodobacterales > Rhodobacteraceae > Planktomarina. The sequence continues at coordinate 99 of CAJWTH010000034.1, forward strand.
GCTTGGATCTCTTCTGAAATATTACTTGGTACCGGTTCGTAATGGTCAAATTGCATTGAAAAGTTGGCCCGCCCGGAAGACATCGATCTAAGCGTATTGATGTACCCAAACATGTTTGCCAATGGAACAAATGCATCAATAGCAATTGCATTACCGCGACTATCCTGTCCTTGGACGTGACCGCGTCTAGACGTCAAATCCCCGATTATTCCACCAGTATATTCGTCGGGGGTAATCACTTCTACTTTCATTATAGGTTCGAGCAGTTTTGCTCCAGCTAGACGCATGCCTTCTCTCATACACATCCGACCCGCAATTTCAAAAGCTAAGACCGACGAATCAACATCGTGATATTTTCCCTCGAGCAAAGCGACTTTAAAATCAATTACAGGAAAGCCAGCCAATGGCCCACTGTCCATAACTGATCTAATGCCTTTTTCAACACCTGGAATATAATCCTTTGGAACAGATCCACCAACTACGCGGGACTCAAACGAAAAGCCCTCGCCAGGAACTGTTGGAGAAATAACCATTTTAACCTCGGCGTATTGACCGGATCCTCCAGATTGCTTCTTGTGTGTATAAACATGCTCTACTTCGTGACCAATTGTCTCACGGTAAGCAACTTGTGGCGCACCGATATTGGCTTCTACCTTAAATTCGCGACGCATTCGGTCCACAAGGATATCAAGATGGAGCTCGCCCATGCCCTTCATGATGGTCTGACCAGATTCAATATCCGTCTCAACGCGGAAAGATGGATCCTCAGCAGACAAACGTTGTAGCGCCAAGCCCATTTTTTCTTGGTCACCTTTTGTTTTTGGTTCAATGGCAATCTCAATTACGGGTACCGGGAAAGTCATTGTCTCTAAAACAACTGGAGCGTTTACAGCACAAAGAGTATCCCCCGTAGTCGTCTCTTTTAAGCCACCGAGTGCTATGATATCACCCGAAAATGCTTCGGAAATTTCATCTCGGTCATTAGAGTGCATAATCATCATACGACCAACACGCTCTTTCTTACCCTTAGTTGAATTCAAGAAATTATCGCCTTTTTCCAACTTACCAGAGTAAATTCGAGTAAAGGTCAAAGAACCAACAAATGGATCATTCCAGATTTTGAAGGCGAGCGCCGAAAACGGCATGTCATCGTCCGCACGTCGCGCCTGGTCTCGGGTTTCTGTTTCATCGCCCGGTTTAAAGCCCATGTAATCGACGACGTCGAGCGGGCTCGGCAGATAGTCAATAACAGCATTCAGCAACGGCTGAACTGCTTTGTTTTTAAACGCTGAACCACCTAGTACAGGCACAAATGCCATACACAAAGTCGCTTTGCGGATCAGATCACGTAAGGTAGGAATATCAGGCTCATTACCTTCCAAATATTCCATCATTGCATCATCGTCTTGCTCTACAGCAGCCTCAACTAGTTTGCTGCGCCATTTCGCAGCAGATTCCTTTAAGCTTTCTCGTATTGGTTCTTTTGTCCAAGAAGCTCCAAGGTCTTCACCCTGCCACAACCACTCTTCCATCGTAACAAGATCAACCAAGCCTTCCAACTCAGTTTCAGCGCCGATTGGAAAAGAAATAGGAATTGCACTTGCTCCAGTGCGATCCTCAATCATGTCAACACATTTAAAAAAATCTGCTCCAGTTTTATCCATTTTATTGACAAAAACCATACGCGGTACTTTGTAACGATCAGCCTGACGCCAAACTGTTTCCGTTTGCGGCTCAACACCAGCATTGCCATCCAAGACACAAACCGCTCCATCCAAAACAGCTAATGAACGCTCAACTTCAATTGTAAAGTCCACGTGACCTGGGGTGTCGATTATATTGAAGCGGTGCTTGGGGCCCTCAGCATCAACACCGTTTTCCGTGCGCTCCCAAAACGTTGTTGTCGCCGCAGATGTGATAGTAATCCCACGCTCCTGCTCTTGCTCCATGTGGTCCATGGTTGCAGCGCCATCGTGCACTTCACCGATGTTATGCTCTTTTCCCGTATAAAACAGGATCCGCTCTGAGCAGGTAGTCTTACCTGCATCAATATGTGCAATTATACCGAAGTTGCGGTACAGTTCTAAGGGATATTCACGTGCCATGTCTATTTAGCCTCTGTAGGGTTACCAGCGGTAATGGCTAAACGCTTTGTTCGCATCTGCCATTTTATGTGTATCTTCACGCTTCTTTACGGCTGAACCACGCGACTGCACAGCATCCATCAGTTCGCCAGCAAGACGTTCTTCCATTGTATTTTCGTTGCGCTTCCGACTAGCAGTAATTAACCAGCGAATTGCTAAAGCCTCGCGCCGCTCAGGCCGTACTTCTACTGGAACTTGGTAAGTAGCCCCACCAACTCGACGCGACCGCACCTCAACAGACGGTTTAATATTTTCTAAAGCTTCGTGAAATAACTCAATCGGAACGCGTTTAACTTTTGTTTCAACGCGCTCAAGCGCACCGTAGACGATCCGTTCAGCTATAGATTTTTTACCATCTAGCATCAGATTGTTCATAAATTTTGTCAAAACAAGATCACCGTATTTGGCATCAGGTAGGACTGTTCGCTTCTCAGCAGCATGACGACGAGACATATATAATTCCTTACTTAGGACGCTTTGCGCCGTATTTCGAACGACGTTGCTTACGGTCTTTGACACCCTGCGTGTCTAGTACACCACGAAGAATGTGGTAACGCACGCCTGGAAGATCTTTCACTCTCCCCCCACGGATCAACACAACAGAGTGCTCCTGCAAATTATGGCTTTCTCCAGGGATATAGCTGATAACCTCAAAACCGTTGGTTAGTCTGACTTTAGCAACCTTCCTCATCGCCGAGTTCGGCTTTTTTGGGGTCGTTGTATACACCCTCGTACATACACCGCGCTTTTGCGGACATTCCTGTAAGTGCATAGACTTACTACGTTTTACTTTAGGCTGCCGGGGCTTCCGGATCAGCTGCTGGATTGTGGGCATTGGCGGTTCTCTTCTCGTCTACATAAATTTTCTGATGAAGCGCGCCCCACCGGTTTTATTTTTTAGCGCGGAGTACGACCACTCTACACTGACTTCCGCGTATTTTTGCGGTATTCTTTCGTACTGCGCAACAAGCGCCACATCCCTTCCTAGTCGTAGAGGGGGCGGCGGGATTTCCAGAGGAACAGCTAACTGTTCTTGACCACTTCAAATTTTGATGCCGTGCAAAAGGGATATCCCCAGCACAGATTAGGCGCGTATATGCAGAGTCGGTTAATGTGTCAACAGCTAGAGATAGAGAACAATAGCCATCATTAACAAACTATTATCAGAGCGGTAAATAAACAGACGCACCAAAAATAACTCAAGAAATTAATTTTTTCAAAAAGTGGTTTTTACTGATTAGATTTGGTATCAATTACGTCTTTTTTCGCCCTTGTCCATAAAACATAAACATTCCAGTAATTACAATAACTGCTGAACCAATCAACGACCAGGTATCCGGCCACTCTTCGAAAAAAATATAACCAAGAACCAAGGTAGCAAGTAGACCAAAGTAACGAAACTGAGCAGTAAAACTCACCTCTCCCATTCGAATTGCCAGTACACTGACGATATAGCCAAAGAAAATTGCAACTGAAGACCCTGTTAATAATATCCAAGAATCTAAACTAACATCTTCCCACGGCTCAAAAAACGTCGCACAGCCTCCAGCCACAAAAACACCCAAAGCCGCAAAAAAGGATATTTCTTGCGAGGATAGTTTGGCGCCCAAGCTTCGAGCTGTCAGATCACGAATGGTAACGCACACAACAGCTGCAAGGCAAAAGATTGAATAAATGTTGAAGCCTTCGCCTCCTGGTTTAATAATTAACAACATGCCCAAAAACCCAATACCAATGGCAATTGTTCGACGCCAGCCCAATGGTTCACCTAAAACTATGTATGCAAATAACGGAATAGCGAGTGGCAAGATTTGAAGAATGGCGTTCACGTTTGCCAGCTCCATGTTAAATAGAGCCGTAACAATAAAAAATGCAGCACCCACTTCAGCTAAGGCACGAAGACCAAGAATCCATTTATCCCGACTGCCAAGCTTCTGAACATTCCATCCAGAGCGCACTACCACCAAACCAAGTAATAGCAAAACTATTCCACCGCGTAATGCCACCGTTTGAAACATTGGCAGCACACCACCAAGTGCTTTAATCATCGCGTCATTAACTGCAAAACAAGTCATTGAGCACATCATGAAGATTGCGCCCTTTAAATTGTCAGACATACTTAAGCACCTCTCATAACATTAAAAATGTTATTTCCTATGTTTAGGAATGAAATGATAAATCGCCTTTAATGATAAAAGGCCACCCTAGCGAGTGGCCTTTTATCATTTCGAATATACGCTTTGTTACTCAGTCTGAGACTTAGAATTATCCGATCCATCTGTATCAAATACCTCATCCACCTCAGGAGCAGCCAGTGCAATTGCCTCTTCCGCTTCTGCTCTGCGAGCTTCAATTACTACGTTGTCCCGATCAGCCGCTACACGATGCATTTTCTGAGTAGCACCACCAGTGCCTGCAGGAATCAATCTTCCAACAATTACGTTTTCTTTTAGGCCTATGAGTTTATCACGCTTACCTTGCACAGAAGCCTCTGTAAGCACTCGTGTTGTTTCTTGAAATGAGGCTGCCGAGATAAACGAGCGCGTTTGAAGTGAAGCTTTGGTAATCCCAAGCAATATTGGCCCTCCCTGTGCTTGACGCCCACCTTTTGATAGGGCTTTCTCATTTGCAGCGTCAAATTCAGCCTTATCTACATGCTCTCCTTTGAGTAGAGTGGTCTCTCCACTGTCAGTAATTTCCCACTTCTGCAACATCTGCCGCACAATTACTTCTATGTGTTTATCATTTATCTTAACGCCTTGCAGGCGATAAACGTCCTGCACTTCGTCAATCATATAATCAGCCAAAGCTTCCACACCCATAACCGAAAGAATATCATGGGGTGCAGGATTACCATCCATGATGTAATCCCCCTTCTTGATGAAGTCACCCTCTTGAACTGGAATATGCTTGCCCTTTGGTACCATGTACTCAACATTATCCATACTGTCATCAGCAGGCTCAATCGCTATGCGACGTTTATTTTTATAGTCTTTACCAAAGCGAACGTAGCCGTCTATTTCAGCAATTATTGCATGGTCTTTTGGTCTGCGCGCCTCAAACAATTCGGCCACCCTTGGCAAGCCACCAGTAATATCCTTCGACCGGCCCCCTTCACGAGGAATCCTTGCCAAAATATCTCCAGCTTTGATTTCTTGTCCATCTTCAATCGACAGGACTGCGTCAACCGACATTGCATATGATACTGGATTACCATCTTTTTTTAGTAGCATCTCACCTTTTGAGTCAGTTACTATTATTTTTGGAGCAAGCTCATTACCTTTTGGTGCTGCCCGCCAATCCGAGACAATTTTTTGGGTCATGCCAGTCGCATCATCAGTCTCATCACGAAGCGCAATACCAATCACAAGGTCAACAAATTTTGCCGTGCCTTTTTTTTCAGCAATAATTGGTAACGTAAACGGGTCCCACTCAAAGAGTTTTTCGCCTCGTTTGATTGTTTGGCCGTCCTTTACCAACATCTTGGAGCCATAATCTACCTTATAGCTCGCTATTTCTGCCCCCCCAACATCGAGTATTTTTGCCACCATGTTGCGCGTAAGTGATAGATACTCACCAGCAGAATTTTTCAATAATGAAGCATTCTCAAGAGATACTTTACCAGGTTGGCTACTTTCTTGACTAGATTGTTGGCCACCACCCTGAGCAACGCCACCAATGTGGAATGTCCGCATAGTTAACTGCGTACCCGGTTCTCCAATAGACTGGGCAGCAATAATCCCCACGGCCTCACCTTGGTTCACTTGGGTACCTCGTGAAAGATCCCGACCATAGCAAGCTGCACATATTCCATCTTCAATTGCACAGGTCAGCGGTGACCTGATTAACATTGAGACTACGCCACCATCTTCTATATGGTCGGCCTTCAATTCATCAATCATCTCACCTTTGTTACACAAAACTTCATCTGTCCCGGGCTTTATTACGTCCTCAGCCGCAACACGACCTAAAATACGCTCCGCCAAAGATGAGATAACTTCACCATCGTTCACAGCAGCACGAGCGGTAATGGAACGCTCTGTTCCACAATCATGACTGCGGACTATACAGTCTTGTGCCACATCAACCAAACGACGGGTCAAATAACCAGAGTTTGCAGTTTTTAAGGCCGTATCAGACAGACCCTTACGGGCGCCGTGTGTCGAGTTAAAATACTCAAGAACAGTGAGGCCTTCTTTAAAATTTGAGATAATTGGCGTCTCAATGATATCTCCATTGGGTTTTGCCATCAAACCGCGCATCCCCCCCAGTTGTTTCATCTGGGTCACGGAACCACGCGCTTTGGAATGCGCCATCATATACACTGAGTTGGGTTCCATTTCAGAACCATCCTCATCATATTTGACAGATGCAATTGCATCCATCATCGAGTCTGTTACTTGATCGTTACAATTTGACCAAGCGTCTATTACTTTATTGTACTTCTCACCCTGCGTTATAAGGCCGTCCATGTACTGCCGTTCAAACTCTTTAACTTGAGCGCGCACTCCATCAACAATAGTCCACTTGTCATCTGGAATAAGCATATCATCCTTACCAAATGATATTCCGGCCCGAAACGCTTCACGGAAACCAATAGTCATTACCTGATCACAAAAAATAACAGATTCTTTCTGACCACAGTAGCGGTATACTGTATCGATAATCTGCTGTACTTCACCCTTTTTTAAAAGACGGTTAACCAGCTTAAAAGGTGCTTTCGCATTTGTTGGCAGCAGAGCACCTAACCGCACCCGGCCGGGTGTAGTTTCGAAACGCTCCATAACCTCATTTCCTTCGTGATCAACCTGAAGTATTCGTGCTGTTATTTTTGCATGTAGGTGAACGACCCCCGCATCAAGTGCATGCTGAACTTCATCAACCGAGCCAAAAATCATACCTTCGCCCTTCATACCTTCACGCATAAGGGAAGTATAATAAAGACCTAAAATCATATCTTGCGATGGTACTATAATTGGCGCGCCGTTAGCGGGTGACAGAACGTTATTAGTAGACATCATCAAAACCCTGCACTCTAACTGAGCCTCGAGACTCAATGGAACATGAACAGCCATCTGATCTCCGTCAAAATCAGCATTAAAGGCAGAGCAAACCAAGGGGTGGAGCTGAATAGCTTTACCTTCGATTAGAACGGGTTCAAACGCCTGTATGCCTAACCTGTGCAAAGTAGGTGCACGGTTCAGCATCACTGGATGCTCACGGATTACCTCATCCAAAATATCCCAAACCTCAGGACGTTCTTTCTCAACTAATTTTTTCGCCTGCTTTACAGTTGAAGATAACCCCTTAGCTTCTAGTCTACTGTAGATAAAAGGCTTAAACAGCTCTAGAGCCATCTTCTTGGGCAACCCACATTGATGCAGTTTCAGTTCAGGCCCTGTCACAATCACCGACCGACCCGAAAAATCTACGCGTTTACCTAAAAGGTTTTGGCGAAAACGTCCTTGCTTACCCTTCAACATATCCGAAAGAGACTTTAAAGGGCGTTTGTTTTGACCAGTAATTACCCGGCCACGACGTCCATTATCAAATAAAGCATCGACCGACTCTTGTAACATCCGCTTTTCATTGCGAACAATAATATCTGGTGCCCTTAACTCGATTAAGCGTTTCAAACGGTTATTACGGTTAATAACTCGGCGATAAAGGTCATTGAGATCTGACGTTGCAAAACGACCACCATCCAATGGAACTAGCGGTCTTAACTCTGGCGGGATTACGGGAATAACAGTAAGAATCATCCACTCTGGACGGTTGCCAGATTCAATGAAGCTCTCAACAATCTTTAAACGCTTTATAATTTTCTTTGGCTTCAATTCTCCTGTAGCTTCAGCCAGATCAGCGCGCAACTGATCCGCTTCTCCATCTAAATCAATCAAAGACAACATTTCACGAATAGCCTCAGCACCAATGTTTGCTGTAAAAGCGTCCATCCCATATATATCCTGAGCATCGAGAAATTCTTCCTCGTTCATTAACTGGCCATAAATTAAGTCAGTCAAACCAGGTTCAATTACGACGTAATTTTCAAAATATAAAATACGTTCCAGATCACGCAGTGTCATGTCTAGCATTAATCCTATGCGAGACGGAAGTGATTTCAAAAACCAAATGTGAGCGACAGGACTTGCTAATTCAATGTGACCCATGCGTTCACGACGCACTTTTTGCAATGTAACTTCAACTCCACATTTCTCACAGACAACGCCTCGATATTTCATGCGCTTGTATTTTCCACACAGGCACTCATAATCTTTTATTGGACCAAATATACGTGCGCAAAAAAGACCATCACGTTCTGGCTTAAACGTACGGTAATTTATTGTTTCTGGCTTTTTAATTTCTCCAAATGACCATGACAAAATTCGTTCCGGGCTTGCTAAGGAAACTTTGATTTCATCAAATGCTTTTGGTGGCGTGATTGGATTAAACGGGTTGGTTGATAATTCCTGGTTCATTTTAAATTCCTTTAAATCATAGGGAAGAGCGGTGGAAGTAGATTACTTTATTATTAACAATCTACTCATCCACCTCCGCATCCAGGAGTTCCATATTTAGACCAAGGCCACGAACTTCTTTAACGAGAACATTGAAAGATTCTGGAATTCCCGCTTCAAAATTATCTTCACCTTTGACAATACTTTCATAGACCTTAGTCCGCCCGGCAACATCGTCAGATTTGACAGTCAGCATTTCCTGAAGCGTATAGGCCGCGCCATATGCCTCTAATGCCCAAACTTCCATTTCTCCAAAACGTTGCCCACCAAACTGTGCCTTACCGCCCAATGGTTGCTGAGTAACCAAAGAGTATGGTCCAGTAGAACGAGCGTGAATTTTGTCGTCTACAAGATGGTGCAGTTTGAGCAGGTATTTTATCCCAACCGTCACTGGTCGAGCAAATTGCTCACCTGTACGGCCATCAAAGAGGATTGATTGCCCACTTTCACTAAATCCAGCTCGCCGTAGAGCGTCATTAACATCGGCCTCTTTGGCGCCGTCGAAAACTGGCGTGGCAATGGGCACACCGTTAATCACATTACCCGCAGACTCTATTAATGAAGACTCGCCCAACGCTTCAATACCTTCAGCATATACATCATCCCCATAAGCAATCCGCATAGCGTCTCGTACAGGAGTTAAATCACCAGATCGGCGATACTCGCCTAAGGCTTCGTCAATCTGAATGCCCAAGCCACGTGCGGCCCAGCCCATATGGGTTTCAAGTATCTGACCAACATTCATTCGTGAAGGTACACCTAACGGGTTCAACACGAAATCAACGGGAGTACCATCACTCAAGAAAGGCATATCCTCCATTGGAACAACTTTGGAAATCACTCCTTTATTGCCGTGACGACCAGCCATTTTGTCACCCGGTTGCAGTTTACGCTTCACCGCTACAAAAACTTTAACCATTTTCATGACGCCTGGGGGTAAATCATCACCCCGACGCACCTTTTCAACTTTATCTTCAAAGCGCGCGTCTAGAGTTTGTTTTTGAGCCTCATATTGTTCATGCAATGCTTCGATGGTTTGAGCATCAGTCTCTTCTTTCATCGCAAACTGCCACCAATGGCTTCGCGGAGTATCGTCTAGAATCTCTTTCGTAATGAGCTTGCCCTTGGTGCCATTTGGACCATTAACTGAGTCCTTACCTTGCATCATACTACGTAGGCGAGCATAAATATTACGGTCAAGTATAGTTAACTCATCATCTCGATCACGAGCCAGCCTCTCAACTTCCTCGCGCTCTATCTGCAATGCACGTTCATCTTTCTCAACGCCATGTCTATTAAAAACGCGAACCTCAACAATCGTACCATAATCACCTGGAGGAAGTCGTAATGATGTATCACGTACATCTGACGCCTTCTCACCAAATATAGCCCGGAGAAGCTTTTCTTCCGGAGTCATTGGACTTTCGCCCTTTGGGGTAATTTTACCAACCAATATATCCGATGGACCAACTTCTGCACCAATATATACAATGCCAGCTTCATCTAAATTTCGTAAAGCTTCTTCGCCCACATTTGGGATGTCTCGAGTGATCTCTTCTGGACCTAGTTTAGTATCGCGGGCTGCCACTTCAAACTCTTCAATATGAACAGAAGTAAAGACATCATCACGCACAATACGTTCAGAAATAAGAATACTATCTTCGTAATTATAACCATTCCATGGCATAAAGGCGACCACCACATTTTTGCCTAATGCAAGCTCACCAATGTCAGTGGACGGACCGTCTGCAACAACTTCACCTTTGGTTATATGATCTCCAACCTTCACCAAGGGACGTTGATTAATGCATGTATTTTGATTTGAACGTTGGAATTTCCGCATCCTGTAGATATCAACACCAGCATCTCCAAGCTCTAGGTCTTCGGTGGCCCGAATAACTATCCGCTGTGCGTCTACTTGGTCGATGATCCCACCCCGTTTAGCTACGATGGCTGCACCAGAGTCACGAGCTACGACCTCCTCGATCCCAGTGCCAACTAGTGGCGCTTCAGCCTTAAGAAGTGGTACCGCTTGTCGTTGCATGTTAGAGCCCATCAGTGCTCTATTTGCGTCGTCGTTTTCAAGAAATGGTATCAAAGAGGCTGCAACGGAAACTAACTGCTTTGGTGAAACATCAATCAAGTCTACCAATTCAGACTGTGCCAACGTGTAATCACCATTTTGACGAGTTGAGACTAAGTCATTTTGAAACTTGCCGTCTTTATCGAGAGCAGCATTTGCTTGTGCCACAGTGTGCCTCATCTCTTCGGTAGCTGACATGTATTGCACATCGTCCGTTACCTTACCATCTACAACTTTGCGATATGGCGTTTCAATAAAACCGTATTTATTTACGCGAGCGAAAGTCGCCAAAGAATTAATTAGACCAATATTTGGTCCTTCTGGTGTTTCAATCGGACACATCCGACCGTAATGTGTTGCATGAACATCACGAACTTCAAAGCCAGCCCTTTCTCGCGTCAAACCACCAGGCCCAAGCGCAGAAAGTCGACGCTTGTGAGTCACCTCTGACAATGGATTAGTTTGATCCATAAACTGGGATAATTGACTTGATCCAAAGAACTCTCGCACCGCAGCGGCAGCTGGTTTCGCATTGATCAAATCTTGTGGCATCACTGTATCAATTTCGACAGACGACATCCGTTCCTTGATAGCTCGCTCCATGCGTAATAGACCAACTCGGTATTGGTTTTCCATCAACTCGCCCACTGAACGCACACGCCGGTTACCCAGGTGGTCAATATCGTCAATATCTCCCCTACCATCACGCAAATCAACTAAGGCCTTTATGCATGATACGATATCTTCTCGGCGCAAGGTACGAACAGTGTCTTCTGCATCCAAATCGAGACGCATGTTCATTTTTACTCTACCCACGGCTGATAAATCATAACGCTCACTGTCAAAAAACAGTGTGTCAAACAATCCAGAAGCCGCGTCTACGGTAGGCGGCTCACCGGGGCGCATTACACGGTAAATATCCATTAAAGCTGTGTCGCGAGACATATTTTTGTCAGCAGCCATTGTATTTCGCATGTAGGCGCCAACGTTCACGTTGTCGATGTCGAGGACAGGAATGTTTGTGATACCAGCATCTAACAATTCCTTTACAGAACCACCAATGACTTCACCCTCTTTGTCTAACTCCCAAGTCAACTCATCGCCCGCTTCTACATAAATAGCACCGGTCTCTTCATTAATTATATCTTTGGCAACAAATTTACCCAAGATTTGCTCAAACGGAACCAGCAAGTTTGAAACACTGCCCTCGTCAATCAACTTTTTAACAGCACGCGGTGTTATTTTTTTACCAGCTTCCGCAATAACATTGCCTGTTTTAGATTCTACCAGATCAAAAAGTGGCCGCGTACCCCGCACACGGTCTGGGAAGAACTTAGTCACCCAACCACTATCCTTCTTGAAGGTATAATCGACCGTTTCATAATAAGCGTCCATTATTCCTTCTTGGTCAAAACCCAAGGCATATAATAAGGTCGTTACTGGTAACTTACGCCGACGGTCAATCCGAGCATAAACTACGTCCTTAGCGTCAAACTCAAAGTCTAACCAGGAGCCACGATATGGAATTATACGACAAGCAAAAAGCAACTTGCCAGAAGAATGTGATTTACCTTTATCATGGTCAAAAAACACCCCTGGAGAACGGTGCATCTGCGAAACAATAACGCGCTCAGTACCATTCACAACAAACGTACCATTTGGTGTCATTAAAGGCATGTCGCCCATGAATACGTCTTGCTCTTTGATATCTTTTACAGATTTTGCCCCTGTATCTTCATCTGTATCAAATACAATTAATCTCAGGGTTACTTTAAGCGGCGCCGCATAGGTCATATCACGCTGCTGGCATTCCTCGACATCATATTTAGGTTTCTCTAGATCGTATTTAACAAACTCTAAAACAGCTGACTCATTAAAATCCTTAATTGGAAAAACCGACTGGAAAACTCCTTTAATACCTTCACCGTCAAGAGGCTCTAGCGTGTCACCAGACTTTAAGAATAAATCATAAGAGGATTTTTGTACCTCAATTAAGTTTGGCATCTCTAAAACTTCACGGATTTTTCCGTAATATTTGCGCAAACGTTTTTGACCTAGGAATGAGTTAGCCATGCGTTACGTAACCTTTCATCTCGACCGCCACACTGCCGTCGGGGACCAGCAGAGTGAACATCTGAGAAAGGGTTTTGGTTCGGCCTATTCTAGAATATCGTCCCAAAGATATCCGCCCGACCTATGAACCTACCCAGAAAGAAACCCACTGTGGGCCCCTATCAGGAGAGGTATTGTAATTCCGAAAAGAGGCCTTCAAATAAGTACCTAAAAGACGGGAAAAGCCGGGGACCCATAGAGCCCCCAGCCAAAATCAATACTGGTTAAAAATTACTTTACCTCGACTTCGGCGCCAGCGGCCTCCAACTTGGCCTTTATGTCGTCAGCTTCAGCCTTATCAACGCCCTCTTTTACGGCCTTGCCTCCAGCGTCAACTAAATCTTTAGCCTCTTTGAGGCCCAGGCCAGTAATCGCGCGAACCTCTTTTATAACATTAATTTTAGATGCGCCGGCCGCAACAAGTATTACATTAAATTCTGATTGCTCTTCGGCAGCGCCGCCACCATCTGCTGGGCCAGCTACCATCACAGCTCCACCAGCTGCCGGTTCGATTCCATACTCGTCCTTGAGTATAGTTTTTAATTCTTGTGCTTCCAGCAATGTAAGACCAACAATGTCTTTTGCAAGTTTTTTAAGATCAGCCATTTTCGACTCTTTCTAATTTTTTAAATGTGTCCCAACGAAGGGTTTTAAACCCACGAAAGTGTTTCAATTGCTTACGCAGCCTTTTCTTCGATAGTCGCGATAATACCCGCGATATTACTTGCAGGCGCGCCAAAGGCACCAGCTAGGTTGCTTGCAGGAGCAACGATACAGCCAACAATAGAAGAAATTAACTCTTCTCGGCTTGGCATCGACGCAACAGCTTTTACACCAGCACGGTCCAATTCGTTTTCACCCATAGCACCACCAAGTATATCCAGTTTTGGATTTACCTTTGAGTACTCCTGAACCACTTTGGCAGCTGCCACAGGGTCTTCGGAATAGGCAAGAACGGTCATACCCGTTAAATAATCAGCTATGCTTGCGCACGGCTTTCCATCTAGGGCAATTTTGGCGAGCCTGTTTTTGGCAACACGCACGAACCCACCCGCCTCACGCATTTGCGCGCGCAGGTCCTGCATCTCAGCAACTGTCATACCCTCGTAGCGGCTAACCACCACAACGCCAGAGCTTTCAAAGATTTGACCGAGGTCTTCGACCAATTTCTCTTTCTGGGCTCTATCCACAGTTTCACTCCAATTTATGAGGGTCCATTATGTCCCCTCGGCTCAGTTTAGCAGTGGTTACCCACCACGCTTGAGTCCACGATACGAGACTAATGGACAAATTTCCCAAAAAATTCAGGATATAAGACCGTTATCTCCATCTCAGGCAGGAAATTAAGTCTTAGAGACCCCCACCTTCTCGGACAGAACAATAGCCCCGCCAGGTTGTGCCGGAGTATCTAGCTTGCATGTAGGGGATTCGTTTCATTTGAGCAAGAGCCTAAAACGATTACTATTTGTAAATTTACGGCCAGCCAGCCTGATCCCAAAAATCAGTTTGGTCAGACAGATTTTTGAACAATAATTTTTTGATTTATGTGATTTAAACCAAAAAAGTGGGCCCAAGGGCCCACTTTTTCAGACTTAATGTCTAGTAATTTAATCTCCGGTGGCACTGTCTACATTAATAGTAACACTCGGGCCCATCGTTGAGCTGACTGCTATTTTCTTCATGTAAGCACCTTTTGAGCCAGTCGGCCTCGCCTTCGCAACTGCGTCAACAAAAGAACGAATATTCTCAATTAACTTAGCTTCGTCAAAAGACACTTTGCCAATTCCTGCATGCAGTACGCCCGCTTTTTCAACTTTAAACTGGACCTGTCCACCCTTCGAAGCCTCAACAGCCTCTTTTATGTCCATCGTCACCGTACCAATTTTCGGGTTAGGCATGAGATTGCGTGGGCCCAAAACTTTGCCCAGGCGGCCAACAATAGGCATCATATCAGGTGTTGCTATACAACGGTCAAAGTCAATCTTACCACCTTGAACAATTTCCATCAAATCTTCTGCACCTACTATATCAGCTCCAGCCGCTTGCGCCTCTTCTGCCTTGGGACCACGAGCAAAAACAGCTACACGCACGGATTTTCCCGTTCCATTTGGAAGGTTAACTGTCCCACGAACCATTTGGTCCGCATGTCTTGGATCAACGCCAAGGTTCATAGCAATCTCGACTGTTTCATCGAACTTTGCTTTTGAATTACCTTTGATGAGTGCAACTGCATCCTCCACAGATACGTTAGCTTTTTCAGCGAATGCAGCTCTGGCTTCTGTAGTTCTTTTTCCATATTTAGCCATATTATTTCACCTCAATACCCATAGACCGAGCTGAACCCAGTATAATTTTCATCGCACCATCTATATTGTTGGCGTTCAAATCTTTCATTTTAGCCTCAGCGATTTCCTTGACCTGTGCCACGGTGACATTTGCCACGACTTCACGGCCTGGTAGTTCGGCGCCACGAGGCCGATTGCGCTTGCCTACTGGCTTAAGTCCAGCCGCCTTCTTTAGGTAGTAGGATGCCGGCGGAGTCTTAATATCCATAGAAAAAGACTTGTCTTGATAGTAAGTAATTGCTGTTGGGCAGGGAGCGCCAGGCTCCATATCTGCTGTTTTAGCATTAAAAGCTTTGCAGAACTCCATAATATTTATTCCACGTTGGCCCAAAGCCGGCCCCACTGGTGGGGACGGATTTGCAGCACCCGCTGGGATTTGCAATTTCATAGTGCCGGCAATTTTTTTAGCCATTTTGACTTTTCCTTTTCAAACACCCGCTAATCGCGATTAGCGGGCTAAGTTGATGTGGTTCGGACCATCACGCGTGATGACACCCTCCCACAGACCCATTTGGGTTATTTGCACAAAATGCGCGTTAATCAGACTTGCTTAGAAACTTGAGTGAATTCCAGTTCAACAGGGGTTGCCCGCCCAAAGATGGATACATTAACCTTCAAACGCTGATGCTCCTCATCAACTTCTTCGACATTTCCATCAAATCCTTCAAAGTGACCCCCATTAATTTTTACTTGCTCTCCAATTTCAAAGTGAATCAATGTTCGGGGAGTCTCTTCACCCTCCTGAACACGGTTGAGAATTTGGTTTACCTCAGCATCTCGCATTGGCATCGGGCGACCCTGTGGGCCTAAAAATCCTGTAACTCGGTTAATAGAGATTATTAGATGATAACCCTCATCTGACATCTCCATTCGAACAAGTACGTATCCTGGCATAAACCGTCGCTCAGTTGTAACTTTTTTGCCACGACGAACCTCGATCACTTCCTCAGTAGGAACTAAGACTTCCTCGATCTGCTCCTCCATACCTGCATCGATTACCGATTGGCGGATGGTCTCTGCAATCTTTTTTTCGTAATTCGAAAGGACACTTACCGAATACCATCTTTTTGCCATTTTATGGGCCTTCACCTTACTCGGGGTTACCCCCAATATACGTCTAATATCGCCTAGGGCGCCTTATCAAAGTTACGTGAAACCGAATCGGAACACGCGCATTAATTGTTATTGAGCGAATTACCCGCCTCGCGCTCTGTTTTCAAGAGGCACCTAACAGTCCCTTAGAACAAACCCAAGATTGAGCGTAAACCAAGACGGATCACAGCATCAATTCCTGAAAAGAACAGTGCAGCAATTATAGCTAGCAAAAGAACCATAGCTGTAGTGATCAGAACTTCACGGCGAGTTGGCCAGACAACTTTAGTAATTTCAGCACGTGTCTGCTGAATAAATTGAAACGGGTTAACTCTCGCCATAGTCTCTCTCTTAACAGGATTTCTTTGTTGGGGATACGCTGTGTTTTAGTTAGTTACAACCCTAACGGGGTATACATTTAAACTTAATAGCCCGCCACTAATTTTGAAGCACTCTGACAACTGTCACCCATTTGGTTTTAAAGTTGCTACAGCCATTAAATTAACTTGGTATTTAAACAAAGCCAGTATTACGATAATAATGGAAGCTTCCCTCGGCCGAAACATTATACAAAGCTGTAATCCCGGTCAGTATTATATTTGATATGATGATTTTTCGAATAAGAGAGATATAATATTCTACCCAGGATTGGCGATGACCTACTCTCCCACAGCTTAAGCTGCAGTACCATCGGCGCAACCATGCTTAACTGCCGAGTTCGGGATGGGATCGGGT
>CAJWTH010000035.1 GCA_913047725.1 uncultured Planktomarina sp.
GAAAATAGCCGCCTTTTACCCCAGGCCTGTGACCCATATTTCCAATTTCGTAGTCGCCGTCGGTGTTCCAAGAGGCATCCACCGCATCAACTTCGTACGAAACTTTATTAATTTTGTTTTCAAATCTTACATCATCAAAAAGGAAAAATTCAGCTTCTGGGCCCATGTAAGCGACATCGCCTATTCCTGATGATTTTAAATACGCCTCAGCACGGAGAGCACAGCCCCGTGGGTCTCTGGCATAGCTTTCTCCAGTATCTGGCTCGACCACTGTACAATGAATACATAATGTCTTTTCGGCATAAAATGGGTCAATGTACGCACTATCAGTGTCGGGCATCAACTTCATGTCAGACTCTTCAATTGATTTCCAACCAGCTATAGATGACCCATCAAACATGAAACCTTCATCTAGAAAGTCTTCATCTACTTGATCTGCAATAACTGTCACGTGCTGTAGCTTACCTCTTGGATCCGTGAAACGGATGTCCACGTATTCAATACTTTCCTCAGTGATCTTTGATAAAAGAGTTTTACTCATAGATTTCCTCCTTCGAAATCATTTTTAAATTGCTTCGTCACCGGTCTCGCCGGTTCGAATGCGAATTGCCTGATCAATTGACGACACAAATATTTTTCCATCACCAATCTTGTCTGTTTTTGCAGCGTCGCAAATTGCCTGAATAGCGCCTTCGACAAGATCATCCGTTAAAACAACTTCAATTTTAACCTTGGGAAGAAAGTCGACAACGTATTCGGCACCTCGATAGAGTTCAGTATGTCCCTTTTGACGTCCAAAACCTTTAACTTCCACTACCGAAAGACCCTGTACTCCGATATCTTGTAGAGCTTCTTTCACTTCATCGAGTTTGAACGGTTTAATTGTTGCTTCGATTTTCTTCATCTTTATCCCCCTAACGTAACAACTATTTCGCAAATTTCACTTTTTCGCCACGCACACAATCTTTGTAGTGTATAATTTACAAGGAAAATATATAATAAAGCTCTTTTGATTAAAAATTAAGCAGACCGGTTTTTTTTTGTGCAATGTGTTGTAGTTTCTAGAGGTTTATCAGGATTTAAGGGATCTAGGGGTATCAAAGTTTTCAATGAAATTTCTTTAAACTAAAAGAGTAATTTAAATTAGCACCCAAACAGTGATTTTTCCTCTCGCATCCTCGCAATCTCTTTGCTACAGACCTTTTTAGATTAAAGGTTCTTCGGATCCGATAGATGTTTTGCGGGTATGGCGAAATTGGTAGACGCACCAGATTTAGGTTCTGGCGCCGCAAGGCGTGGGGGTTCAAGTCCCTCTACCCGCACCAATATTTGAAAAAGGAATAGAAATGCAGGTAACAGAGACTCTGAACGAAGGTTTGAAACGTGGATATAATATTGTTGTAACTGCTGCTGAGTTATCTGCGAAAGTTGATGAAAAATTGACAGAGTCTCAGCCTACGATTGAGATGAAGGGTTTTCGTAAAGGCAAAGTACCTCTGGCGCTTCTCAAAAAGCAGTATGGTCAGCGCATGATGGGCGAAGCAATGCAGGAAAGTATTGATGGCGCAATGTCGAAACACCTTGAAGACAGCGGTGAACGTCCAGCAATGGAACCAGCAGTTAAAATGACTAATGAGGACTGGAAAGAGGGGGATGACGTAAATGTCGAAATGTCCTATGAGGCTCTTCCTACGATTCCAGAATTAGATTTTAAGTCTATAAAATTAAATAAGATGACGGTAAAAGCTGATAAGAAATCTGTTGATGAGGCGCTTTCTAATTTAGCAGAAACCGCACAAGATTTTGAGGATCGTAAAAAAGGTTCAAAGGCAAAAGACGGCGACCAAATCACAATAGACTTTTTAGGAAAAGTAGATGGTGAAGCTTTTGAGGGTGGAACGGCAGAAGATTACCCGTTGGTTCTGGGGTCAAATTCTTTTATTCCGGGTTTTGAAAAACAATTATTAGATTCTAAGGTAGACCAAGAAATTGTGGTAAACGTTAAGTTTCCAAATGATTATGGTTCTGAAAATTTGGCAGGTAAAGATGCGGTATTTGAATGCAAAATCAAAGCTGTCAAATCGCCAAAAGCTATGGCAATTTCTGATGATCTTGCGAAAAAGTTTGGTGCCGAAGACTTAAAAGGATTGCGCACGCAAGTTACTGAGCGGTTGGAAACCGAATACACTGGAGCTTCCCGTGCTGTAATTAAAAGAGATTTACTCGACAGTCTGGATAAATTGGCGAAGTTCGAATTACCTCCTTCCTTGGTGGAGGCTGAAGCTGGACAAATTGCACACCAACTATGGCATGACGAAAACCCTGAAGTAGAGGGCCATGATCACCCTGATATAAATCCCACTGAAGAACACAACAATCTAGCTGTGCGAAGAGTTCGTCTTGGCCTACTGTTGGCTGAGGTGGGTCAAAAGGCTGAAATTCAGATTACAGATTCAGAAATGACCCAAGCAATAATGAACCAGGCTCGTCAGTATCCTGGAAAAGAGCGAGAGTTTTTTGAGTTTGTTCAGCAAAACCAACAAATGCAGCAGCAAATGAGGGCTCCATTGTTTGAAGACAAAGTAGTAGATTATATTTTGGAGCTGGCAGTGGTTACCGAAAAACCTACGTCAAAGCAGGATTTACAAAAGTCTGTGGAGGCTCTGGACGAGGAGGTTGTTCAACTGCCTAAGTCTAAATCCAAAGCAAAACCTAAACCCAAAACTAAACCCAAAGCTAAATCTTAAGTGTTTAAAAGCGCCACCTATTAAATATGTGGCGCTTTTAATGTCCAAAGGTGTTTATTCAGTGGTATCGTCGGTCTCTTCGTCCTCGGTGACAACAGGCTTATCATCCTGGTCGTCATTGCCAAAGTCGTCTAGCCCCGCCGAGCCAATATCATCGAACAGCTCTTGGATCTCAAACTCCGCCACGGCCTCTTCTTCAGCCGCCACATCTTGGATAGATTTCCCCGCCGCCTGAAGTTCTGCCTCTTCTGTTGAGCGAGCAACGTTGAGTTCAATTTTTACTTCAACTTCAGGATGCAAGCGTACTGACAGAGAATGTATACCCAAGTCCTTAATTGGAGCCTCAAGTATCACCTGTTTTTTGTCGAGACTAAACCCTGCCTCTCCAGCCGCGTCAGCTCCATCTCGTGTGGTAACAGACCCATAGAGAGACCCTGCGTCAGACGCTGAACGGATCACAACAAATTGTTGCCCGTTCAATTTTGTCGCCAAAGACTCTGCTTCAGCTTTACTTTCTAAATTCCGCGCCTCTAGTTGTGATTTCTGTGCCTCAAAGCCAGAGATGTTAGCTTCTGAAGCTCTCAAAGCTTTGCCAGATGGGATTAAAAAATTACGAGCGTACCCCTGTTTTACGTTAACAACATCGCCCATTTGACCCAACTTAGCTACTCTTTCCATCAGGATAATTTGCATTTCAAGTTTCTCCTATTTCACAGCGTATGGCAGCAAAGCTAGAAAGCGTGCGCGTTTAATAGCACGGGCTAACTCACGTTGCTTTTTTGCTGATACGGCGGTGATACGCGATGGCACAATCTTTCCACGCTCTGAGATATAACGCTGGAGTAGCCGTGTGTCTTTATAATCAATTTTTGGTGCGTTATCACCGGAAAAAGGACAGACCTTTCTGCGGCGAAAAAATGGTTTTGTTCCCATGACTTAGCGCTCCTTATGTTCGACGTTCGCGGCGTTCGCCACGTTCGCCACGTTCTTCACGTTTTTGCATTTGAACAGATGGACCTTCTTCGTGGCCATCTACGCGAATAGTTAACAAGCGCATGACGTCTTCATGCAAGCCCATCAGGCGTTCCATCTCCTTGACAGCGTCTGAGGGCGCATCTGTTTTTAGAAAGGCATAGTGACCTTTACGGTTTTTGTTAACTTTATACGCCATGGTTTTGACGCCCCAATATTCATGCTCAACGACAGAGCCGCCGTTTACGCTCAGAATACCAGAAAATTCTTCAATTAATGCTTCTGCCTGTGTATTTGACAGGTCCTGACGCATAATAAAGACATGCTCATAAAATGACATGTGGTTTCCTATTTTTTAGGTGCGCTTCAAAGATCAGATATTAAACCGCAGTCTGATCACGAGAGGCCGCACGGAACTGTTTGTTCTGCGGATAGCTGCGTTTGCCATAGGTGGCGTCTGGGTGCAAGGAAATTGGCAACACAATTTGAATTTTATGGTTGCAGAGCTCGGCACAGTTTTTTTGAAACATATCAACCTTAGGCAGAGCATTCTAAATATAATTACTTGCTGAAGTCAGCTGGGCCGTTGCGCCAAGTAGGGTCACCAGATATGTGGGACCAAATCTATAGTTTCAAAGAGGAATCAAAATGCGGGCATTTGTTTTTCCGGGCCAAGGTGCACAATCAATTGGTATGGGAAAGGCTTTGGCCTTGGCTTATCCTGCATCTAAGGCGGTATTCGATGAGGTTGATGATGCCTTAGGACAAAACCTTTCTAAACTTATATGGGATGGTGATATCGATACGTTAACCTTGACTGAAAATGCTCAGCCTGCGCTGATGGCAACTTCGATTGCAGCTCTGTATGCATTAAAAGCTGAGGGTGTTGCGTTAGAAACAGCGTCTTTTGTTGCGGGGCATTCTTTAGGAGAATATTCAGCATTAGCGGCGGCAGGTGCGATCTCAATTGCAAATACTGCCCGCCTATTGCGTATTCGTGGCATTGCAATGCAGCAGGCCGTACCTGTTGGAGTCGGGGCAATGGCTGCAATCCTGGGGTTAGATTTCAAAACCGTAACTGCAGTGGCGGAGGTGGCGTCTCAGGGTGAGGTTTGTCAGGCCGCTAATGATAATGATCCCGGACAAGTGGTTGTATCTGGGCATCAGGGGGCGGTCGAACGGGCACTTGTCTTGGCTAAAGAGGCTGGTGCTAAACGCGCAGTTTTGCTGCCAGTAAGCGCGCCGTTTCATTGTAAATTAATGGAGCCTGCAGCCGTGAGGATGAAGGTTGCACTTGAAGAAGTCGAAATTGCGATACCGGTCTTACCTTTGATTTCTAATGTGAAAGCGACCGCCGTTAACGACCCATCAACCATTAGGTCACTGCTTGTAAAGCAAGTGACTGGTTCTGTTCGATGGCGTGAGTCAATTATATTCTTAGCGGCAGAAGGCGTAACTGAAATTTGGGAAATAGGCGCAGGTAAGGCGTTGGCTGGCATGATTAGACGAATTGACCGATCCTTGACTTGCCAAACCATCGGATCGCCTGAGGATATTGGCAGAGCCATAATTGCTTAATCTTTAAATAAACCGTCATAGATCTTTTGTTATAGCTAAGTGATGGAGTTAGTGAGCCTTGCCTGCTACTATTTTGAAAATAGGAGAGTTTCATGTTTCGTTTAGATAAAAAAACGGTATTAATTACGGGTGCTTCAGGTGGCATAGGCGGTGAAATTGCGCGTACGTTACATAGAGCAGGTGCAACTGTTGCACTTTCAGGAACTCGCATCGCTCCTTTGCGAGCTCTTTCAACTGAACTGGGTGATCGAGCGCATGTGTTACCGTGTGATCTCTCTGATTTGGATGAAGTTACAGCCTTACCAAAGCAAGCTCACGAAGCCATGGGTAGTGTCGATATCTTGATTAACAACGCAGGCGTAACCCGTGATAATTTACTAATGAGAATGTCGGACGATGAGTGGGCATCTGTGTTAGCGATCAACCTCACCAGTACCATGCGTCTATGCAAAGGTGTATTAAGAGGCATGATGAAGGCGCGATGGGGTAGAATAGTCAATATTTCTTCAATTGTTGGTGCAACGGGTAATCCTGGGCAGGCCAATTATGCCGCCTCAAAAGCGGGTTTAGTGGCTATGTCTAAATCCTTGGCTTATGAAGTTGCAACGCGCGGAATTACCGTCAACTGTCTGGCGCCTGGATTTATTGCTACAGCTATGACTGAAAAGCTAACTGATGAACAAAAAAAAGGAATTCTAACTCAGATTCCTACTGGCCGCATGGGCACAGCTACCGAAATTGGAGCTGCTGCTCTATACCTTTCAAGTGATGAATCAGCATACACAACCGGCACAACTCTCCATGTAAATGGTGGGATGGCCATGCTGTAGTGACTTCTTGCTTATTTTTAGTAAGCTTAGACAAAACATTTGCCCCTAGCGAAACCTGTGCTATAGGCGGCGCAATGAGTATTTTTGTAGTTAGTACAGAGAAGATTGGTCTCTTAACTTAAGGGGGCTTACATCGCTTCAAGTTTGAAGCACCAAAATGCCGTTTGACTAAAGCGGAGAACCACGGGCCAATGCCCATGAAATAATAAGGACCTGAGATATGAGCGACGTTGCTGATCGAGTTAAAAAGATTGTTGTAGAACACCTTGGTGTTGAAGAAGATAAAGTAGTTGAAAATGCATCTTTTATTGATGACCTCGGCGCAGATAGCTTGGATACGGTTGAGCTGGTAATGGCGTTTGAAGAAGAGTTTGGTATTGAGATACCAGACGATGCTGCTGAGACTATTCAGACATTCGGTGATGCAGTGAAGCATATCTCTGAAGCGGTGTAAAAACTTAAGAAACTTCTAGTTACGGCATCCTTATTTGGATGCCGTTTTCGTTTTAAATTGTAAAACTTTCTGATACTAGGGCTGTATTATTTGTTTATTCAGTTCGTATTTACTGAAAAAAATAAAAGTGGAGGCCAAAATGCGACGCGTCGTAGTTACAGGACTTGGAATGGTGTCACCTCTTGCCGATGGAGTTGAGGCCACCTGGGAGCGTTTACTGGAGGGACAGTCTGGAGCTGGGCCTATTACTAAATTTGATTCAGAAGAGGTTGTAACAAAATATGCCTGTGAAGTGCCTCTGGGAGACGGTTCCAACGGTACCTTTGATGCAAACAGATATTTAGAAAAAAAAGAGCAGCGCAAAGTAGATGATTTTATCATCTTTGGTCTTGCGGCTGCTCAACAGGCCGTATCAGATAGTGGCTGGTCGCCAAGCAATGAAGAAGACCGTGAACGTACGGGGGTCATGATTGGTTCCGGAATTGGTGGATTGCAGTCTATTGCTGAGACCGCACTACTAATTAAAGAAAAAGGCCCTCGTCGAGTATCACCTTTTTTTATACCGGGCGCACTGATTAACCTAGTTTCAGGTCAAGTCAGTATCAAATTTGGTTTTAAGGGTCCTAACCACGCTGTTGTTACAGCTTGCTCGACGGGTGCGCACTCGATAGGTGACGCGGCCCGCTTAATTATATTTGGCGATGCTGATGTTATGGTTGCTGGTGGTACTGAGAGCTCCATCTGCGAAATTGGGATAGCAGGGTTTAATGCATGCAAAGCCCTCTCTACAAAATTCGAAGAAAATCCCTCACAGGCAAGTAGGCCTTATGACACAGACCGCGACGGATTTGTGATGGGCGAGGGGGCAGGTGTCGTAGTTCTTGAAGAACTTGAACATGCTAAAGCCCGAGGCGCTAAAATTTATGCAGAGGTTCTCGGTTACGGAATGTCTGGCGATGCCTTTCATATCACAGCACCCGCTGACACTGGTGATGGAGCTGAGAGATCGATGCTCGCAGCTCTACGGAATGCTAATGCTAAGCCCTCGGACATTGATTACATAAATGCTCATGGGACTTCCACTATGGCTGATTTGATCGAGCTTGCGGCAGTCGAACGAATGTTGGGGAGTTCCGTATCAAATGTTACCATGTCCTCCACTAAATCTTCCACTGGTCACTTGCTAGGGGCTGCTGGGGCAATTGAGGCTATCTTTAGTATACTGGCTATTCGCGACCAAGTTGCCCCACCAACGATCAATCTCGATAATCTAGCAGTGCAGAGCAGGATTGACCTAGCCCCCAACAAAAAAGTCAAACGTGAAATTAATTTAGTTCTGTCTAATTCTTTCGGATTTGGCGGTACTAATGCTAGTATCGTTTTTGGGAAATACGAATAAATGGGGCGGCATTTTGCGTCAAATAGCCTCACTCTTTTTGTAGTTGTATTATTTCTTTTAGGGGCCTTGATTAAAACGCTACAAGTTAAATATACAAGCCCAAGTTTATTACAAGAAGCGATCTGCCTTGAAGTTGCATCGGGTAGCTCAATATCAGGCATAGCCGAAAAACTCCAAATCCAAGGAGCAGTTTCTAGCAAAACGTTGTTTCAGCTTGGCATTGATTACTCGGGAAGAAGGAGTGAATTGAAAGCAGGAAGTTATCTTGTTCCTGCAGGCTCTTCGATGTCTCAGATAGCGGATCAAATAACTACCAGTGGTCGCAACACTTGTGGCACAGAGGTCATCTTTAGGGTGGGCGTAACCCGTAATACAGTATTAGTAAGGGAGCTTGACCCGACAACTAACAGGTATGTTGAAGTTAGTCGTGTGGATCTCAATGAAGATTTTGCATCAGATTTTTATTTATCTGCATTAAAAGACGATGATTCTAGGATCCGAGTAGCTGTCTCTGAGGGTACAACAAGTTGGAGCATTGTTAACGCTTTGAAGGGCTTTAATGTTTTAGCTGGTCCAATAATTGATATGCCACAGGAAGGAACTTTGGCACCTGATAGTTATGAAATTAGGATCGGGGATCTTCGCGCTGATGTTTTAACACGCATGGCGATGGCTCAGGCCAGGCGCCTTAAAGAGGTTTGGGGAATGCGAAGTGATAAAACACCAGTGGACGATATGCAGGATTTATTGGTTCTTGCCTCCATTATTGAAAAAGAAACTGCTGTTGCAAGCGAACGGTCTCAAGTAGCATCTGTGTTTGCTAACCGCCTAAAACTAGGTATGCCCTTACAGACTGATCCGTCAGTTATTTATGGAATTACCTTAGGTAAAAGTTTACTGGGCCGTGGGTTGCGCAAGAGTGAGCTTCGAAAGGACACGCCATGGAATACTTATGTAAACCGTGGTTTGCCGCAAAGTGCGATTGCAAATCCAGGTTTAGCTAGTCTTAAAGCTGCAATTAATCCGGCAAATACAAATTACATATTTTTTGTTGCGGATGGTACTGGTGGTCATGCGTTCTCTACTACGTTAAAAGAGCACAATAGAAATGTCGCTGCATGGCGTAAGATTGAAAAAACTAAATAAAGAATCTATTTATAATGTCAGGTAATTATTTGTTAGATTAATCTAACTGTTTTGAGGAATACAAATGTCTTTGCCCGTAATGGAGATAAAGAAATGTGATCCAGCTTGGGATCGAATTGTTGATGAGGCAAAGTCTTCGTTGATAAGGGAACCGCTGTTAAGTTCCTTGGTGCACTCAAGTATACTTCATCATCGTAGCTTAGAGCAGGCCTTATCGTACCGTGTGGCTCATAAATTATCGACTGTTGAGATGCCGGAACAAATGCTGCGTGAGATCTCGGATGAAGCTATGCAAGATGGTGAGATAAGTTCTTGCGCTCGTGCTGATCTCGTTGCCGTGACTGAGCGTGATCCAGCATGTAATAGGTTTATTCAGCCATTATTATTTTTCAAAGGTTTCCAAGCGATCCAAGCTTATCGGGTTGGTCACTGGCTCTGGAGGGCTGGACGGAAAGACATGGCCTATTACTTTCAATCTAGAATATCTGAGGTGTTTAGTTTGGATATTCATCCCGCAGCATTGATTGGCCGTGGTATTATGATTGACCATGCTCACTCTATAGTCATTGGTGAGACAGCTGTTGTTGGAAATAATGTTTCAATGCTGCACTCGGTAACCCTTGGTGGGACTGGAAAGCAAGATGATGACCGTCATCCAAAAATTGGTGATGGTGTTTTGATCGGTGCTGGTGCAAAAATTTTGGGTAATATAAAGGTTGGCCATTGTAGTCGTATTGCTGCTGGATCAGTAGTTTTACATGACATTCCACCCTGTAAGACAGTAGCAGGGGTGCCGGCTAAAATAGTTGGAACTGCCGGGTGCGATCAGCCCTCAGTAAGCATGGACCAGATACTATAAATAGAGTGTTTCTCACCTAGAGCAAAATTTAAATT
Source organism: uncultured Planktomarina sp. (assembly GCA_913047725.1). GTDB lineage: Bacteria > Pseudomonadota > Alphaproteobacteria > Rhodobacterales > Rhodobacteraceae > Planktomarina. The sequence goes on from CAJWTH010000035.1 coordinate 10,021, forward strand.
ACTTATTAGCTGAATTCTATAAAAAAACTGATGTTAAAAGTTTAGGCTAGCATCGCTGCAGGGTTCTCTAAATGAGCAACAATTTTGCTGAGTAATTCGGCGCCAAGTGCACCGTCAATTACTCTGTGGTCTACTGACATTGTTACATTCATCATTGTAGCCACGCCCAGAGTGCCATCATCGAGAATGGCGGGGCGCTTTTTCCCCTCACCGACAGCTAAAATGGCTGAGTGAGGTGGGTTTATAATAGCGTCAAAACTATCAATTCCCATCATCCCTAAATTTGAAATAGCAAAACTTCCACCTTGATATTCATGAGGTGCAAGTTTTTGACTGCGGGCACGTTCTGCCAGATCTTTCATTTCAATAGAGATTTGTGAAATCAATTTAGCTTCAACATCAAGTATGACAGGTGTTAGCAACCCTCCGTCTACCGCCACTGCTACTGCCAAATCCACAGCTTTCATTTGTAATATACAATCACCTGCCCACACTGAGTTCGCTGTTGGAGTTGTCTGTAGAGCCAGTGCGCAGGCTTTGATTATGAAGTCATTGACTGAAATTTTAATTTTGCGTGCTTCAAGACTCTTATTTATCTTAGTACGTATTCCTAGCAATTCGTCCAACCGCACCTCACGGCGTAGGTAGAAATGTGGGATGGTTTGCTTTGCCTCTGTCACACGCGCTGCTATTATTTTTCGCATTCCGGTAAGTGGCACTGCTTCATGCTCTTTGTTTATATATAATATCTTGGTAGCAGATCCATTAGTGAGGTTTGATTTTTCTATGTTTGTTGTTGAAATAGTTTCATATGGAACACTAGACCCGTTATCTAAATCTGCCTTTATTATGCGTCCTCTTGGCCCTGTGCCAGAAATAGAAGCCAAATTAATACCCTTGTCTGCCGCTATTCTCCTAGCAATGGGCGAAGCAAAAACACGTTTTTCTTGGTTGGTATTTTCTTTGTTGGACATGTCAATGTTGACCACGGGATCTTTCATTTTAGGAATTACTAAAGCTGTTTGAGCCATTGTGTTTTCTACAGTGACGTCTAAAGTTTCACCATCTTCGAGTAATATCGCGATAACCGAGTTAACTTTTACATTTGAGGAACCTTCAGAAATTAGAATTTTCCCAATTGTTCCCTCATCAACAGCCTCAAACTCCATGGTTGCTTTGTCAGTTTCAATTTCTGCTAAAAGATCACCAGATTGAACGGCATCACCTTCAGACACCAACCACTTGGTTAGGGTGCCTTCCTCCATGGTTGGCGAAAGGGCTGGCATGAGTATTTCAGTTGCCATTGGATGCTCCTTAACGGTACAAGACTGATTTAGCAGCGGCCACCACATCTTCCGTTGTGACTAAAGCTAATTTTTCAAGGTTTGCTGCATAGGGCATAGGTACATCTTTTCCGGTACAGTTTATGACAGGCGCATCAAGATAATCAAATGCCTCTTGCATTAATACAGAGGAGACGTAATTTCCAATGGAGCAAACTGGATAACCTTCTTCAATTGTGACACATCGATTTGTCTTTTTGACCGAATTAATAACTGTTTGGGTATCTAATGGCCTTAAACTTCTGAGATCAATAACCTCGACACTGACACCCATTTCCGCCAACTGTTCTGCAGCCTCAAGAGTATATTTCATCCCGATTCCGAAACTTACCAGAGTGATGTCATTACCCTCGCACCACACCCTAGCCTTGCCTAATGGAACCGTATAATTGGCCCAATCAGGGACTTCAAAACTCTGACCATAGAGGATTTCATTTTCTAAAAATATGACAGGGTTAGGATCTCGAATTGCCGACTTTAGCAACCCTTTGGCATCTGCTGCTGAATATGGCTGAACTACTTTCAAGCCAGGGATATGTGAATACCAAGCCGCGTAATCTTGGCTATGTTGTGCACCAACACGAGCGGCGGCTCCATTAGGGCCTCGAAACACAATAGGTGCACCCATTTGCCCACCAGACATATATAGTGTTTTAGCTGCTGAGTTGATAATTTGATCCATCGCCTGCATTGCGAAATTGAAGGTCATAAATTCTACAACTGGTTTTAGGCCTCCAAACGCAGCACCTACAGCGATACCTGTAAACCCGTGCTCAGTAATTGGTGTATCAATTACACGTTTAGACCCAAACTCATCGAGCATGCCCTGTGAAATCTTGTAAGCACCCTCGTATTCGGCTACTTCTTCACCAATTAAGTATACAGCCTCATCGAGGCGCATCTCTTCTGACATAGCTTCACGAATTGCTTCGCGTACAGTTTGGGTTTTAAACTTTGTGCCTTCAGGCAAATCTTGTTCGACTAAATTTTCATTTGGAGGGGCATCTAATGCGGACACTAATTTTTCAGTTTGTTTGGTTGGTGCGATAATTGGATCTTTTACTTTCGTTTTGGCCTGAATAGTTGGCAGCGCTTCACCATCTTCTAATAATATCGCAATTGGAGAATTTACAGATATGGACGCTGTTCCTTCAGCTACTAATAATTTGCCAATTATGCCTTCATCAACTGCTTCAAATTCCATTGTGGCCTTATCAGTTTCTATTTCAGCTAAAATGTCGCCTGATTTAATTGCGTCACCCTCTGCTACTAGCCACTTGGCTAGAGTACCTTCTTCCATTGTAGGAGAAAGTGCAGGCATTAAAATATCTACTGCCATGTCTTAGGCCTCCAAATTCGCATAAATATCAGTCCATAACTCGTCTGAAGCAGGCTCGGGGCTCTCTTTGGCAAACTCTGCACTTTGATTAACTATTGCTTTAATTTCCTTGTCGACTAATTTTAGATCGTCTTCAGTGCAATGTTTTCCGGTCAAAAGTAGATCTCGAACATGCTGAATTGCATCCTTCTCTTCACGTACTTTTTGAACCTCTTCGCGAGTGCGGTATTTGGCAGGATCTGACATCGAATGCCCCCGATATCGATAAGTTTTGATCTCTAGGATATAGGGCCCTTTGCCTGACCTACAATGATTGACTGCCGTCTGACCAGCGGCTTTGACTGCCAACACATCCATCCCGTCCACAGCCTCACCTGGGATGCCAAAAGCCTGTCCCCGTTCGTAGATTTCGGCTGATGAAGTAGACCTTTGTTGAGATGTTCCCATGGCGTACTGATTGTTTTCAATAACAAAAATTACTGGAAGATCCCACAAGGCTGCCATGTTAAAGGTTTCGTAAACCTGACCTTGGTTAGCTGCACCGTCACCAAAGTAAGTAAATGTTACGTTAGTGTTACCCTTATACTTGTCAGAAAACGCTAGGCCAGCACCAATTGGAACCTGTGCTCCAACTATTCCGTGACCACCATAAAAATGTTTTTCCTTGGAAAACATGTGCATGGACCCGCCCTTGCCTTTTGAATACCCCCCACTTCGGCCAGTCAGTTCGGCCATAACGCCGTTTGCGTCCATACCACAAGCCAACATGTGACCGTGGTCACGGTAGGAAGTGACACGCTTGTCACCTTCTTCTGCTACAGCTTCCAGTCCGACGACGACTGCTTCTTGCCCAATATAGAGGTGGCAAAAGCCTCCTATCAAACCCATACCGTAAAGTTGTCCAGCTTTTTCTTCAAATCGCCGGATAAGTAGCATTCGACGGTACAAAGGCATCAAATCATCTTTTGACACATTTGTTTTTCTAGTTTTTTTTGTAGCCATTGGCATCTCATAACATATATAGTTTAACGTTAAACTATATATTAGCACACAATATTAGAAAATGGAAAACATTTGTTAAAGTATTATATATTTAAGTTCAGTGCCTTAGGTTATTTTTGATGAATGACAATTTCATCTGGACGAATAAAGCCAAGAATATTTCGTGCTTGTTCGTCTAAAAGGTCTAAGTCTAGGTAGCTGTCTGATAGTCGCAAAGTCTTATTTTCTAACAATAGTATTGATTTTTTAATTTGCTCAAAGTTTTGCTGAAGTATAGCCGTTTCTGCCAGATACTCTGCGCGCCGAAGTATACCGTAATCCCCCTGAATTGCAGAAAAACAAAAATATGCCGCTAAAGTCAGCGAAACCAATGTAACGGCAACGCTGCCGAGTGGGGTACTTCTAAGATTGACCATAAACTGCTCTCCACCTCTAACGGGCTTCTAAGGATTATGACACACATAATCGAAACTGTGAATCCCCTGAATTGTCATTTAATTAAGAAATTGAGGCCTGATATATACTATCGATTGTTTGCCCTAACATTTTATGAAATTCCAAGTCGCTTTGATGGACTGACAGCCCTTCTGTTAAAGCGCGAGAGAAGCTGGCTATCATTGATTTGTTTTGAGACAAACGTCCAATTGCATCAGACCGCGTATATCCGCCTGAAAGTGCGACCACCGATAAAACATTTTTATGCCCAATTAGTTCAAGATAGTGATTTTTAGCCTCTGGGAGGGTAAGCTTAAGCATTATCTTTTGATTATTTGACAACGCATCTAATTGTTTAATAATTTCTTTTTTTAAAATTATTTCTGCTTCGGCTTTATCTGGTATTCCGATTGTGATTTCTGGTTCAAGAATAGGAATAAGGCCATATTCTAAGATTTTTTTACCCATCGTGAACTGCTGTTTCACATTTTTACTAATGCCCACTAAATTTGCTGAATTAATCACCGACCGCATTTTAGTTCCAAAAATGTTGAGATTAACAGCACGTTTTAATAGTAAATCAAGATCTGGGATGTCGTTCATTAATTGAACGCCCTCATAAAACTCCGCAAGGCCTTTATCCACTTTCAGAAATGGTACAATCCCACGTTCTTCCCATAGATACTGGGCTGATCTTTTACCTTGAAAGTTGCGTTCCATGGTGTCTTCAAATAGGATAGCACCAATCACTTTTTTACCTGTAAAATTTGGAGATATGACAATGCGGTGTCGCATTTCGTGGATCAGCTCAAACATTTTGCTGTCTGATAAAGTAGCCTCAGTAGTGATTCCGTAAGCGGATAGAGCCTTTGGCGTAGAACCCCCGCTTTGATCGAGTGCTGCGATGAAGCCCCTACCAGCGCCGATTAAGTCTATCTGATTTTGATCTGGCATTTCGTACCCCCCCAAGTTAACAACTTAAGTTGGTGTAAGTCGCATTTGCTAATGCTGCAATGATGGTGGCGCTAACGGCTTTGAATTTACTTTTTCTTTCTGTTCAACGCTGCGACCCCAGGAAGTTCTTTTCCTTCCATCCATTCTAGAAAGGCGCCGCCTGCTGTGGAAATGTAGGTAAAAGCCTCCCCAACTCCAGCATGATTTAGCGCAGCGACAGTGTCGCCTCCGCCAGCGACTGATGTTATTTTACCCGACTTAGTTAATTTTGCTACGGTCTGCATCGTGATACTCGTACCCCGATCGAATGGTGTTAATTCGAATGCGCCCAACGGTCCGTTCCATATGACAGTTTTGGCATTTGATATGCATTCAGAAATCTGAGTTATGGTTTTATCACCAACGTCCAGGATCATGTATTCAGCCGGGCAGTTGCTTGCATTAACCATCATATTTTTAGCATTCTTTGCAAACTTTTCTGCTACAATTACGTCTGATGGCAAAATGATTTCACATCCAATGTTCTTGGCGTTGTAAAGAATTCGTCGCGCTGTATCTGCCATACCATGTTCGCAGAGGCTTGCCCCAACCTCATGGCCAAGTGCGGCAATAAATGTATTTGCCATAGCGCCCCCAATTATCAGATGATCGACTTTAGTTATTAGGTTTTCCAGCAAATCAAGCTTTGTGGATACCTTCGCACCTCCAACCACAGCCACCAATGGTCGTTTTGGGGCGCCAAGTGCTGCTTGTAAGGCATTGAGCTCTGACGCCATCAGAAGACCGGCACAAGACGGTAGCAGGTGGGCTAGACCTGTCGTTGACGCATGGGCCCGGTGAGCCGTGGAAAAGGCATCATTACAGTAAAAATCACCTAAATTGGCTAGCCTATGAGCTAAGGCAGTGTCGTTGACTTCCTCTCCCGGTTCGAACCGGATATTTTCAATTAAAACAACTTGGTTTTTGTATATTTTTATATTTTCCTTAGCATCTTTTAAGGACGTTAGTGTCACAGAATGTCCAAGGGAGATTTCTAAGTCAGACAGAAGTGATTTCAATGACATTTCGGGCACATTTTTACCCCCAGGTCTGCCGTAATGGGCAATTAGGATTGGTGTGCCTCCATATTTTAATATGTGGTTAACGGTTGGAGCAATCCTGTCCATTCGAGTGCGATCGCTAACCACATTACCTTCAAACGGAACATTGATATCTACTCGTGTTAGTACTCGTTTGCCGTTTAGGTCCATGTCACCCAGCGTATTCCAGCTCATGGTTGTGCTCCTGAATTGTTGCCTCCGTTAACACCCGATATGACTGCCTGGGTCAACCAGTTGGGCCTTTTCCTTTGTTATAAATCTCATTATAGAAAACTCTCAATGAAAAGGGAGCTCCAAATGGCTAACATTACTGATCCGGAAAATACCATTATAATAGAACTTAAAGATGGTAATGTGACCATTGAACTTTTGGCTGATATAGCCCCAAAACACGTCGCACGGATGAAAGAGTTAGCTAGATCAGGTCAATATGACAATGTTGCTTTTCACCGTGTGATTGAAGGTTTTATGGCTCAGACAGGCGATGTACAGCATGGTGACATGGCGGATGGTTTTAATCTGCGCATGGCAGGGACAGGGGCTTCAAGCCTTCCAGATCTGCCAGCTGAATTCTCGAAGTTGCCACACGATAGAGGTACAATTGGCGCCGCCCGATCCCAGAACCCTGATTCTGCCAATAGTCAGTTTTTCATTAATTTTGGAGAAAATCATTTTCTGAATGGTCAATATACTGTGTATGGACGCGTTATTTCTGGAATGGAACATGTCGACTCAATTGCGCGTGGAGAACCACCTGCGGCGCCAGATCGAATGATAAGTGTCAAAGTTGTAGCAGATCAGAAGCCAGCTGCTAAGAAACCAGCTGC
>CAJWTH010000036.1 GCA_913047725.1 uncultured Planktomarina sp.
GCATCACGATCTTTGTCTGGTTGCAAATCCATACGAATTTCATCCGCTGGGATATCAAGTAAGAGCTGGGCAAAGATTTGATGCGCTGTCACATGCAGCCCCTGCCAATATGGCGGATAATGCCTACTTGTCTCGTATTTTATTGAGTTTTTTGGCCAATCTTTTAGCACTTTTCGTAAGTTTTTCTTAGCTTCTGAGCCACGGTTTTCTCTGTTAAGGTCTTCCAGACCAGTCTCAAGTGCCTTTTTTGTTTGCCTGTAGAGGGCGCGAATTAATACAGCTTTCCAATTATTCCAAACACCTGGACCAACTCCTGAAATATCACAAACGGTTAAAACAGTAAGTAGGTCTAGACGCTTGACCGACTGTACCGCCTTAGCAAAGTCACGAACCGTGCGCGGGTCAGCTATATCACGCTTTTGCGCCATATCTGACATTAGTAAATGATGTCGAACAAGCCACTCAACGTTCTCTGATTCACGAGGGTTAAGCCCTAATCGGGGAGCAACATCACGGGCAATCTTTGCACCCACTACAGAGTGGTCTTCAATCTGGCCCTTACCAATATCATGCAACAGAAGTGCTATATAAATAACTTTCCGGTTCAAACCACTTTTCAAAATAGCACTAGCGACCGGTAACTCTTCAACCAACTCTCCACGTTCGATTGCAGCAAGGTGGCCAATTGTCTGAATCGTGTGCTCATCTACAGTGAATGAGTGATACATATTGAACTGCATCATTGCGACGATCGGTTTAAATTCTGGTATAAAAGCTGCCAAAACTCCTAGCTCGTTCATACGTCGCAAAGCCCGCTCTGGATTTCCATGTTTTAAAAGTAAATCACAAAATATTCTTACAGCCTCACCTGAATTTCGCATTTTTCGGTCTATTAGATTGAGGTTTGCAGATACGAGCCTCATAGCATCAGGATGTATTAAAAGCTTTGTTCGTAAACCTTCCTCAAATAATCGAAGTAAATTCAGGTTATTTTTTAAAAATGCTTCTGGATCAGCTATTGCCAGGCGGTTTTGTACCAAAATATAGCCTTCACCTATTCTTGGCTTGCGTTTTAGGACCTTTAGAAAATTCGGTTCTCTTTTAACACTTACCGCTTCCATAGCTGTTAAAAATATTCGGGAAAGTTCTCCAACTTTTGTCGCATGGGTAAAATAATCTTGCATGAAATGCTCGACGGCACGACGTCCGCCAAGGTCAGAATAGCCCATGACTTCAGCGACCTCTACCTGCAAGTCAAAAGTCAGCTGATCCATTCCACGATTGGCAATTAAGTGCAGATGACAGCGCACACACCACAAAAAATCTTCGGCAGCAATAAATGTTCCAAATTCACTATCTGTGAAAACACCCGCCTCAACCAATTGCTCCGCATGAAATACACCATTTCTGTATTTCTCAATCCAGAAGAGAGATTGTAGATCGCGCAAACCGCCCTTACCCTCTTTTACGTTCGGTTCAACCACATAACGCTGACCACCCTGCTTGAGATGGCGGGTGCCGCGTTCCGCCATCTTGGCTTCAGTAAAATCTTGAACTGTTCCTTTGAAAAGATTTTCCCGCAGTTGTTCTTGCAAGCCTTTGTAAACCATCCTGTCTCCAAACAGGAAACGCATTTCAACCAACGAAGTGCGAATGGTATAATCTTCACCGGCAAGCCGCATGCAGTCGTTAACAGTCCGAAACGCGTGCCCAACTTTTAACTTAAGATCCCAAAGTATATAAAGGAGACTTTCTACAACACTTTCAGCCCATCCAGTTATTTTATAGGGAACAGTAAAAAGCAGATCCACATCGGAGAACGGTGCCATTTCGCCCCGACCATATCCACCAACAGCAATTAAGGACAAACGTTCTCCAGTTGTCGAAGATTGCGAGGGATGAAGGTGTCGAAGTACAGCATTGTAAGCGGCTTCAACAACACAATCATTTAAGTAACAATAACTAGCAATTGTAGACCGGGCCCTGAGCGGAGCCTTCATAAATGCCCCAGCAATTTCAGACATCCCAACTGCTCGAGCTTCACCTAAAATTTTTACCAATATGGCCCGAAGTTTTGTATCATCCGCAATTTCTTTAACCGCGTCATCTATTTTAATACTAAGCGTTTCTCGGTCAAAAATCTTAACCGCAGGGCAAATGAGTTCGCCAGAGTGAAGATTATCCAATTTTTTCAACCCTAGAAACCGAAATTATTAAATGTGCGTGGAGCAGCATCAAGAACAATTACTTGATTTCCCTCTATTGTCGCTATCGCCAACCCACGTTCAACAGTTCCATCCTTACGAAGTCTAAAAATCCCAGCAGCACCCTGAAAACCGCTGGATAAGGTCAAACCCCTGGTCTTTAGTGCATTTCTGTTTCCAGTAGAAATCGACGCCCCCACAGCGGCCACTCCATCGTAGGCAATAGCAGCTATTGGATGCGGAGTGGTTTGATAAATTGTCTGGAACCTCTCTTCGAACTGCTGTGTGCGAATTGGGCTAGGCAAAGCAAACCACCCCCCTTGGATGCCAGGCAAATTAAATGCAGAAGGCAAGGCATTCCATTGGGCAACGCCGGCGTACTGAACTGTCGCAGGGTTTACACCCGCTTCTGGCAACAACTGTGCAATCAGCGGTAACGCACCGTCGTAATCTGCTGTTAAAAATACTATGTCAGCGCCAACCAACTCATTTCGAATAGCCACGCGGGTCATAGCGTCAACTACATCCTGCTGTGTAAAATCATAATTTTCCTTTCCCACTTCGGCAGTCCCATTTTTTATCAGAGCGCGCTCAACAGCATCTGAACCTGCATAGCCAGAAACATTGTTAGCGTGCACAATTAGGGCACGCCTCTTACCCTGCCTAAACGCATAGTTTACTAGCCTGTCAGCTGTATTTTGAAATGTATGCCCCAACACATACACGTTGCCACCCGCAATTTCTGCGTTATTCGACAATGACAAAACACTAATCGACTTCTTAGCCACAGCGAGCCCTGCCGCATTGGACGCACCTGCAAACAGTGGGCCAATTATTACTTGCGCACCTTCATCAACGGCTAGGGTCGCCATCTCAGCGGCCTGAAGTTCAGAACCTTCTGTGTCATAGACACTCATTTGCATTGCGACATTAGTGCGGAGATCCCACATGGCCATCCGGGCGGCACGTTCTGCCGACTTCGCCAGTTTACGGACACCTGGGTCCTTGGACCCAAGGGGCAACAAAACTGCAACTTTTACTTTTCGCAAACTATCATCAGATCCACTGAAGGAGTTTCCACAGGCTGAAATTAAAATCAAACTACAAAGAGCCAGCAAGCTTTGGCGTATCGGCAAAAATAAGAAAACTTGAGAAAACATGTTCAAATGGCCCCTTCAAAGGTTACTAGTCCAGTGTTATGTCCATGTTATTACATAGTATCAGGGGGTCTAGTGTTGAATCACAAATTGTTGAAGTTAGAAGCTGGCTTATACCTTGTGGCAACACCTTTGGGCTCTGCGCGCGACATAACTTTGCGAGCATTGGATATTTTAGCTTCTGCCGACGTGTTAGCCGCTGAAGATACACGAACTTGCCGCAAACTATTGGACATACACAGTATACCACTGAAAGGCAGACGCATCAAAGCCTATCATGACCACAGTAAGGCTAGTCATCGTGAGCAGTTACTTAATCATATATCAGAGGGACGCTCCGTCGCTTATGTCTCAGATGCCGGAACTCCCTTAATTGCTGACCCTGGTTATCAATTAGTCCATGACGCCCGTCGGTCTGAAATAGCTGTATTTTCTGCGCCTGGACCAACCGCCTGCATTGCAGCACTTACGATAGCAGGATTGCCAACAGATCAATTTCATTTTGCGGGGTTCCTTCCACCCCAAACAATAGGTCGTCGAAAACAACTTGTTGAGCTAATGTCACTTCCTGCAACGATAGTATTGTACGAGTCTCCTAAGAGATTAAATGCATTATTGGCCGATATTAAATCCGTTGGTGGCAATGAACGCCAAGTAGCCGTGTGCCGCGAGTTAACAAAAAAGTTCGAAAATGTTCAAATTGGGGGCGTGGAAAAGTTACTCAGCTACTATGAGAAAAAACCTGCGAGAGGAGAAATTGTTGTATTGATTGCGGCTGGTAAGGAGGTTCAAATCAATGAGCTTGATTTAGAAGCTGAGCTCCAGTCAGCAATGCAAACTCTCAGGGTCAAAGACGCAGCAGATGCCGTGGCAGGTGCTTTTGGACTGCCAAGGCGCGATATTTACCAGATTGCATTGAAAATTCAGCGGAGGAACAAAATTAATTAATAACCATGACGGAAAACAAACTGCAGAAATACAATGTCTAGGAATTCTATCTATTGCCAGCGTTCAACCTGAGTGGCATCTAGAAACAAATAGATATTAGGTTTCCAGACATGCCAAAAAAAATATCATTCCAAATGGATCCCATTCAGGGCGTGGACATCACGGGCGATAGCACATTTCAATTGGCGCTTGAGGCCCAAAACCGCGGACATGATATTTATTACCACACTCCAGATATGCTTACTTTTGAGAATAGCAGGGTAACTGCTACTGGACAAAAGATGTTCTTAAGAAATGAAGTTGGAAATCATGTCGATTTAGGTGAGCCGCAACGCTTAGATTTGCACAAATTCGACGTGGTATGGCTGCGTCAAGATCCACCATTTGACATGGGTTACATAACGACAACCCATCTACTTGATTTTTTAAAACCAGACACTTTGGTGGTAAATAATCCATTCTGGGTGCGCAATTTTCCAGAAAAACTGTTGATCCTGCAATTTCCAGAGATCATTCCACCAACTACTATCGCACGAGACTTGGATGTCTTAAAATCCTTTAGGTCCATTCATGGTGATGTGATTGTGAAACCGCTTTATGGTAACGGCGGGGCTGGAGTTTTTCGACTAAAGACAGATGACCAAAACATTGCATCGCTGCATGAGTTGTTCTGTAAAATTAGCACTGAGCCATTAATTATTCAAAAGTTTTTGCCAGACGTACGGGATGGTGACAAGCGTGTCATTTTGGTAAACGGAGAGGCCGTTGGGGCAATTAACAGAATTCCTGCTGACGGCGAAACCCGTTCAAATATGCATGTCGGAGGACGCCCTGAAAAGGTTGGTCTAACCAAAAGGGATCAAGAAATATGTTCCATAATTGGACCTACCTTGCGTGATAAGGGCCAAATATTTGTTGGGATTGATATTATTGGGAATTATTTAACCGAAATAAACGTGACATCACCTACGGGCCTGAATGAGTTAAAGCGCTTCGACGGAATTAATGCGGCTGGATTAATTTGGGATGCGGTGGAAGCTAAACTATAACCTCCAGCATTCCTCAAAATATACTGCCCTTTTACTCTTCAACCGGTTCGATTGTGAGCTCAAAATTATCTGGGGTATCTACAAGATCGCTCACCGTTAGCTTTGCAGTTGGACGTGCCAAACGATTTCTCACCACCCAAATCAGCCGATTTTCTGCGCGCGTTATCGCGACATAGGCCAAACGTTTCCACAGCTGTATCCCTGACTCAGTCCGGTTCATTCGTGCTGCAGCATAAATATCAGGAGCAAACACTTGAACAGTATCCCATTGCGAACCCTGCGCCTTATGAATTGTGACTGCCGCACCATGCAAGAATGTGGCGCCCATCCGCGCGGCAAAAGGAATGAACGGCTCCTCCTCGTTGGGCATTTCGATTTTAACTATACTTGCAGCACTTAGCTGAGGTTGTTCTGCACCAATCACGTGTAACCTCGAGAAGCCAGGTTTACGCCCAGGACCAAGATATAGAACTTGCGCACCCTTTATTAGACCGCGCGCCTCCAAATCAAGGCGTTTTTTCCTATGTTTTACTGGTAGTTCAATACCATCACAGACCAGAGGTTCACCCGGTAACAACTCCTCTAATGGAGCTCCAAAAGCGCCCCGGAAGGCTTGAATGAGCCGTATGCGTGTGGCATTCCGCCAGACAAGAACTGGCGAACGAGCCATTAAATCCGATTGTACCCGTTGGCCAATCAATACGCGTTCATCCTCGCGCGCGGCGTCCTCTACCATACGCTCAAAATCTGAAAATTCTATTTCAGGGTCACCTAGCGCATGGGCCAAATCTAAGATTGGGTTGTCCTGTGTTTGACGATGAACTCGATTAAGCAGGAGGCGACGTCTCTCAGGAAGATCATCAAACACCATCATACCTGATTGAGTGACGGGCGCTAATTGTGCTGGGTCACCAAATAGAATTAGGGTTGGGAATATTTCCTGTAAATCCTCCAATTGCTTCGCATCGAGCATCGAACTTTCATCGACAAACCCAACATCTAGAGGATCTTCACGACGTTTCCACCCAGTGATAAAATCTGAGCCACGTAGTCCAGCCGCAGCCAATGCGCCAGGTATAGAGGCATTGGAAAGGTAAAATTTGTACGCCCTATCCAGAGCTACTTCTGTTACTCCCTGAACTTCCGGCCGCGCGGCACCCCCTGTCAACCATTCAGCAATTTTTTCATACTCCGGGTCGTACATTGGTGTGTATAAAATCCGATGAATCGTAGTGGCAGGGACACCTCGATTGCGGAGCACACTGGCCGCTTTATTGGTAGGCGCTAAAATTGCTAATGTGCGTTGGTTTTTTTTAGAACGAGCCTCATAATCACCAGACACAATTTTCATATTTGTTTCTCTGAGGGCATGGTAAAGTTGCGCAAGCAGAAGTGTTTTGCCTGACCCTGCCTTACCTATCACAGCCGCAACACTGCTTTGTCCATCAGACAATGGAGTCAACAAGTTATCTTCTAGGTCAATCCCTGAAGACCTAAGAATCTCAGCGACTGCGTCGAAGGCTTCCGCCTGATCATCAGAAAAATTAATTTGTGGAACTACCATACCTTGGTGTAGCCAAAGAAACTTGCTTGGACTAGTCCAATTAAGGTCTCTAAGATGATCATTTTGGGGCTATTTCAATTTATGCAACATTTTAAAAATAAAGTTGTCACCTGAGCACAAAATTCGTGATTAACCGTTCAAAAAGATTTAAATTTATTGTCTAGTTCATTTCTAGCAGCGTTTCTGACAAGGTCCGTAATCCGGGACGTGGCGCCTGAACCATTACAGACATATTTCCAGGTAAATGCTCATTTCTGCGCATTTTCATGTGAGCCTCAGGCAATTCGTTCCAACCAAAAACTTCTGAAAGACATGGCTTCAGCCGGTTTTCACACATCAGGCGATTTGCAGACGCAGCTTGCTTAAGGTTCGCAAAATGCGAGCCCTGCAGCCGTTTTTGATGCATCCACATGTATCTAGCATCAAATGTTAGATTATACCCCGTAGTCCCCGCACAGATCACCACCATGCCACCTTTCTTGCAGACAAACGTAGAGACCGGAAATGTGGTTTCACCTGGATGTTCAAATACTAAATCTGGATTATTTCCTTTCCCAGTAATATCCCAAATCGCCGCACCAAATTTCCGCGCCTCTTTGAACCACGCCCCATATTCTGGAGTATTCACAGTTGGCATCTGCCCCCAGCATTTAAAATCTTTACGGTTTATTACCCCTTTCGCACCCAGGTCCATTACAAAGTCACGTTTACTTTCGTCGCTGATTACTCCAATAGCGTTAGCGCCAACAACTTTAGCCAACTGCACCGCATACGAGCCAAGCCCGCCTGATGCCCCCCAAATTAATACGTTTTGTCCAGGCTTAAGGTCGTGAGGCGCGTGGCCAAAAAGCATCCTATAAGCTGTAGCCAACGTTAATGTGTAGCACGCACTTTCTTCCCATGTCTGATGCTGTGGTCGCGGCATCAATTGCTGGCTTTGGACCCTTGTGAATTGGCTGAATGAGCCATCTGGGGTCTCATACCCCCAAATTCGTTGAGATGTGGAATACATTGGGTCCCCACCATTACAGTCCTCGTCATCGCCATCATCTTGATTGCAATGGACCACAACTTCATCACCAATTTTCCAGCGGGTCACTTTCGAACCAACAGCCCAAACGATCCCAGATGCGTCAGAGCCAGCAATGTGGTATGGCTGTTTATGGCCATCAAATGGGCTTATTGGCACGCCAAGTGCGGCCCAAACACCATTATAATTTATACCAGCAGCCATTACCAAAACTAAAACATCATAATTATCAAGTTTGGGAACCTCTAAAATCTCTTGGATCATAGCGGTATTAGGTTCTCCATGGCGTTCACGCCGAATAGCCCATGCATACATCTTCTTGGGGACGTACCCTAGAGGTGGCATTTCTCCCATTTCGTAGAGGTCTTTTTTTAATGCTATATGAGCATCAAAAAGTGAGTTTATATCGAGCGGCATGGAGTAGTCCCTCTATTTGAAAAGTAACGTAGAATCAAAAAACTTACTTTTGAGATAAAATCCTACACGTAAGAATGCAACTAATTTGTTTTAGTTTTTGTAATTTTATAACTCGTCAAAATTATCTAATGGTTGTTCGATTGAGGGAGCATAAAGGTGACATTAACTGTGCTAGTTTCATCCTTTAGAACTTAATTTGGCCATGGGACAGTTTATAAGATTTTTTGTTCCACCACCCGAAACCCTAATATCGACAGGTAAGATAGGTGTACTTATCCCTATTCGTAGCTATCAATTAAATCACAGGAAGCCAATAATTTCTCGCTAATAGCTAGAATTGACAGTATGTTATTGTTCCGTCATTAAACCTTCGTACGAAATAATGTTGCGCACGTCATTCAAGGGACAACACTATGGCACAAGTACAAAAAGATCGTCCATGGATATTTAGAACTTATGCTGGGCATTCAACAGCTAAAGCCTCGAATGCACTCTACCGTAACAATCTTTCAAAAGGTCAAACGGGGTTATCAATAGCTTTTGATCTGCCAACTCAAACTGGGTACGATAGTGATCATATTTTGGCCCGTGGTGAAGTTGGAAAGGTCGGAGTTCCAATTAGCCACTTGGGCGATATGCGTACATTATTCTCTAATATCCCACTCAACCAAATGAATACATCAATGACGATAAATGCGACTGCCCCTTGGTTACTTTCGCTTTATATCGCAGCGGCAGAAGAGCAAGGAGCAGATACCGCGACGCTGCAGGGTACGGTGCAAAATGACATTATAAAGGAGTACCTGAGCAGAGGTACTTACATTTGCCCACCAAAAGCATCTCTACGCATGATCACAGATGTTGCTGCTTTTACCCGTGAGCACTTGCCTAAATGGAACCCAATGAACGTATGCTCTTACCACTTACAAGAGGCGGGTGCTACACCAGAGCAGGAGCTCGCTTTTGCCTTAGCAAATGCAACAGCCGTACTGGATGACTTGCGAGGAAAAGTTCCCAAAGAGCACTTCAGCGAAATGGTTGGCAGAATTAGTTTTTTTGTTAACGCCGGCATTCGTTTTGTCACTGAAATGTGTAAAATGCGTGCTTTTGTGGATTTGTGGGATCAAATCTGCCAAGACCGATATCAAGTGGACAATCCAAAAATGCGCAGGTTTAGATATGGGGTGCAAGTTAATTCGCTTGGCCTCACCGAACAACAACCAGAGAATAATGTCTATCGAATTTTAATCGAGATGCTGGCTGTTACTTTATCAAAGAAAGCGCGAGCTAGGGCCATTCAATTACCAGCCTGGAATGAAGCTTTAGGGTTGCCGCGGCCATGGGACCAGCAGTGGTCACTGCGGATGCAGCAAATTATGGCATTTGAAACAGATTTACTCGAATATGAGGATCTTTTCGATGAAAACCCCACTGTTGACCGTAAGGTAGAGGCTTTGAAAGAAAGTGCCTTAGCTGAACTTGCCTTAATTGACGGGATGGGTGGGGCCGTGAACGCAATTGAGTACATGAAATCTCGACTGGTAGATTCTAATGCCGAACGAATTGGAAATATTGAAAAGGGCGAGATTACAGTTATTGGCGTAAACAAGTACCAAAAATCTGCGGCAAGCCCACTCACGTCAGGGGAAGAGGCTATAATGGTCGTGGATCCAAAGACAGAGGCAGAGCAAGTCAGCGCGCTTAATCACTGGCGTTCCAAACGCAATTCTCAACATGTTCAGAAGGCGCTCCAAGACCTACATCGCGCAGCTCTCGATGGAAGTAATATTATGCCTCCGTCCATCGCTGCTGCCAAGGCGGGAGTAACTACCGGCGAGTGGGGTGATGTGGTGCGCCAAGCATTTGGCCAATATCGTGGCCCCACTGGCGTAAGTACCAGCCCATCCAACCAAACAGAAGGTTTGGATGAAATTCGAGAGGCTGTGGCCCAAGTCAACGCTAAATTAGGTAAGAAGCTAAAGTTTTTGATGGGGAAACCCGGTCTTGATGGCCATTCAAATGGGGCAGAGCAAATAGCTATACGCGCCCGCGATTGTGGAATGGAAATCTCTTATGAAGGCATTCGCCTTACACCAGATGAGATTATTATGGCAGTTCAAGACGGCGACTTTAACGTGATTGGTCTGTCTATTTTGTCGGGTTCACATATCGCATTAATGCAAGATTTAATGACTAAGTTATTCGCAGCTAACCTCGGACATATCCCCGTAATAGTTGGTGGGATTATTCCAGAAGACGACGCAAAGAAGCTTTTTAATATGGGAATTTCAAAAGTATACACGCCCAAGGACTTTGAATTAAACAGGATAATGTTTGACATAGTCGCACTGGCAGACCCAGACTTTAATTCTACCTCTGCTAAGAGACATTAATAAATTAATAAAAGCTTTGCGGATCAATATCAATGGAAAGTCGTAACGACTTAGGTGTCTTAAACTGTGAAACCCATTCAGAAATTGCAGATTGGATCGGAACAGATTTATTTGCTTTAATTAAGAGACGCACCCTGTAACGACCTCGAATGCGTGAAATTGGTGCTGGTGCTGGCCCAAAAACTTCTGCGCCTATTTTATTCAGGGGTAGAATGTTACTGGCCATGGCTTTTCCGAATTCAGACGCCTCCTGAGGATCAGTTGATGATAGAATTATACCCACCATTCGACCGTATGGCGGAACTCCTGCCGCTTCACGCTCACTAGCCTCAGCACGCCAAAATGCCTCTTCATCTCCTCCTAATATGGCCTCGATAACGGGATGCTCGGGTTGGTGGGTTTGTAGGACTGCAGTCCCCGGTTTATCAGCGCGGCCAGCCCGGCCAGCGACTTGGCGCATCAACTGAAAAGTTCTCTCTGCAGCCCGCAAATCTGAGCCCTGTAATCCAAGGTCAGCGTCAATAACGCCAACCAAAGTCAGTAAAGGGAAATTGTGTCCTTTAGCTACAAGCTGTGTTCCAATTATCACATCAGCGCTACCTGACGCTAAAGCCAGGATCTGGGCTTTTAAAGCACGCGCCGAACCATACAAATCTGATGACAATACAGCTACTTTAGCCTCAGGAAATAGTTCAGTCGCCTCCTCTGCGAGCCTCTCCACGCCAGGGCCAACAACAGCCAAACGACCCACAGCATCACAGCTCGGGCAAGCACTTGGTACTGGTTTGGTCTCGCCACATTGATGACACATCAAGCGATTTGAAAAACGATGCTCAACCATCCGGGCGTCACAATTATCACATCCCACTTGATTGCCACACGAACGGCACAAAGTGATTGGTGCGTAGCCTCGACGGTTTATAAATAATAATGACTGTTCACCACTCTGGATTCGGGTTTCCACCATTTTTTTTAGACTATCCGATATCCACCGGTCCCCAGGCAATTTCTCTTGCCGCATATCAATTGCTGCCAAACTTGGCATGACTGCTTTCCCAAAGCGGCTATTCAATTCTATCTTTTTATATTTCCCAGCTTCAACATTTACCCAGCTTTCCAGGCTCGGAGTAGCACTTGCCAGTACCACCTGTCCGCCCACTAATGATGCACGAAGTACAGCCATGTCACGGGCATTATAGAGAACACCGTCCTCTTGCTTGTAGCTACTATCGTGCTCCTCATCTACAACGATCAAACCCAAGTTTTGAAAAGGTAAAAATAACGCCGAGCGCGCGCCTACAACCATTTGGGCGTGACCCTCACCAACCATTTTCCAAGTTCGTCGACGTTCAGTCATCGTAACACCAGAATGCCACTCAGCAGGCTTGGCACCAAATCGTCCCTCAACGCGGGTCAAAAACTCGGCCGTCAGGGCTATTTCTGGTAGCAACACCAATGCCTGCCGACCCTGTTTTAGACAGTCGGCCACAGCCTCTAAGTAGACTTCCGTTTTACCAGAACCAGTGACACCTTTGAGCAGTGTAGTATGGTAGCCGGCATCGCTACTGCGCAATTGTGTTACCGCATGGGCTTGGTCTTCCGATAGGGATTTTCCAGACAGCGACGGGTTCAACACCGGAAAGGGTGTATCACGGGGCGTAGTTACCTCCTCCACAGCTCCCACTTTCACTAACCCCTTGACTACCGCAGTAGTGGCGTTTGCCGCTTCTGCCAACTCCTTCAGAGTAAAGCTTAAGTCATGAGAATTCTGTAACACAGCCAAAACTCGTAGCCGTGCGTCAGTCATACGTCCAGCCTCCGCCTGCCCTTTACGGTATACATGTCGCATGGAAGCTGGATCACCTAGGCCGGGGGCCCGTGTAGCTAACCGCAACATCGTGTGCATTGGTGAGAGCGTGTAATCCGAGACACGGCGTAGAAATTCCTGCATCGAAGGCTGCATTGGGACCACGTCTAATATACGTATCACCGAACGCACTTTGTTATACTCAAAATCTCCCTTACCAGCGCACCAAATCACGCCCAGAATTTTTCGTGGACCTAAAGGCACCTCAACGAAATCCCCCTGCCAACATCCACCCGAGGGTGCTTTATAATCAAGCATTTGATCTAGAGGCTGGCTGGTCAGGACGGAAACCAATTCACTTTCCTCGAAGAAACGGGGCTCAGACACAACACTTCCTTTATAGTGGGGCTTCCAGTGCCCATGGAACTCAGGTAAAGCTTAGAACAACAAAGGCCAACCTATCAGGGATAAAACAAATGAAATTTTTTGTTGATACTGCAGAAATTGACGCAATTACCGAATTAAATGACCTCGGAATGGTAGATGGGGTAACTACAAACCCCTCTTTAATAATGAAATCAGGGCGTGATATTATCGAAGTAACAAAAGAAATATGTGAATTAATCTCCGGACCAGTCAGTGCAGAGGTTGTAGCCACCGACTCTGAAAAAATGATAGAGGAGGGTCGGAAACTAGCTAAAATTGCTCCTAATATCGCCGTGAAGCTGCCTCTAACTTGGGACGGCCTTAAGGCCTGTAAAGTTTTATCCGATGAAGGTAAAATGATTAATGTCACCCTTTGCTTTAGCGCAAACCAAGCGCTTCTAGCAGCCAAAGCGGGCGCCACTTTTATCAGTCCATTTGTTGGCCGCCTTGATGATGTGAACCTTGATGGAATGGATTTGATTAACGAAATCAGGCAAATCTATGACAATTTTGGCTATCAGACCCAAATTTTGGCTGCCTCAATTCGTACAGTTAATCACGTGACCCAATCTGCATTAATTGGAGCTGATGTAATAACAGCACCACCGAGTGTGATAAAATCACTCATTGAACATCCCTTGACCGATCGTGGACTTGATCAATTTATGGCGGATTGGGCAAAGACTGGGCAAAAAATTCTATAGCACTTAGATATAGATGATAATATCGAGCGTCAAAAATCACAAAATAAAGTGAGGCAATGATGAAACCATCAACCGAGCCACCGGAAACAGAAGTTTTACGAGAAACTATTATTAATAATCCAGAACTTGTCTTGAACGATACGGCCATAATGCAGTCCTTAGTGTCAGCAAATGACAAAAAAAGAGGTGGAAATATTATAGACCTCCGCGGTGCGGCCATGAAAAGCTTAGAAAACAAGCTTGGAAACCTCGAGAGTACACATAAGTCCGTCATAGCGGCGGCATATGACAATCTTGCCGGTACGCAGCAAATCAATCGTGCAGTTCTTAAAATATTAGAACCTAATAATTTTGAAAGTTTCATCGACGTCTGCGCCGGAGATATGGTCAAAATCATGCAAATAGATTTTGCTTGTCTGATTTTGGAGACCAAGCAAAAAAACGTAGATCTAAAGTTTTCAATTTTGGGTAACTACCTTATTCATGCCCCCGCTGGTTTTATTAAAAAATATATGTACCTCGACGGAACGTCCAATAAAGTTAAAGTCAAGCTACGTAAATTAAATACGCCAAATCAATTTGTATTCTCTAAGACGTCCCACAAAATTGGATCGGAGGCTTGCCTCGCCCTAGATTTTGGGACGGATACGCCGCCAGGGCTTTTGATCCTAGGCGCTAAAGATCCAAAACAATTTTCGTCTACGCAGGGTACTGATCTTTTGAATTTCTTTGCAAAAGCCTATGAGCTGGTAGCAGGCAAGTTACTGCCTTGACGGTAAATAAAAACATAGATCTAGGCTTGATTTCACCCGCCATCTGTAACGCTATAAATGAATGGTTAGACAATGAACGTGCGCTGAAATCATCCGCGAAAAATACGATTACCGCCTATGAAGCAGATATCGTGAGATTTGCAATATTTATGACAAAACATAGGGCAGAGCCACAGGGGTTAAGTGCTCTATCTGAAATCCATACTAGAGATATGAGATCTTGGATGGCGCACGAGCGCGGGCGCGGCGTAGGTAGTAGAAGTTTGGCACGATCGCTTTCGGCAGTAAAAAGTTTTTTTAGATGGCTAGCAAAGCGTCATGACTTGGAACCAACTGCCGTTTTGCTCGCACGGTCACCAAAGTTTGAACCCAAATTACCACGGCCATTAGAAATTATGGCAGCGGGTAAAATGATTGAAACTGTGAAAATTCAGTCAATGGAAGATTGGGTTGCGGCCCGTGATGCAGCTGTACTTACCCTGCTTTATGGATCTGGCTTGCGCATATCAGAGGCCTTAGGCCTAACTGGAGCAAATGTTCCCCTACCAGATGTAATTCGGATACAAGGAAAGGGAGGAAAGGAACGTATGGTTCCAGTCTTACCGGTAACACAATCGGCTGTTGCCCGTTATGCGAAACTTTGCCCTTTTCAAATGGACCCAAAACTCCCTCTATTTCGCGGCGTTCGCGGGGGCGGCCTGAATGCAAGGATAGTGCAAAAAACGATGCAAATCGCGCGAATGCAATTGGGCCTGCCAGCCACAGCAACTCCTCACGCTTTGCGCCATTCCTTTGCTACACATTTGCTAAACGCCGGAGGTGATTTACGTACCATTCAAGAATTGCTTGGTCATGCTTCGTTATCTACCACACAGGCCTACACTGCCGTTGATTCATCTCGCCTTATGCAAGTTTATAATGCTTCACACCCGAAGGCCTAATTGATTTCCAGACACATATGAGTTTATAGCAAGCCTATGAATATTCGCACCAAAGCATTAGCCGTTCATTTACTTACTGCTACCGGAGCTGTGTTTGCTATGCTTGCAATGCTTGCTGCAGTAAATGGGAAGTGGGACATGATGTTTGTTTGGCTTGTCATTGCTTTTTTTGTGGATGGCGTCGATGGCCCCCTAGCTCGAAAATACGATGTTAAAAGTAATGCGCCCATGTTTGATGGGGTACTTTTAGATCTAATTATTGACTATCTCACATATGTTTTCATCCCAGCATATGCACTATTTGCAAGCGGACTTTTAGCAGGCTGGACCGGCTGGTTTGCAATCATAATAATTACTTTTGCAAGCGCAATGTACTTTGCCGACACGCGCATGAAGACAAAAGATAATTCGTTCCAAGGCTTTCCCGGCTGCTGGAATATGGCCATAATTGTGATATTTGCAACGACACCAAATCATTGGGTTATTCTTGGGTTTGTTTCTCTTTTAGCAGTCTTAATGTTTTTGCCACTTAAATTTGTCCACCCAGTTCGCACGGAACGTTGGCGTGCCGTTACACTGCCAATCGCATTGGCGTGGGTTGGATTTGCAGCCTGGGCCGCGTGGGGAAACTTTACAGCTGTACCCACCGCAAATTTTGGCCTGCTAGCAACCTCCACATATTTACTCTTTGCCGGCATTACCCAACAATTCACAGAAAAAAAGAGTTAAAGTCGAGTTAAAATTATACCAATTACTATTGCGATCCCTGCCAAAACTTTTGTGGGCGTCATTCGATCGTGAAAGTAAAAATACCCTAGCAGCATTGCAAATAATATGCTGCTCTCACGCAACGCCGTCACTAATGCAATTGGCGCTTGCGTCATGGCCCAAACGACAATTGCATAGGCTATAAAAGATGTGCCACCCACTGAAAATCCAAGTGATATTTGTTTTCT
>CAJWTH010000037.1 GCA_913047725.1 uncultured Planktomarina sp.
AAAGTTGTGGGAGTTTTATTAATAATTGCAATGTTGATTATACCAGCAGCAACTGCAAGAATTTTTGCACGCACTCCAGAGGCAATGGCAATAATCGCAGCGGTTATAGGAAGTTTGTCTGCGGTTGGTGGTCTTGAAGCAGCATATATTTTTGACACACCTGCTGGACCTACTATAGTTTGTATTGCCACAATTTCATTCATTATTTTCAATTTAACGAGCTACATATATAAAAAAATAAATCGAATTTCCTTATAATAAAAATTCCTTTGTCAATAACTGGTGGCACACCACCGCTGAATATGAGTTTTGAACCAGCGCACCCAAAAACAGCAATTTTCTGAAAATTAATTTTCATGTATTAAATAGCAACTAGTTTTAGCTTGAATCTAGTTACTATTTTTATTTTAGCTAAACTTTTAGATAGTAGAAACAAATAATTAAAAAGGAGGCATCTTATGCCACAATTGTTAGTCACTGTAAAAATCTCCAAAGGATTCAGAACCTGGACAGAGATGGCAAAGTCAATGGAAGAAAAAGCTGGATCAGAAGGCGCAAAAGTTATTTGGGCTGCCACCAACCCTGATGAAACTTCTATCTATGTCATGATGGATGTACCAAACCCAGAATTTATGCAAACATTTGGTTTGAGAGAAGACGTAAAAAAAGCCCGCGAAGAGGCTGGTGCTGATGTTTCATCAACTACCGTCATAACTCAAATCAGTGATTACTGGTTAGGCGATTAGCTGCGTTCTTTGCTTTATAAGGCTGTATTCCCAGTATTAGCTGTGAAGGTTATGGCAGCGATATACGGTTTAGAGCACAATCATAAAACTGTTAGTAAGTGACTAATTGTGCCTTTTATGAACACCTCTAATTCTGAATCAGAAGATGTCACTACACAGCGCCCCATACAGAATTGGGTTCACGCCCTTTTTAAAGATTAACTTCGCTCAAATTCTTATAAAGTTACATATTGATATTAAATTACTACCTTATTTTTGCTAGATTTCGCATGAGATTTCTTATCTTATAACCCCTTAAATTTGGAATTTTAGAAAATCTACACCGAATACCATCTGCTGATAATAGAATTCTTTTTCCAGAGTTTTCTGATTTTAGATAATAGTGAGGTATTTGACAAAACGTTGTATTTGACTGACTTATAGATTTTTCAGCTAAGATAAAGATTTCATCCAACTTAGCTTAATCACTTATCTTGGTGATTTATGTAGATACCAGCACTGGATGATTAGTTGATGTGTGATTATATGGATACCCTAAGAGCTATTCGTTTGGCTTCACTACAGTTGCTTGGTAATTGTTAAGTGTGTAAAAATAACACTATTCTAAAATCTGATAGGCAATTTTTTTCACCAGCAGCAGAATCCTCCATCAACCAGTAAGTCTACACCGGTACAAAAGGAAGCTGCATCTGATAGCAGGAATACCGCTGGCCCAACCATTTCGTCAACACTCGCCATTCGTTTCATCGGTGTTTGGCTTTCAAACTTCTTTGTCTGTTTGAGCATCTCAGGTCTTGTATTCATAGGGGTCGCTGTATAACCTGGACTGATTGAATTCACCCGTATACCCCTATCTACCCACTCCATAGCCATGGATTTAGACATGTGTATCACGCCAGCTTTAGAGGCATTGTAGTGCGCCTGATTCAGGCCCCGGTTTACAATTACACCTGACATTGAAGCAATGTTTACGATTGAACCACCCTTGCCGTGGGCAATCATTGCACGTGCCTCAGCTTGGCAGGAAATCCAAACACCTTTTAAATTGACATCCATAAGGGTTTGATATTGATCCTCTATCATCTCTTCGCATGGATTTGCATTAGCGATTCCGGCCGCGTTTACAGCCAATACTAAAGGGCCAAGCTTTACCTCTGTTTCCTTCACAGCTTCAGCAATAGCTTCTGATGATGTAACGTCTGCAGATATTGAAATTGCCTTTTGACCAGATTCCACAACATATTCTAAAGTTTGGCCTAACCCATCATCAGACCGGCAATCTAGCAACGCAACATCCGCACCACATTGGGCCAGCCCAATCGCAATCCGTTGTCCAATTCCGCTACCAGCGCCAGTTACAAAGGCTACCCTGCCTGAAAGATCAAACATTTTAGGTGCGTTTAAAATAATCTCATTCATAATAATATCCTGTATTTGTTCGCTTGGATTAAGACATAATTAAGCCACCATCAACGTTGATAGTTTGGCCAGTGATGTATTCTGCATCTGCGCTAGCAAGAAAGGCGATCAGTCCTGCAACATCTTTACCTTCGCCAGCGCGTTTCATTGGTATATTCTGAACCCAACTTTCCATAAGTTCACCTGGACCAAAATCACCCATCATCTGCCCCCAAACGCGGTCATTATATTTCCACATGTCTGATTTTATAATTCCGGGGCAGATAGCATTCACAGTTATATTATCGAGCGCTACTTCTTTCGCCAAGCTCTGGGTCATTCCCATAACCCCGTATTTCGAAGCTGCGTAGTGCGGCGTATAAATGAACCCGTCCCGTGCCTGTCCCGAAGCCATATTGATAAGCTTGCCACCACCAGTTTTACGCATCCGCCTAATGGCCTCCTGACAACAAAGGAATGCACCTTTGGTGTTTACGTTCATATTCATGTCCCACTCTTTTTCAGTCAGATCTTCGATTTTTGCGATCGTAATAACTCCAGCATTCTGGACAGACACATCGATAGCGCCAAATTTACTTTCGGCCTGTTCATACATGTTGACAACTTCCTTGCGGTCAGTAACATCACAAAGGACACCAAGCGCAGCATGCCCTGCCTCACTAAGCTCCACCGCAGCATCTTTAACCGCCTCCTCGACTGATCCAATTACAACATTGGCCCCCTCTTCAGCGAACCTTTTTGCAATCGCAAAACCTATGCCTCGGTTGCCACCCGTGACAACTACAGTTTTATCCGTGAAACGCTTCATAAAAACTCCTTTGTTTATTTTAGTTATTCAGACAGTTGCTAGTTCCATGATTGACACATCGTTAGCTTCAGTGTGATCAAGGATTCCTGTTGTTAGACCTCCTGCCATGACCATAATTCGGTTAGACACGCCAAGTACTTCCTCAAGATCAGAGCTGACAACAATAACCGCAACTCCTTGCATAGCTAAATTATGAATTAGCTCATAAATGGAAGATCGAGCGCCCACGTCAATGCCTCGAGTTGGTTCGTCAAGCAAAACTACACTCGGATTACGAGCAAGCCATTTTGCAATGACTACTTTCTGCTGGTTTCCACCAGACATCTGGTTAACCTTCTGATGACCCTTGCCTTTAACACCAAATCTTTTGATGTTTTCACGTGCAAAATTTTGGACAAGATTACCACGAATCCAGCCGGATATTCCAACAGAATCAAAGTTTGAATATGCGATATTTTCTTCAATACTATGATCTAAAATTAGACCTTGCTGTTTGCGGTCCTCAGGGACTAAAATTATACCGTTAGTAATAGCCTGGCCAGGAGATTTTGGTGTTATATCTTTACCATTCAACTCAACTTTACCTGACTGAATTGGATCAATTCCAGCGATAGATCGAACAAGTTCTGTGCGCCCAGCGCCAACAAGGCCAGCGATCCCAAAAATCTCACCTCGCCGAACGGAAAAACTGACATCTCGAAACCTTTTTGCAGGCGAAGTCAGACCAGAAATTTTCAAAACTGTCTCGTCACTCGGCTTGGCCATTGGTGGAAACATCTGCTCCATGCTACGCCCAACCATAGCCTCAACAATCGTGCGAACAGGCACATCAGCTGTGGCAAAATCTTTAACTTTCTCTCCATCACGGATAACCACAATGCGATCAGCAATTTGCTTTATTTCTTCCAGCCTATGTGAAATGTAAATTATACCTACACCCTCGGACTTCAAACGTTCAATCTGCTGAAATAATAACTTTGTTTCCCCACCTCCAAGTGCTGCAGTTGGCTCATCGAGAATAAGAAGTTTTGCATTCAGCGTCAGCGCTTTGGCAATCTCAATTAACTGTTGGCCAGCTGTAGGTAAGCCATCCACAAGACGGCGGGGTGAAATTTTAAGCCCTAATCGTTCCAAACCAATCTGCGCGCGCCTCTCCATTTCACTGCGGTCAAGACGGCCTAATTTCATGGGATAGCGACCAACAAAAATATTCTCAGCAATAGACAGGTGTGGCAACAACAAAAGTTCTTGATGGATCATACCCACCCCAGCATTGATCGCTTCACGAGGGTTGGCGGGCGCAAAAGGAGCGCCCTGCCATTGCATCTCTCCGGAGGATGGGATGATTGCCCCTGAGATGATGTTCGATACTGTAGATTTCCCAGCACCATTTTCGCCAAGTAGCGCAACAACTTCACCAGGGGCCACGTCTAAATTAAATCGACGCAAAACTTCAATAGGGCCATAGGCTTTATGAACATTTCGGAGGGTCAGAATAGGTTCCTTGCCTTCGTGTGTCATGACGCTGCTCACTTCTTTTTAGACTATCCCCTAAAGTCTAAGGGTGCTTTTCAACAAACTTTGCTGCGTTATCACAAGTCGTTAGCACAGCATTGGGAATCTGACGAGCAGGTACCGAAGCACCATTTGCAACTGCAATAGCAGAGTTTACAGCCAGAACACCCATAGCCTGTGTGCTTTGTGTTGCCGTTACGACAAATGGTGTATCACAAGTCACCAATGACTTGAGCGCAGCACCGTCACCGTCATAACCTCCAACGATAACTTGATCTGCAAGACTCGCAACTTGGACTGCCTTAGCGGCACCCATAGCTAAGCCATCAGCTTGACCAAAAATAATTCTGATATCAGGGTGAGCTTGCAACATATTCTGAGCGATTTGGAAACCTTCATCTGGCGACCATTGCTGACTCCATTGTTGAGCGACCAACTCGACACCTGGGTTTTCATCCATCGCCATCTTGCAACCTTCAAAACGTTGAACTTCTGGAGTTGTGCCCTTCTGGCCGTGAATGACAACCATTTTCCCTTTACCGCCAGCAAGACCAATTATGTGGTCACAAACTTGATATGCAGACATCACGTTTTCGCCGTAGATCACTGTATCCCCTGGCGCTCCATCAGGCTCACGGTCTACATTAATTACGGGAATACCTTCCGCACGAGCCAGACGCGTTGGAACTGCAGCGGCAGCTGCCCCAGCAGGGATATAGATAAATGCGTCAATACCTTGTGTTAGCAAATCTTGAACTTGGCTAACCTGAGTTGCAGTGTCATTCTTTGCGTCAACCACTATTACCTCAATGCCAAGCTTCCCAGCATAACCTTCTACGCCTAGCTTGATTTGGTTGAAAAAATCTGCTTGCAAGTTAGGAACTGCAAGCCCGATCTTATTAACGCCGCCGACACCTTCAGCTAGCGCAGTCGTTGCTATAGTCGCGGCAACGATAGATGCTATAGTTGTTTTAAACATAAGTTTCATATTATTACTCCTAAGTTGTGGTCCACCTCAATTAGTCTGGACCGGTTGAAATCCGTAAGATCGGACTATTTTTTAGGGTGCGCAAAATCGCGCAGCGCACCTTGATTTTATTGTTCACGATGCTTGAATGTTTCTGCCGCTACTGCGAGCACAATCACTAATCCAATGATAACTGCCTGTAAAAAAGGAGAGACACTCAAAAGGTTTAAACCATTGCGCAAAACGCCAATAATAAGCACACCAATAATCGTTCCACCAACACCACCAGTTCCACCAGACAAACTGGTTCCACCAATGACAACGGCCGCGATTGCATCAAGCTCATAGGCCACACCTGAACTTGGCTGCACCGCATCTAGCCGTGCTGCCAGCAAAATACCTGCAAGGCCAGAAAGCGCAGCACATGCAGTATAGGTCAATACAGTTACTCGCTTAACTTTGATTCCAGCAAGCCTGGCGACTTCAGGATTGCCACCCACAGCATACAAAGCGCGACCACCTTCACGATAACGTTGGTAAAGTAGAGTTGTTATGAAAACTATAAGCATCACAGCAACTGTAGAAGTAAGAAAGCCACCATACCTAATAATGGCTCCCATATTGAACCATGCTGGAAAGCCAATGATTTGGGATCCATCTGTAATCATATTTGCTAGCCCCCTAGCGATTGACATCATTGCAAGCGTGGCAATGAAGGGTGGTACTTTGAATTCTGTTATTAAAAGACCTGCCACGAGACCTACCAGAGCCGACGCAACAAGCGCACCACTTATGGCAATTCCCATAGGCATGCTTGCTTCTACATTTAGATAGCCCAGAACCATCATGGAAAGGGCCAGAACTGATCCAACCGATAAGTCGATTCCTGCAATCAGGATTACGAACGTCATTCCAACAGCCATAACTCCTAACACAGTTATCTGATCTAAAATATTTAAGAAATTACGAATGGAAAAAAATGAGTCTGTTGCAAAGGATAGGAACGCGCAAAGAAGCAGCAAACCAATCAATGGCCCTGTCGCTCCTCCAACTGAAAATACGTCTCGAAATTGGAGTGATCTCTTTTTATCCGTTGAATTCATGATTTACTTTTTTGCAAAGTTATTATGCTCCATGTGAATAATTATTCTAGAATCATATATTATGCTATTCATCCAAAAAAGGCATGTCAAGTATTGACTACTGAAAAATATCTCATAGATCACATACTTTTACTGAGTTAGTTCTTCTTGACAAATAATATATGCATCATTAATTATTAGTGAATAATTATTCAGAGATCTAATGTTACCTTTTGAACTTCGCAAGATTGCAAACACTATCCGAAAACGTGACCTTCTGGCCGTCTATGAAGCCGGTGCAGGACACATTGGCGGCGAGATGTCAGTCATTGATTTGCTCACAACACTATACTTCCATACAATGTCTGTGTTTCCTGATGAGCCTAATCATCCAAATCGAGACCGCTTTATCCTAAGCAAGGGGCATACTGCCCTTGCGCTGTATATAATCTTATCGGAAAAAGGTTTCATCCCAAAAGAAGAAATATCCACTTTTTTGCAACCTTTTTCTAAGCTAAACGGGCACCCCAATAGAGTTAAGGTCGCCGGAGTTGAGACTAATACCGGCCCTCTAGGCCATGGATTACCTATCGCAGTGGGAATGGCCCTGGCAGCAAAGTTGAATGGTGATAGTTGGCGAACATTCGTAATTACAGGTGATGGGGAGATGCAGGAAGGCTCAAATTGGGAAGCAATCATGGCAGCAGCTCAGTTCAAACTAGATAACTTAACTCTAATCATTGATCACAACAGGCTTCAACAAGGAGATCGAGTTGCAGATACTAACAATCTCGCACCATTCGCACCTAAATTAGAAGCATTTGGTTGGGATGTAGAAGAGATCGACGGACATGATATGCAGCAAATCTGCACAGCCCTATCGCCTGAAAAGATCTCACCAAACAAACCAAAGTGCATTGTGGCCCACACTAACAAAGGGCAAGGGATTTCATTTATGTCTGACAATGTCTCTTGGCATCATAGAGTTCCAAATAAGGAACAATATTTAAAAGGAATGGCTGAACTTGAGAGAGCGGTATTGTGAAAACTCGATTTGAGACCTGCAAGCTACATGATTGCAGAGACGCATTTGTAATGACCCTTGAAGAACTCGCAGAAACAGACAACAAAGTCGTCGCTGTCTGCAACGATTCTGTAGGCTCCACCAAGTTGGGCGACTTCAAGAGCAAGTTTCCAGAGCGTCTGATTAATGTTGGAATTGCAGAGCAGAATATGGTTGGGGTCGGAGCTGGCTTGGCAAACGGAGGCAAAATCCCTTTTGTTTGTGGCGCAGCACCTTTTTTGACTGGACGGGCCTTAGAGCAAATCAAAGCGGACGTTGCTTACTCCGAAGCAAATGTTAAGCTTGTGGGAGTCAGCGCTGGCTTGGCCTATGGAGAGCTTGGCGCAACACATCATTCTATTGAAGATTTTGCCTGGATCCGTGCACTTCCCAATATACCAGTTATCGCACCAGCTGATAGAATTGAAACCATTGCTGTTATAAAATGGGCGAAGGATTACGATGGGCCATGTTTTCTTAGGTTAAGCCGAGTTGGTGTACCCGATTTGTTACCAGCCAAACATATATTCAAATTAGGCAAGGCGAACCGGTTACGCGAAGGCGAAAACGTTACAATAATTTCCAACGGCGTTTTGACCCACCGCACAATGATCGCTGCAGATATTTTGGCAAGCAGAGGCATTTCTTGCAGAGTCGTCAATATGGCATGCGTTCGTCCATTAGACGCAAAGGAAATTCTTGCGGCAGCCTCAGAAACGGGAGCCATTTTGACTTGTGAAGAGCATACTACTTTTGGTGGACTTGGCAGCGCAATCGCAGAAGTTGTAGTTGACAACCACCCAGTTCCAATGAAACGTCTGGGAGTCCCTGGGGTATTTGCACCTACAGGCTCTGCCAATTTTCTGCTGGATGAATTTGGCATGTCTCCGGAAAGTATTGCAAACAGCGCACAGATCCTAATGCGTCGAAAGGAATGAATAATGGCGCAATCCGCAGTACTTGCAATTGATGAGGGAACAACAAACTCTAAAGCTTGTCTTATAAATGCCAAGGGTCAAATCATCGCCAGCGGTTCTGCTCCGGTTCCAATTGAACACCCCAAACCTGGTTGGGTTCAACAGGATGCAGATGCAATTTGGGATGCAACAAAGGCTGCAATTGCAGAATGCCTTGAAGAAAAATCCACCATAAAAATTTCCGCGATTGGCATATCCAACCAGAGAGAATCCGTCCTAATTTGGGATAAAAAAACGGGCAAGCCACTTGGTCCAGTTATTACATGGCAATGCCGCCGTACAGCAAAAGAATGCGAGGAGCTTAAAGCTGCTGGACATGAAGCGGACATAATTGCCCGTACCGGTCTGCCGATAGACCCCCTCTTCCCACCTACAAAGCTTGCATGGCTACTTAAACATTCCACAACGACACAAAATGTTTGCATCGGCACCATCGATAGCTGGCTGATCTGGAAATTATCTGGAGGTGCCATTCATGCAACCGATCGCTCAAACGCCGCTCGAACTCAGTTATTTAATCTGGTAGAGGGGGCATGGGATCGCAAGCTTTGCGCTATTTTTGGAATCGATGAATGCATGCTGCCAATTGTGCAGGACTCATCATATATTTTTGGCGAAACACATAAGGCTATAGTTATCCCAGATGGAATCCCTATCGCATCAGCAATTGGCGATTCACATAGTGCTCTTTTTGGCCACGGCGCATTCAAGCCTGGGGATGGAAAAATTACATTTGGCACAGGTTCCTCGGTCATGACGACGGTGCCCAAATTTATTACCCCCCCCAAAGGCATAACCACAACAATTGCCTGGTCGATCAACGGCACCTCTACATTCGCGTTGGAAGGGAATATTTTGGTTAGCGCTTCGATCCTGCCTTGGACAGCAAAACTGTTAGGACTGGAAAGTGTAGACGACCTTTTAGAGCTAGCTAAGACGGCGAATGGTACAAATGGAGTTTCACTGGTTCCAGCTTTTGTGGGCTTGGGATCACCACATTGGGATTCACATGCGCGTGGATTGATCAGTGGGCTTTCATTTGGGTCTGGGCGGGAACATATTGCACTAGCAGCTGCTGAAAGTATGGCATTTCAAGTCTTGGATGTCTTTTCGATTATGTATGAGGCCATTGGTTCGAAGGGCCAAATTTTTGTTGATGGAGGGCCAAGTGGTAACTCTTTTCTAATGCAGATAGTCGCTAACACACTCAACCATCCTGTTGGGCCTGGTCAGGATACAGAACTTTCAGCATTAGGCGCTGCCTACATGGCGGGATTAGCCACAAAATTCTGGCCCAACATAGAAACCATCTCCAAGCTTCCGCGTCATTTAGAAAAAATTACACCTAAAATTTCTTCCCACGATAGAAACTTAGCAATTGAAATATGGACAAATGCAATTGCTCAAACTAAGTATAAATTCCAAGAATCACACCAAACTGGCTTTGTTAGGGAATAAAAAATGTCACGTCTCAACGAGCTTCGCATGATTTCGCGTGTTGCCCAGATGTATTACTCAGAAAATCTACGCCAAACTACTATCGCTGCGCATTTAAGAATTTCACAAGCTAGTGTATCACGTATGCTAAAACGGGCTCAAGAAGAAGAAATCGTTCGAACTACTGTGGTGCCTCCTCTAGGCACCTTTGTCGACCTAGAAGCTCAGTTAAGAAGCACCTTCAGTTTGGCTGAAGCAATTATCGTCGAGTGCTCAGATGACCATGATGGCGAAATTATGTCTCGAATTGGAGAAGCCGCAGCACATTTATTGGAAGTGACACTTCAAACGGGGGATATTATAGGTGTATCTAGTTGGTCCGAAACTATTTTGAAGATGGTAAACAACATCCACCCCATGAAGAATGGTAAAGCGCGCTATGTGGTTCAAACCATGGGTGGTATCGGTGATCCAACCGTGCAGACCCATGCCAACCAACTGACGACGCGACTTGCACGTTTAACTGGGGCGGAAGCGCACCTTTTAAACACACCAGGCGTAGCACAATCCAGGGAGGCAAAACTTGTACTTGTGGGTGATAACTTTGTGCGTGAAACCATAAATCTTTTTGACAAAATTAGCTTAGCAATTGTCGGTATCGGCTCAATTGAGCCATCAAGAATGCTTACGCGTAGTGGCAACATTTTCTCATCACGTGAATTGTTAGAGGTCAAGGAGGCTGGAGGTGTCGGTGAAATCAGCCTTCGATTTTTCAACTCAGACGGTGTTATTGTAAAAACATCTTTGGACGAACGTGTTATTGGCATGACATTAAAAGAACATTCACATGTAGATCGTGTCATAGCTTTGGCTGGTGGAAAATACAAAACTGATGCGATCAGAGCTGCACTAAAAACTGGAATCATAGACCTTTTAATAACGGATAAATTCACAGCTGGGCGACTTATTGAAACGAGCCTATCGAAATAGGCGAGTCAAGATTAAAATAACGCTCAAAGACGTGAAGCATGTTATCTTGACTAAGATAAAATTCATGATTTGTTACACCAGTTTCAGTTTTCGTTATTTCAACAAACTCTGAGATAACTGCTCGCTCAACCTCATAACGTGTTGCACACGTCCCAAACCGCGGTTAAATTATCATACTGAACTATAGAGTAGATCACCGCTTAACGGTATTGTATGTTTATTGTCTGCATCAAATTCCTGTAAAAGCTGACGCTGACCATCTAGCCATTTTACTCCATCAGACGCATCTTGTTCTAATATACTTGCATCCCTTATTACAATTGCATGAAGTTCATCACCAGATTTCATAAGATGGAATACACGATGCTTTGTTTCATTAAACTCAGTAATGTTTGATACAAATTCATCAAAACATTCAGGCTTAGGTTTGAATCTTATAATTGATAGTTTTTGCATATTTAACTCCATTAATATAGAAGTCAGACTGCCAGATGATGCACACATACACAAACTTTTTATCTTGGAGATGTATGTGGATTTGTAGTCTCTATTTCAATTATGGAATATAGCCAGACACACCCTGATCGTTGTCTTGGAACATGATGCGCAAAATCTTAGTGCTTGGCTTGCTCAGTACAGGATTAAAGTACTGCATAAAAAGAGCATGTCCTAACGGATTATGTTTCAAAACGCCCTCAGGAGACCTCGCCCGATTAGCCCACTCGGGCTCAAGTGACCCACCATCTGACCAGAACTCTTTACCAAAAGACCACATGCTAAAATTCAAAAGATACATGTATTCTTTCATCATTATATGTGCTGCCTTACCTTTGGGGTTACCGTCGTGATAGTCACGAACGTTAAAAATGCCATTTTTGATTGCCTCATCCATTGCCAGCCACAGTTCACCATTCTGAAACTCTCTTGTTTCATTTTCCCAATTTAGGTTTTCGACTGAGCCTTCTACTGCACCCCTTACTCCAAAAAGGTGAAGTGTATGCATTACGTGTTCTAAAACTTCGTTGATGTCATCATCACCTTTTGCATTTACTCTGTAGCCATGGCTACTATTTTTGTACCAAACCATGTCATTAGATGCAGTTCTATCATTCCAATCATCGAAACCTTGATATTTATGAGTTTCTCTAAGCGGGTTGGGCTTATAATCATCACCACCCCCGTAAGCTATTCTTTGGCCAGTTGGATATCCCGCATGCCATGTGCCAGGTTTGCCAGCTAAAGTCTGAATCATTCTATCATATGATTTTTTATTAATATTTTTTGCATTTGAAGTTGTTAATAATTTAAAAGTTTGCGCAACTTTTTCCGCCCAAATACTTGGTACGGCAAGTTGACCACCAACTGCACCAGCAACAACAATTTCCACACCCCTGACTTTTAGAGACCGATCAAACCAAGCTCCATTTGAATCATCAAACGCTAATTGTCCTGACTTTAAACGCTGTGATTTTGTTGGAATGGCGGCAATATCAACACCTTCGACTGAAGAAATCAATTTCAGGATTTCATCATATTTTTTATCAGCAATTAAATTTTCACAATTTAAACTATTTGAAGAGCAAAATTGTTTGAGCTTTGAAATAGTATTTCTACCAATTATTCCATCAATCTTACCGATATCGTAACCTTGCAGAACAAGTATTTTTTGAAGATCATATATTGGATTTGCAAACGCTTGGGTGAATAGCATAACTACCACACAAAAGGTACTTAAAACTATTGGAAAACGCATTTAATCCCCTCCTTAATATTTGATTTTATAATAATTAAAAATAATAAGTAATTTAATCTTGCGTCAATCATCGGCTTAAAATGATAAAAAATATGGATCATGTAATCTAATCATTGTGAGATATTTATTTTATGAGTCAAGTAAAAGGATACACTTGGAATCCTACCATTAGTCATTGACCTATCTGAATTTAGCTAGGTTATCTCAACTCCTGTGCCACAATCCAATATTTCATTCTAAAGCTCTAGAATATTCAATGGTTTCTGATAATTTCTTTTTAAGCAAGTAAAGTTCCACAACCAGACGATTTTGTATCAAAGCATAATGCACAGACCTTAGGACTGCATCTGCTTTGCAGTTAATTTTCAATAAACTCAAATTAGCAATCAAATTAGAATACGTCAGTTGCTGCACGAAAAATAGAGAGATGCCGCTTAGCAATATCTGAGTCACACGGACTATAGCCACCTCCGATAACTGTAGCGACTGGAACCTTGCGGTTTTTAAAGTGCTCCAAAACATTACAATCCCGCTTGAAGATACCCTCAAGCGTCAAATCTAAATTCCCCAATTGATCACCGAAGAACACATCAACTCCAGCATCGTATAGAACAATATCAGGCATAAACTCCTTGGAGATCTCTTTGAGAGTTATATGCAGTTTGTTGAGATAGGCGGTGTCTTCTAAGTGGCTGTCCAGCGATACATCACGAGTGCCTTGACGCTTTTGAAATGGGAAGTTTTGCTCACAGTGCAACGAACAGGTATATATACCATTCTTGTCATGACATATGTCGATCGTTCCATCACCTTGATGTACATCTAAGTCTAAGATCAAAACCTTTTTGGCTGAACCATGTTCTATCAAGTTCAGTGCAGTAAACGCTAAATCATTGAAAACACAAAATCCTAATCCATTAGAGTAATGTGCATGATGCGTTCCTCCGGCGGCATGACAGGCAACACCTTCGTCCAATGCCTTTAAAGCCGTTGTATAAGTGCCGTTCAGAGCAAGAAAGCTGCGCTTGATTAGCTGGGTATTTATTGGCAAATTGATTTGCCGCACTTCCTCTCGTGACAAAGTTCTATCGACAACACGTTGGACATAATCAACGGCATGTGTTCGCAAAACATCTTGATAACGAACTGGAGAAGATTGGTGAAAATCTAACCTTTGGTGAAAATCACTTTTTTGTAGTTGGTTTGCTAACTTAGAAAACTTTGTCCCATTAAAGCGATGGCCAATTGGTACGTTGATGTCGTAAGCATCATTATAAAGGATTGGTATTTGAGCCACTGCAAGACCTTATGCTAATTTGATAAGCATTCAGTAATCATTAACAGCGTTAATTTCAACTGTGGGAGGGGGAGTAGATTGACTATTATGTCAGACAAAGCCTAACCCATCTCAAAGTGTCACGATCATACAAACCTATGAAGCGCAGTTTTGGAACCACTCCATGAGAGCGGCAATACTTTTTTTTAAGTCTGTCTGTTTTGAAGATATCTTTCATAATTCAAATGCTTATTAATATCTTCTTAAGATTAACAATCTTTATAAATAAATAACTCATCCCAAATCGCAGAGTATCATATTCATCGTCCATTCATTCATGTGGTGATTTATTTTGGTAAGGTTAAATTTGTTGTGAGAACGGCGCTCACGCCCAATATGGCAAGAATGACAAGCCATTCAACATATATAGATTTGGAGAGATGACTTGCAGCAACTGGATCACCTAAACGGAGAGCAGGTATAAACCGAAGTTTGTTTACTGCTGCAAGCGCTAAAAGACCGCCGACCATAAGTATCTTAATGATTAAAGCCTGCCCGTAAACAGTTTCTATAAGCGCAGTGAACGACCCAACAAGTTGATAACCCATGTAACCACCTACGACAATCAACACGGGGACAGATACAGACGCAACAACGCCAAATCGATGTCCAACATTCGCTGCCAATGCATATGTGGTGGATGATGAGGCCAAGCGATACAGTGGCGTTAGAACTCCAATCCAAAGGGCAACTGCCAGCAGGTGCAATATCAATGCAATATCCATGAGCGCAGTCTCGCTGCCAGAAATGTGTCCAATCTGAGTAAACGAAAATAGTGCGATAATACCACCTAGAACTGATACCCACTCCCCAATACGTCCCAGGAAGAGACCCACTAGTAGTAGATTGAGACCAACAATACGTAGCGCCAATACAGTTCCAACAGGTGTGGTCCACAACAGGCTCAGCATCATGGGGTCAGTCATACCGCTCAAGTCGCCAGTTAGATTGGCTCCACGCAGTGAAAAGCCGAGGATCGTTGCAAACAAACCAAGAACTGCAAATATGGCGGCCAGACCACGTGTGCGTTCGAGCCGAAACATTAGCGTAGCCATAACCGTTCCTGCTGCAGTTATTAAACCAAGATAAAGTACAAATTTCGTGACGATGGCCGCCAAGCCAAAAAGATCAGGCATCGTTATTCAACAGTGAAGCTGAAAGTACCATTTAACGCATGACCATCAGCCCCAAGTCCTCGCCATTCAACCTCATATGTTCCTGGTCCCATGTCGTGCATTGGCAAAACAAATTCTTGAGCAAAAGTTTTTTGATTGCCAAGATCCATGTCCATGCTGCGAGTGTCGGCATGGGTAATGGCAACCCGTGTCAAACGGATGTCGCCTTTAAAGTCCATCAAAACTTCAGCCGGCATCTCCAGCACAATCGCCTCATTGGCTGGTGTCGTTCCATCAAGGGGTGAGTGCGCCATTGCGCCTGCTGCCCAAGTCCCAATCATGCATGCAAGTAAAATGATTTTCATTGTTTTTCCTAGTTTTGTTGTTGTAGATCAATTAATATCGTTGGCACGTTGCAGTTCTCTAACATAAGCGGTAATCATTTTGACATCCCCTCGTTTTAACCCTTCGACAGGTAGCATATTTCCAAATCGCCAATGATGGGCTTGAACGCCTAGGGATACAGCGCGTTGAAAACTTTCATCTCCATGATGGCTTGGTTCGTAAATCTTGTGCACAAGAGGTGGTGCTACACCATCCTGGCCGCTTGCATTGACTGCATGACAGGCAACACATTTGGCTTCATATAACAACTTCCCAACCTTCGCATTTTCTGAAAAAGTTTCTGGGAGAATAACTTTTGCCAATGCTGTGTTCGCACCCATGTCTGGAGTGACTACTTGATCAACCTGCTTAGTATTATTCCAAAATGTATAACCTAATATACCTATTAAAATCATGACTCCTAGACTGTAAGTGAGCTTCATCTTGTCCCTTTTGTGTACCTTT
>CAJWTH010000038.1 GCA_913047725.1 uncultured Planktomarina sp.
ATATGCATAATGACAGTCATATTGTGCCAGTAATGATAAAAGATCCGGTCAAGACTAAGATGCTAGCAGATTACTTAATGGATCAGTTTGGAATTTATGTACAACCAATCAACTACCCAACCGTCCCTAAGGGTACTGAGCGTTTGCGATTCACACCTTCTCCATTACACACAAATTCTGATGTTGATTACTTGATTTCCGCAATGTCTAATCTTTGGGGCCAATGTGCTCTTTCGCGGGCTGTAGCTTAGATTATTCATAGGTATTTTCTGTAGGTTATCGTCTTGAGTGTAAGGCTGAGCCCTATAAAATAAATTTGTGACAGAAGGCTGTGATGAGATCTATTTTAACTTCCTTAGTGGCCTTTTTGATCTCTACATCGTTGCTAGCTGAAGGTGTAAACCCAGATGGTGACTCAGCTTTGGGTGATTTGGCCTTTAAAAAAAAATGTGTCGCATGCCATGTCGTCGTAGATGGGTCTGGCAAAAAGCTTGCTGGCCGCAATGGAAAATCAGGCCCCAACTTGCATAACGTAGCTGGTGCAGTCGCAGGTATGGTTGATGGTTACCGATATGGTAAATCGATTGTTGCTGCGGGTACTAAGAATGGTTTGCTTTGGAATGAAAAAAATTTTGTAGCCTATGTTCAAGACCCAAAAGGTTTTTTACGGTTATTCTTAGGTGACAAAAAAGCTCGCGCAAAGATGACCTACAAAGTGCGTAGGGAAAAGGATGCGCGTGATATATATGCCTATTTATTGAGCTTGTCTGACAATCAATAAGTTTAATTTTAAGAGAATTTTTTTTGTTAAATTCGCTCGATTGCAACTGCAATACCCTGTCCACCGCCAATGCACATTGTGGCAAGGCCTTTCTTGCCAGCGCTGCGTTCTAGCTCTGCCATGAGCTTAACCATAATGATTGTACCAGTGGCCCCCACTGGGTGGCCTAAAGCAATTGCGCCTCCATTTGGATTGACCCGCTTGGGGTCGAGTCCAAGTTCTCGGTTTACCGCAATTGCCTGCGCAGCAAAAGCTTCATTACTTTCGATTACATCAAAATCAGAAATTGATAAGCCAGTCTTAGAAAGCAGGTTTTTTACAGCAGGTACGGGCCCAATTCCCATCACTGATGGGCGCACTCCTGCATGCCCATAGCCTAAAATGCGAAATTTTGGCTTGAGTCCAGCATGATCTGCAGCTGTAGAGCTTGCTAACACAATTGCAGCTGCGCCATCATTTATACCTGATGCATTTCCAGCGGTAACAGTTCCATCTTTTTGGAATACAGTTCGAAGTCCTGCCAGAACTTCGGGCGTTGTTGTTTTTGGATGTTCGTCAACGTTAAAATGTACAATGTCGCGTTTGACTTTCACCTCTACTGGTATGATTTGCTCTACGAAACGACCATCTGTAACCGCCTTTGCTGCGCGGCTTTGGCTTTCAAGGGCAAATGCATCTTGGTCTGATCGGGTTACTGTATGTTCCTGTGCCACATTTTCAGCGGTGACCCCCATATGGCCTGTACCAAAAGGACAATGCAGCGCTCCTAGCATCATATCTAGTGTTTTTACATCACCCATCTTTTGGCCCCATCTTTGAGACTGCATGATGTAAGGGGACTGGCTCATATTTTCAGCTCCCCCTGCAAGGCCAAAGTCTGCATCCCCCAGCATTAGTGACTGTGCCACTGATATAACTGCCTGTAATCCAGAACCGCAAAGGCGGTTTACATTCATTGCAGGGGCACTTTCTGAAATACCCGCTTGTAAGGCGACAACCCGTGATAGGTACATGTCTCGGGGTTCGGTGTTTATTACATGTCCAAAAGCTACATGGCCAATTTGTTCACTTTCGACCTCGGCTCGTGCAAGGGCAGCTTTTGCTACCGTGGCGCCAAGATCTATTGGCGTTACTCCTGCCAAGCTGCCACCAAATGTACCAATAGCAGTCCGCACACCGCCAAGAATTACGACATCTTTCATGGGTCTCTCCGTTTTTTTTACCATATGTGGCACTTCAATGGAGGGAAAGCCAAACCTAACGACACTTGAATTGCAAGTTAGAACAAAACATGAACAAGTTATTATTTAGAATCACTTACGCAGTAAATTTTCATGTTTAACCCTGATGTTATTAACACACAAAAATTAAAAATTCCCTGGGCGGAACTCCAAGCTTGTTCAAATTTTTCTTTTCTTAAAGGTGGTTCACATCCTGAAGAATATATGGACCGTGCAGCATTTCTGGGTTTATCAGCAGTAGCGATTGCTGATGAAAATTCTGTGGCTGGAATTGTAAGAGCGCATACGCGAGCACGCGAAATTAAACGTTTGGTAGCAGAACGAAAATCATTTGATAGCGCCAAAGGTTTGGTTGGACCACCATCTTTACCCCAGTTTAAACGTAGTCCCTCTGCTAATATTTATAACATGCCACGTCTTCTTCCCGCTTCTAAGATTGTATTGTGCAACGGATTCACGGCCACACTATTGCCAAAAAGACGAGAGGGTTGGAGGCAACTGTGTCGCCTAATTTCATGTGGGCGTTTGAGGTCAAAAAAAGGTACCTGCCATATTGAATTTGAAGATTTACTTGAGTTTGGGGGAAATCAAATTATTTTAGTGCACCCTCCAAACATTTTTCAAAATAGTAATGTTAAAGCCCAATGGTTGTCACAAGTACGCAAATTATCTCAGTGCTTTTTAAAGGACGTAATGCTTCTTCTAGCACCTAAATATGATGGTCAAGATACAACATATTTTGCAAATTTGATGCATACTTCAATAGAATTATCCCTACCTTTAGTAGCTTCTGCAGCACCTGTTATGCATCATGGTTCACGTCGTCGACTTACTGATGTGTTAACGGCAATACGTTTGGGAGTGCGGGTAGATAATTTAGGACGGGCTGCACTGATTAACTCTGAACAACGATTGCGATCTGCCACAGAAGCTGCGAGGTTATTTAAGTCCTATCCGGATGCCTTGGAGCAAACGGCACTCTTGTTGAAACGTCTAGAGTTTTCTCTGGATACACTTCGCTATGAGTATCCATCAGAATTGAATGAGAATGAAACACCTACAGATCGGTTGCGGCGGTTGGCTTATGCTGGGTTAGCTTGGCGCTATCCAGCTGGGACAACAGATAAGGTTAAACGGCTTATAGAGCATGAACTCCTATTGATCAGAAAGTTAGAATATGAGCCTTATTTTTTAACTGTTTATGATATTGTGACTTTTGCACGATCTCGTGGCATTCTTTGTCAGGGTCGTGGGTCAGCAGCAAATTCAGTTGTGTGTTATTGCCTAGGTGTAACTTCTGTAAGCCCAGAGGTTGGCACTATGGTGTTTGAGCGTTTTGTTTCAGAGGCTCGTAATGAACCTCCTGATATTGACGTAGATTTTGAACATGAGCGTCGCGAAGAAGTAATCCAGTATATCTATGAGCGCTATGGACGTCACCGAGCAGGGCTATGTGCCACGGTGGTGCACTATCGTGGTAAGCGAGCAATTCGTGAAGTTGGCTGGGCTATGGGATTATCAGAAGATACAATAAGCGCCCTATCATCTCAGCTCTGGGGCTCCTTTCCAAGCAAAGGTCTGCAAGAAAGTCGAATGGCTGAGATTGGTTTGGATTTTAAGGACTACCACTTACAGAAAACAATGTCTTTAATCTATGAGGTCATTGGCTTCCCTCGACACCTTTCGCAACATGTTGGCGGTTTCATTATAACTGATGGCCGATTGGATGAATTAGTACCTATTGAAAATGCCACTATGGAAGGTCGCACGGTGATCTGTTGGGATAAGGATGATATTGATAACTTAGGTATTTTGAAAGTTGATATTTTGGCTCTTGGAATGCTGACCTGCATTCGTAAGGCCTTTGACCTGATTAGTATGCACCACAGTATGGACTACACGTTGGCTACGCTGCCACCTGAAGATCCAGCTGTTTATGATATGCTTTGTCGCGCTGATAGCTTGGGGGTTTTTCAGGTAGAAAGTCGGGCACAGATGAATTTTTTACCCCGTATGCGTCCCCGCACCTTTTATGATTTGGTAATTGAGGTAGCTATTATTCGCCCTGGTCCTATTCAAGGTGACATGGTGCATCCTTATCTTCGCCGTCGAAACGGTGAGGAGGCGATTAGTTTCCCTTCTGATGAGCTAGGTGCAGTGCTAGAAAAAACTTTGGGAGTACCCTTGTTTCAAGAGCAGGCTATGCAAATTGCCATTGTTGGTGCTGGGTTTACCCCAGACCAGGCAGATCGCCTACGTCGTTCTCTGGCTACATTTAACAAGCATGGCAGTATTAGCGAATTTAAGTCGTCCTTTATGCGTGGTATGTGTCAGAATGGTTATAACGAAGATTTTTCTGTAAGATGCTTTTCACAAATTGAGGGTTTTGCATCATATGGATTTCCAGAGAGCCATGCTGCGAGCTTTGCTTTATTAGTTTATGCTTCCAGCTGGTTAAAGTATTATTACCCTGGAATATTTAGCTGTGCTTTACTTAACTCTCAGCCCATGGGGTTTTACGCCCCAGCGCAAATTGTCCGTGATGCACGAGAACACGAGGTACAGGTACGCCCTGTCTGTATTAATGCTAGTTTTTGGGATAATGTTATGGAACCGGATGGAGTGGGTCGATTAGCTATCCGCTTGGGATTCCGCCAAATTAAGGGTATGTCAGAAGATGAAATTTCTTGGTTAATGACTGCTCGGGGAAATGGCTATATTAGTGTTGAATCCGTTTGGAGAAAGGCGGGCTTAAGTTCAAAGTCCATACAAATTTTGGCTGAAGCGGATGCCTTTCATAGCTTGAATTTGGTTCGACGTGAGGCCCTTTGGGCTGCTAAGGCAATTACTGCTGATCAACCTTTGCCACTGTTCTCACAAAATCTGGATGGGGAAGGCATTTTAGAAGAAAAGGTGTATCTGCATCAGATGACAGAAGGTGAGGAGGTAGTGGAAGATTATGTATCTATGCAACTGACTTTGAGGTCCCACCCTGTAGCACTCATCCGGCATCTCTTGACCCCTGAAACCTGCTAATTTTTTACTGTAATTTTATTTTTTTTAATAATGAAAGGCCCGCAAATCCATCCACAGGCAGATCGTTTGCAATCTGAAAAGCTTCAATGGCCATTTTAGTATTAGGGCCAATAAATCCATCTGCACCAATTGTGTCATACCCCAATTTTGTTAGTTGATTCTGTATATATTGAATCTCTGATTGGTTTAATCCACGAAGATCGCCACCAGGTGGAAACTGTAATGGAGGTGCTCCTTGTAGGCGATCTGCCAAATTCCCCACTGCAATGGCATAAGCTGGTGCATTATTGTAGCGCAGCAAAG
This sequence comes from uncultured Planktomarina sp., assembly GCA_913047725.1. GTDB lineage: Bacteria > Pseudomonadota > Alphaproteobacteria > Rhodobacterales > Rhodobacteraceae > Planktomarina. The sequence continues at coordinate 5,362 of CAJWTH010000038.1, forward strand.
CGTTAAAGTTTTCTGAAACTAGAAACCCCAATGAGGAAACCCCACCAGGTAAGACCAATTGGGCGATGTAATTTGGTAGGCTGGACTTTGTGGATAGGAGGCCAAGGTTCTCCCAATTTTTTATCCATTGTGGCTGATGTTTTAGCAGAGAAGGTAGATCTTCATTTTTGGAAAAATATGCCACTTGGCCCCATGGGGTATCAGGAATCCAGCCATGGCAAATTAAAAAATGAGCTGTTGAAGTTAAGGCATCTGCTGGGTCATCTGCCCAAATATCTGATTTACCACTATTAGCTGATACAGCAAAATCGATATAAGACTTTGGCATAAACTGAGTATGGCCCATCGCCCCAGCCCAACTTCCCAGAATTTGGTTAGGTAATTTAATGCCTTGATTGATAATTTCAAAGGTGGATAAAAGCTGCGCCTCAAACATTGAGCGCCGCCGACCTTGAGACGCTAATGTCGCTAATGCAGAGAGTACAGGAACATCTCCACGGATGCTGCCATAATTTGTTTCCATTCCCCAAATAGCTGCAATAATATGACGATCTACTTGATACTTAAATTCAATATCATCAAAAGTTTTCGCATGTTTTGATAAGGCGGCTTGACCCTGTATAATCCGCATTTTGTTCACTGTCACTTCAACGTATTGTTGGAGTGTTTTCTGGGTTTCGGGCTGTGCTATATCTGCTTGAGATGAGTTTGAATTAGGTTTTAGGAACGGAGAAACTTGGTCTAAAATTTCAAGTGAAATTCCGCCGTCTAAGGCACGTCTTAAAAAATCAGTTTTCCAGTCTTCAAAAGTCATTTCCGTTTTCGGGTAACCTTTCTGGACTTTCCCTTTTGGGAACCCTTTTTATAACTTGAATACCTGTTTCTGCGTTTTCCTTGACTTATTTGCAACTTGGAACTTTCTAACTCTAGCAATTCTAACAGAATACCTCCTGTAACTGGTTTTGCTTCAGAGAGACGTACCAGCGCTTGAAGTCCCAAGCTAATTATAGTGCCGGTTTCTGTGCCCCTTAATGTCTGGTTTTCAGGGTCATGTTCAAAATATTCGCGCCCTAAAGAGTGAATTGGTACCAACCCATCAGCACCTGTCTCATCCAACTTAACAAAGACACCAAACCTTGCGACACCTGATATCCGTCCCGAAAATTCATTTCCAATCCGTTCTGCCATGAAGCTTGCTAAATAACGATCTGTGGTATCCCGTTCAGCAACCATTGAGCGTCGCTCAGTATCGCTGATTTGTTTTGCAGTTTCATCCAACATTTCCAAATCTTGTAGTGATAGGCCGTCTGTGTTCCAATTATGCGCCGAAACTAAGGCTCTATGTATTAGGAGGTCTGCATATCGTCGGATCGGAGATGTAAAATGTGCGTAATTTTTTAGGGCTAATCCAAAGTGTGACATATTTTCAGGGCTATAATATGCCTGTGTCATGGATCGTAATGTTGAAAGATTAATTAATTCAGCTTCATCTCTCCCCGTTGCCGCTTGTAACAGTTGATTAAGGTGTCTAGTTTTTAAAACTTGCCCTTTGGCTAGAAGTAATCCAACGGATTTAGCAGTTTCACGTAGAGAATTTAGCTTCTCAGGGCTTGGCTCCTCATGTACGCGAAACAAAAGGGGTTGTTTATTGGCAATCAAAGTTTCTGCAGCAGCCACATTTGCTAGTACCATGCACTCCTCAATTAACCGATGCACATCGAGACGGTCACGGAAATTGATTGATGTAACTTTGCCTGTATCTGATAATATAATTTTGCGCTCTGGTAAGTCTAAGTCTAGAGGTTGTCGGGCTTCACGTGCTATTTTGAGGGCTTCATATGCAGCAGACAACGGCTTCAAAACTGTTTCAACCAACGGTGCAGCACGCTGTGAAGGGTTACCATCTATAGCAGCCTGTGCCTCCTCATAAGACAAAGACGCGAGAGATCGCATTATCCCACGCACAAACCTATGCGATATTTTTTCACCTTTGGCTGACAGTTTCATCTCAACAGCAATACAGGGTCGGATGACACCCTCGTGCAAGGAACACAAATCACCGGACAAGCGATCTGGCAGCATAGGGACAACTCGATCTGGGAAATAGGTTGAATTTCCTCGATTCCTGGCCTCAGCATCTAGGGCTGAACCGGAAGCAACGTAATGCGCAACATCGGCAATTGCGACCCAAAGCAAAAAACCATTGGGATTTTTGGGATCAGTATCCATTACTGCACAACAGGCATCATCGTGATCCCGCGCATCAGCAGGATCAATGGTGATCAGTGGGAGTGAGGTTAAATCATCACGGTTTTTTTTGCTAGCAGGTTTGGCTTCTTTTGCCTGTGCTAGAACCAAATCTGGAAATTCATCTGGAATATTATGTTGATGAATAGCTATTAAAGACACGGATTTTGGTGCTGATGGGTCACCTAGCCTTGTTATAACACGTCCGCGAGGAAGCCCTAACCGCCCCTTTGGACCCGACGGTTCTAGCTCTACTAACTCACCGTCTTTGGCTCCATTAAGTGCGTCTTGACTGACTAGCCACTCTTTTGCTTCACCCTTGTTAATTGGTAGAATTCGTCCACCTTCGGAACTAGTACGAAAAATACCAAGGATCCTTTTGGGGTTTGCAACAATGCGACGTATCAGCTGACCGGTGTACTGATGACCCTCTCCATCACTCTCAGTGGTTAACCGAGCTAAAATACGATCACCTTGACCTAATGCAGGTTTTCCAGCTTGGACTGGCATCAACACTTTTGGCAATACTCCAGAGCCTTCCCAATCTAAAGGCACAGCAAACATTTCACCTTGGTCGTCAGGTCCCAGCATTTGTAGAACTGAAACTGGGGGTAATTTATTAGGATCATTAAACTTTCGCCTAACTTTCGTAATATGGCCTTCAGCCTTTAATTCATTCAATATTTTTTTGAGTTCAATGCGTGCTGCGCTTTTTATACCAAAAGCTTTGGAGATGTCCTGTTTAGAAGATTTTTCTGGGTGCGTGCGGACCCATTTAAGAATGTCTGTTTTAGTTGGAAGTTTAGCCATGAAATTCCGATAACACGCAGCTGTGATATTCTAAACCCTTGGATTTATCTCGCTAATGGTTAAACATAGAAATTCATATAAAACGTTCGGAAAAATTCAAATGAAATATATTTTAGCTGCCTTGTTGATGGTTTGTAGTTCGGTTTCAGCCGAAAGTTATATTCTTGGAAACCTCACAATTAAGGATGCGTTTGCATATCCAACAAATGGGAGGAGTGGTGCGGGATATTTTGTTCTACAAAACCAAGGTGCCGAAGATACCCTTATTAAGGTTGTGGGAGATTACCCTCGGGTTATGGTCCATGAATCAATAATGGAAAATGGTGTTATGACTATGAAACACCGGATGAAAGTGAAAGTTCCAGCTGGTGGGGTTTTTGAATTTAAACCTGGTGCCCACCACGTAATGTTTATGGGTCTAACTGATGACTGGAATGTGGGTGATGAAATAGCTGTCACATTAAAGTTTGAGACTGCTGGGCCTTTAGATATTAAGTTTGTGGTAATTCCACGCCCATAATAAATAATTTATCAGCCAATTTTACCCTGATTTTCGCCCACTTGACCCCGATGCAATAACAAGTGGTCAAGTATTACACATGCCATCATAGCTTCACCAACTGGGACTGCCCTAATCCCAACACAAGGGTCGTGCCGCCCTTTGGTAACAATTTCGGAGTCCTTGCCCGCCTTTGTTACCGTCTTACGTTTCGTAAGGATGGATGAGGTTGGCTTTACTGCAAATCTCACCACTAAATCTTGACCTGTACTAATACCACCCAAGATACCACCTGCGTGATTAGAGCTAAATTCAGGCCCGTTTGTACCCATTGAGATCTCGTCAGCATTAGCCTCGCCGGTTAGCTCGGCCACAGCCATCCCATCACCAATTTCAACGCCCTTAACTGCATTAATACTCATCATTGCTGCCGCTAGATCTGTATCAAGCTTTCCGTAGATTGGTGCTCCAATTCCGGCTGGCACACCCTGAGCAATTATTTCGATCACCGCGCCAACTGAGCTCCCAGACTTTCTCAAATTGTCTAAATATTCTGACCAATCTTCTGCTGCACGAGCATCTGGTGTCCAAAATGGGTTCTTATTGATCTCATCAAAATTCATATCTTGGCGATTAATTTTTTTAGGACCCATTTGACACATAAACCCTGTTATTTGGACAGATGGGGCCAGGACCCGAATAACTTCACGTGCCAAACCACCAGCAGCAACTCTCGCGGCGGTTTCGCGAGCCGAGCTTCGGCCCCCCCCACGATAATCACGGATCCCATACTTCTGCCAATATGTGATGTCTGCATGACCAGGACGAAATTTATCAATAATATCACCATAATCTTTTGAACGTTGGTCGGTATTCTTTATCATAAGCTGGATTGGGGTGCCGGTAGTTTTGCCTTCAAAAACACCAGATAAAATTTCTACTTCATCTAATTCTCGCCGTTGAGTAGTATATTTATTCTGCCCTGGTTTACGTTTATCCAACCAACGCTGGAGCATTTTAGCCGTTATTTTAATACCTGGAGGACACCCATCAATTGTGGCACCTAGCGCGGCTCCATGGCTCTCACCCCAAGTGGTAACACGAAACAAACGTCCAAAAGTATTCAAGCTCATCTAAATAGCTCCTTTGTAGTTAAGAATATCTATGCCGGTGCATCGGAGCAAGAGCTAGACTATGATAATCAAAGATACTGTTGAATTGTGTAAAAAGAAACGCAACATAATTCTGAAATCTAATTTTTTTAAAATTAAATCTAAAATCTCAGGGATTGCATTCCGCCTAAGAAGGGCATAGCCCGACGATACCTCGGGGAGCCAAAATTGGCTGAGATGCATTAGTGAACCCGTAGAACCTGAACCGGCTAGAACCGGCGGAGGGAAGGTTTGGATTCTCCAATCTTTTACCCCGTTCGGCGAAATGGAGATTTAAATGAAAAGCCTTTCCCTATTCGCTGGACTGTTTTTGGCAAGTGCGGCAGTTGCTGACACCCCTGTACTGACAGTCTATACTTATGACAGCTTTATTTCAGATTGGGGCCCTGGTCCCTCTGTCGAAGCTGCTTTTGAAGCCCAGTGTTCCTGTGACCTGCAGATGATTGGTGCTGGTGACGGCGCCGAACTATTGTCCCGAGTGAAGCTAGAGGGCGCCAGATCTGAGGCTGATATTATACTTGGACTCGATACGAACTTAATGGCTGATGCTATGAAAACTGAACTTTTTGAGCCAGTTTCGATTGTGGCAGATTATGCCGTTCCTAATGGGTGGGATAATAAATTCTTTACTCCTTTCGATTGGGGGTACTTCGCTTTCGTACAAAATGTTGGTTTAGAAACGGTATCAAATTTTAGGGAACTTGCTGATAGTGATCTAAAAATAGTGATCCAAGATCCGCGTTCATCAACGCCTGGCTTAGGTTTGTTGATGTGGGTGAAAGCTGCTTATGGAGCTGACGCTAAAAAAATATGGAATGATTTAAACGATAATATAGTTACGGTAACTGCAGGTTGGTCTGAAGCCTATGGCATGTTTCTAGAAGGTGAAGCTGATATGGTTTTATCTTATACGACTTCTCCTGCATACCATATTATTGCAGAGCAGGATAATTCAAAAACATTTGCCACTTTTGATGAGGGTCACTACATGCAGGTCGAAGTTGCTGGAAAATTACGTTCAACTGATCAGCCAATATTAGCTGATCAGTTTTTAAAGTTTATGGTATCTGATGTTTTTCAGGAAATAATCCCAACGACTAATTGGATGTTCCCAGCAGTTACCCCGACAGGGGGACTTCCAGACGGTTTTCCAAAAGCCCTTTCTGCAAAGAAATCTTTAATATTCAGTCCTTCTGACGCTGCACTTTTGCGTAAGGATGCGTTATTAGAGTGGCAGGCAGCGTTATCGCAATAAGTTTACGAGTAATATTTGGTGGAGCAGTAATTACTGCTCTACTAACTTTTTCTTTTGGAACAGCTGCTATGGTCGCCTTTAAAGGTGATGGATTTGGGACATTAGTGCTGGCTGATTTCTCTGCTATCCGGTTTACTATTTGGCAAGCACTTGTTTCTGCAATTTTGAGTGTTTGTTTAGCCATCCCAGTTTCTCGAGCGCTCTGGCGCCAAAACTTTTTTGGACGCAGAGCTCTAATTACTCTTTTGGGGGCCCCTTTCATTCTCCCAGTACTAGTTGGTGTTTTAGGTTTATTAGCTGTTTTTGGCCGGTCTGGCTGGATTAGTGAGTTACTTTTATTTTTTGGAGTGGGCAGGCTCTCTATATATGGTGCGTTTGGTGTTGTTTTAGCGCATGTATTTTTTAATTTACCTTTAGCGACACGTTTGCTCCTTCAGGGTTGGAGCGCGGTGCCTGGAGAGAGGTTCCGCATAGCTGATAGCCTTGGCTCTAATTCATGGGCTAGATTCCTCCTGATTGAAGCGCCAATGCTTAGGGGCGTAATTCCAGGTGCGTTTGTTTTGATTTTTCTGTTATGTCTGACTAGTTTTACTGTAGCTTTAGCGGTAGGTGGAGGACCCAAAGGTACAACTATTGAACTCGCAATATATCAAGCCTTTCGGTTTGAGTTTGATTTGGGAAAGGCTGCTAGCTTAGCTACTGTGCAGTTTGGTATTTGCGTAACTGTGGCCTTTCTAGCGTGTGTTGTGCCATTGCCTAAATTGGGGGGTATTGGGCTCGATCGTTTGGTACAGCAATTTGACGCTTGGAAATATCGTAAACTAGACCTGATTTGGATTTCTGGTGCTGCAGTTTTTTTGATATTGCCGCTTGCTGCAATTCTTTTTCGTGGTTTAGGAAATATTTTGACCCTGCCGGGGCAGGTTCTAACGGCAAGCATAACTTCTCTTTTGATAGCATTGATTTCGACAGCGGTTTGTATTTGTCTTGCCCTAGTCCTATCTTTATCTCTTGCCTGCAGCAGGCTTAACACTCAAAAAATAGCTGAAGGTATTAGTGTTTTAGGTCTTTCTACCAGCCCGCTAGTTGTGGGTACGGGGCTATTTTTAATGATTTTTCCATTTGTCCACCCGGCAAGCCTAGCTATACCAGTAACAGCCTTTGTGAATGCGATGATGGCTATGCCTTTTGTGTTGCGCGTTCTGATGCCGGCGGTGCGTGAAATTTATAATGACTATCTTCATTTGCGTTTGAGCCTAAACATGGGGTGGGGTGTTTGGTTGATGCGCATTGTGTTTCCACGATTGCGCCGACCAATTGGTTTTTCGGTGGGTTTAGTGGCTGCGCTCTCAATGGGAGACTTTGGAGTTATTGCGTTATTTTCAGATCCTGAATTACAAACTTTGCCTCTTATGCTTTATCGATTAATGGGAGCATATCGAATGGATCAGGCTGCGGCTGTCGCAGTAGTCCTAGTTGTGCAGAGCCTCTTTCTATTTTGGATTTTTGACCAAGGAGGACGAAGACATTCTGTATCTTGAAAATGTTTGTTTTACACAGGGAAAATTTTCGTTAACTGCTAATTTTAGTGTTTCTAAAGGAGCACGAGTTGCAATTATTGGACCGTCTGGTGAAGGAAAGTCGACACTACTTCTTGGCATTTCTGGATTCTTGCAGCCAACTGCAGGTGAGGTTCTCTGGAATGGCAAACCCATGTCTCACCATCCGGGACAGCGGCCATTAAGCATTCTTTTTCAAGAACATAATTTATTCCCACATCTAAGTGCTGCCGACAATGTAGCTCTTGGCTTAAATCCAAGTATGCGGCTCTCAGAAGAGCAGATTTTACTTGTTAGTAAAGTGCTCGATCAAGTGGGTTTAAGTGAAAAAGCTGAGGCATACCCAAGAGACCTTTCAGGTGGACAGCGAGGCCGGGTTGGTTTGGCTCGAATTCTATTGCGCAAGCGTCCATTAATTTTGTTGGATGAGCCTTTTTCAGCCTTAGGTCCAGCACTAAAGGATGAAATGCTAGAGGTTTTAGATAAAATACTAAAATTGACTGGCGCTACTGCTCTTATGGTTACCCATGATACTAATGACGCAGTCAATTTTGCTGATGAAGCTATCTTAGTAGCTGACGGTCACGCCCATAAGCCCCAAGAAATAAAAAGCTTGTTTTCCAACCCACCGCCAGCACTACAGAAGTATATCGGCACCCGCCGATAGGCCGCCTCATGTCTTGGCTCTGATCAGGGTTCCCGAAAGCGGTAGTAAGTAATTATATTTCTCTGTTCTTGATTGGCTTCCAGAGCGCTTTGTTTGCCAAAAATAATAATATTGTCAGCAATCCCAAAATCAAAACACCAACTGTGCCAGCACGTTTTCGGTCGTTTAGTTTTGGTTCTGCGGTCCACATTAGGAATGCTGATATATCTTCTGAAAGATGCTCCAGATCATTTTTATGGCCATCTGCAAATTCCACAATTTCGTCTTCTAACGGTGGTGCCATTGAAATCCAACCGCCAGGATAGGCTGTATTTTCATATAAGGTTGCTCCTGACGCAGTTTTTTCCTTACCAGTGTACCCAGTCAGCAATGAAAGAATATATTCTGGACCACCCATCCCCTTCAGCAATTGGTTTATTCCTGTACTCACTGGGCCGTGAAACCCGGCGCGGGCTTTTGCCATCAGTGATAGATCTGGCGCGTTTAAATTGCCACCTTTTGGAAAGTGATCCGCTGGAAGTGCCTCGCGATAATCACCTTCACCATCATTTAATGATTGGTCCCATACTTCAACAAATTGTGTTGCGTAAGCGCGAACTTCCGCTTTGCTAAGGTAAGGTCCGCCGTCATCACCTAGAGTTCGAATGGGTACAAACTTCATGCCGTGGCAGGAGGAGCAGACTTCTGTATAAATTTTAAGGCCACGCCGCAATTGTTCTTGATCGTAGGTGCCGAAAGGACCCTCAAATGAAAAGTTGTGATCATGAACGTGGCCTTCGCTACCGGCAGCGTGAGCTCCACTGGTGCCAATGACTAAAGTCAGTATTATGCCTAAAGTAATATTTTTGAGCAAAACCAGACCCTTTCTCATTCTGCTGGGGAGGCGATACCTGATGCCTCTGGTTTGACATGGTGGGTGTTGAAATCATCTTCAATTGTGGCAGGGGGCGTTGATGGTTTCTCAATCACACCTAATAAAGGTAAAATAACCAAAAAGTATGCAAACCAATAGGTTGCGCCAATCAAAGATAATGAAGCATAAGGCTCCTCTGCTGGCCTTGCGCCCAACCACATCAAAAATATGAAATCTGCTACCAGAATTCCAAACCACCACTTGAACATTGGCCGATAGCGACCAGACCGTACTGATGAGGTATCAAGCCAAGGAGCCAGAGCCATAACAGCAATTGCCCCAAACATTGCTAAAACTCCAAAGAACTTCGCATCGACAATACCACCGGTAATAAAGCTCGCAAACTGCACAACCCAGACCTCTGAAGTGAATGCGCGTAGAATTGCGTAAAACGGCAAGTAATACCATTCTGGGACGATATGCGCTGGAGTTGCTAGTGGGTTTGCCTCAATATAGTTATCTGGGTGGCCTAGGTAATTCGGCATGAATCCTACAATAGCCATAAAAACTGTTAATATTAGAGCTAGAGCAAAAAGGTCCTTAACTACAAAATATGGCCAGAAGGGCAGAGTATCTTTTTCTGCCTCTGCTTTAGATCCTCGACGCACCTCCACGCCAGTAGGATTATTATTTCCGGTAGTGTGAAACGCCCAAATGTGTACGATGACTAATCCTGCGATCAGAAATGGGAAAAGATAGTGAAGGCTGAAAAAGCGATTTAAGGCTGGCTGGCCAACGGCAGCTGCGCCCAAAAGCCATGACTGAAGCGTTTCACCAACAAAGGGGATTGCGCCAAATAAACCGGTTATTACTGCTGTGCCATGAAAAGACATTTGACCCCATGGCAACACGTAGCCTAGGAATCCAGTCGCCATCATTAGAAGATAAATCAACATCCCAATGATCCAAGTAATTTCTCGTGGAGCTTTATAACTGCCATAGTAAAGCCCACGAAACATGTGGGCATACACAGCAATAAAAAACAGAGATGCGCCGTTCATGTGAAAGTAACGGATCATGTGGCCACCGTTTACGTCGCGCATTATGTGCTCGATTGAAGCAAAAGCCATATCCACATGTGGCGTGTAGTGCATTACTAAAACTATGCCAGTAATTATTTGAAGGGTTAGACAGAACGTAAGAACGATACCCCAAATCCACATCCAGTTTAGATTTTTTGGAGTTGGAACCATAATTGTATCGTACAACAAACCTACTATAGGTAAGCGTGAATCGATTGCTTTTTCTATTTTTGATTTTGGTTCATAATGATCGTGTGGAATTCCACCCATTATCCAGTCTCCTTACCAATAACTAGCTCAGTTTCTCC
>CAJWTH010000039.1 GCA_913047725.1 uncultured Planktomarina sp.
AAATCTCGTGGACTAAATCTCCCGCCATTGGCCCAATGATATGTGCTCCTAAAATCCTGTCGCTGGCTGCGTCAGCAAGAATTTTTACAAATCCTTCACCAGCAAAATTTGCCTTTGCACGTCCATTTCCCATGAATGAAAACTTACCTACCTTAAATTCATTCCCATTTGCTTTCAATTGTTCCTCGGTTAAGCCAACAGAAGCAACTTCCGGATGCGTATAGATTACGCCAGGAATTACCCCGTAGTTTACGTGCCCAGCTTGGCCAGCTAAAATTTCGGCTACTGCCATGCCTTCATCTTCAGCTTTATGAGCCAACATTGGCCCACTTATGGCGTCTCCAATAGCATAGACCCCTGCGACATTTGTTGAATAATTACTGTCAGTTTTGATCTGGCCTCCGTCAGTGAGCATTATACCAAGAGCTTCAAGGCCTAGTCCATCAAGGAATGGCTTTCGGCCAGTTGCAACTAATACTACGTCAGCTTCGACCTGGTGCTTGGTATCTTTTTTTCGTTTTACGTAAGTAACATTGGCTATTTTATTTTTAACAGAAACTGATTTCACAGCCGAACCCATGGTAAATTTCAGGCCTTGTTTTTTTAATATACGTTGAAAATTCTTTTGAATTTCTGCATCCATGCCTGGGGTGATTTCATCTAAAAACTCGATAACTTCCACTTCTGTGCCTAGGCGTGCATAAACGGATCCAAGTTCAAGACCAATTACGCCTGCACCTATGACAATCATTTTTGTAGGTATTTTGTCTAGGGCAAGAGCCCCTGTGGAGGTGACCACTATTTTTTCGTCGATCTCAATTCCTGGAAGGGCCGAAGGTTCTGAACCACTTGCTATAATAATATGATTGGCGGTGTATGTTTCATCACCAATCAGAATTTCTCCTACACTGGGAATGGATGCCCAGCCCTTTAACCAGTCGATTTTGTTCTTCTTAAATAAAAATTCAATGCCTTTGGTATTTCCCTCAATAACTTCAGATTTGTATCCCTGCATCTTGTTCCAATCGACAGAAGGATTATCAGCTATTAGGCCCATTTTTGCAAAGTTATGTTGTGCTTCATGAAGTTGATGGCTGGCGTGCAATAAAGCTTTTGATGGGATACAACCTACATTGAGACATGTGCCTCCCAGGGTACCTCTACCTTCTACGCAAGCTGTTTTTAGCCCTAACTGAGCGCAACGAATAGCGCTTACATATCCGCCGGGACCTGAACCAATTACAATTACGTCGTATGAAGCCACGGAAATTATCCTTCTAGTTGAGCAGTAATGCCATTTGTTCCGAAAATAACATCTTATTGATTGTTTTGAACATCACTTTTTAATTTGTTAGAGATCCATAAGTAACCGACGTGGGTCTTCCAGTGCTTCTTTAACTCTCACAAGGAATGTCACTGCTCCCTTGCCATCGACTATTCTATGATCATAGCTAAGGGCCAAATACATCATCGGGCGAATTACAACTTGACCATTCAAAGCTATTGGACGCTCCTGAATTTTGTGCATCCCCAAGATGCCTGATTGCGGTGGGTTTAGGATTGGTGAAGACATCAAAGAGCCGTAAACTCCTCCATTTGATATGGTAAATGTACCGCCTTGCATCTCTGCCATTGTCAGCTTTCCATCCCTTGCACGAGACCCTTTTTCTGCAATCTCTTTTTCTATCTGTGCAAATGACATTGCGTCTGCGTCTCGAATTACGGGCACGACAAGACCGGTCGGCGTACCGGCGGCTATGCCGATATGAACAAAATTTTTGTAGATTATATCAGTTCCGTCGACTTCAGCATTAACTTCTGGGACTTCCTTAAGTGCGTGACAGCAGGCTATAGTAAAAAAAGACATGAAACCCAATTTTACGCTATGTTTTTTGAGGAATAGTTCTTTGTATTGGTCACGTAATGCCATCACCTCGGTCATATCAACTTCATTATAAGTGGTTAGCATGGCAGCAGTATTTTGACTGTCTTTAAGGCGACGGGCAATAGTTTGCCGTAGGCGTGTCATCTTTACCCGCTCTTCGCGTGAGGCATCACCCACAGGTACTGGTGAGGAAGTAGTAATGGGTATAGCCTCTGGTATGCCGCCAGTAGGATCCTTAAGGACATCTTCCTTCATGATACGGCCATCCCTCCCAGTAGGAATTACGTCGGATCTTAAAATTCCTTTTTCGGCCATTATTTTTTTGGCTGATGGAGCATCTTCGATATCAATAGGCTCAGATTTAGAAGGGTTGGGCTCCTGCTTAGCGATATTTGATAGCTGTTCGGAAGCTTTAGTTATTTGTGGAATCGCACCTTCACTAACTTTTGCTAATAAAGCTTCAACGCTTACGGTAGAGCCCTCTACGGCCACAATTTCGGTAATAATCCCATTTATAGGACTGGGAACTTCTACGGTGACCTTATCTGTTTCCAATTCACAAAGCATTTCATCTAATTCAACGGGATCACCAACTTTTTTAAACCATGTTGCAATAGTTGCTTCAGTGACAGATTCACCCAAAGTGGGCACACGAACTTCAGTGGACATATTTTATCCTTTCAACGTAAGCGCTTCATCAATGAGCGCTGCTTGCTGTGATTTATGAATTGATGCAAGGCCTGTGGCAGGCGAGGCCGAGGCAGAACGTCCGACGTAAGTTGGACGTAAGTTTTTAGCGCCAATACGATTGAGAACCCATTCAATATTAGGTTCAATAAATGTCCACGCGCCTTGATTTTTTGGTTCTTCTTGGCACCAGAAAACCTCTGAGGATTTGAAGCGTTCCAGTTCTTTCACCATGGATATGGCTGGGAAAGGATAGAATTGTTCAATTCGCATGAGGTAGATATCGTTAATTTCACGCGCATCTCTTTCTTCGAGGAGATCATAGTAAACTTTACCTGAGCACAAAACCAATCGTTTAATTTTTTTGTCAGCTACAAGTTTGGTTTTAGAATTTCCATATTGAGCATCGTCCCAGAGGACTCGATGGAAACTAGAACCCAAAATAAACTCTTCGCGCTTTGAAACTGCCATTTTGTGACGTAGCAGTGATTTTGGGGTCATTAGTACTAATGGTTTACGAAACGTACGATGAATTTGACGACGTAAAATATGAAAATAATTTGCTGGTGTTGTGCAATTCGCGACAATCCAGTTATCTTGTCCACACATCTGTAAAAAACGCTCTAGTCTTGCGGAACTGTGCTCTGGCCCTTGACCTTCAAATCCATGTGGAAGGAGCATAGTTAGCCCAGACATCCGAAGCCATTTGCTTTCACCGCTTGAAATAAACTGATCAAACATAATTTGGGCGCCATTTGCAAAATCTCCAAATTGAGCTTCCCACATTACTAAAGCGTTAGGTTCAGCCAAAGAATAGCCATATTCAAAACCCAAGACGGCGTATTCAGAAAGCATCGAGTCGATAACTTCGTATTCACCCTGTCCCTTACGAATGTTATTTAGAGGGTAATAACGCTCTTCTGTATTTTGGTTTACTAATCCTGAGTGCCGATGGCTAAACGTACCACGCGTACTGTCTTGTCCAGATAGGCGCACTGGGTGACCCTCAGTTAACAAAGATCCAAACGCTAATGCTTCACCAGTAGCCCAGTCGATTTCTTTTCCAGACTTTAAATTATCAGCCTTTGTATCGAGCATTCTTTGGACTGTTTTATGCACTGGAAATTCATTTGGAACTTGTCCCAAAGCTTTTGAAACGTCGTTGAAAGTTGCCTCGGGTATTGCTGTGTCACCGCGTTGATATTCTTCACCACGACGATTTATTTTCGACCACCTACCATCCAACCAGTCAGCTTTATTAGGTTTATAGTTTTTACCTGCTTCAAACTCCGCAGTTAGGTGGGCCTGAAAGTCGGCTTTACTACCTTCAATTTCACCTTCAGGTATTAAGCCATCTTTCACCAAGCGCGCGGTGTAGAGTGAGAGTGTTGTTTTTTGGTTTTTAATTTTTTTATACATTATGGGGTTTGTAAACATTGGCTCATCACCTTCGTTATGGCCAAATCGACGATAACAAATAATATCCAGGACGACGTCTTTTTTGAATTTTTGTCGATACTCAGTAGCTACTTTCGCTGCATGAACCACTGCCTCAGGATCATCGCCATTTACGTGGAAGATGGGCGCCTCTACCATAAGTGCAATATCTGTTGGGTATGCTGAGGAGCGACTAAAGTGGGGTGCTGTTGTAAAACCTATTTGGTTATTTACAACAATGTGTATTGTTCCACCATTTTTGTGGCCTTTGAGGCCAGATAAGCCAAAACCTTCAGCTATTATGCCTTGGCCTGCAAATGCCGCATCGCCATGTAACAGAATTGGCAGAACGGTTGTCCGCTCTGAATCATTATTTTGATCCTGTTTCGCGCGCGCTTTTCCTAAAACTACAGGATTTACCGCCTCCAAGTGACTTGGGTTTGCAGTAAGTGAAAGATGCACGTTATTACCGTCAAACTCCCTATCTGAAGATGCCCCAAGGTGATATTTTACGTCACCTGATCCATCAACGTCCTCAGGCTTGGAGGATCCACCCTGAAATTCATTAAAAATAGCGCGATAAGGTTTTGCCATTACATTGGCAAGTACAGATAGACGGCCACGATGTGGCATTCCAATAATTATGTCTTTAACACCCAGTGCACCGCCACGTTTTATTATCTGCTCCATCGCTGGGATAAGGCTCTCTCCTCCATCAAGACCAAATCTCTTGGTGCCCATGTATTTTACGTGGAGAAATTTCTCAAAGCCCTCGGCTTCTACAAGCTTTTTTAATATAGCTTTTCGCCCTTCACGCGTGAAACTAATTTCTTTACCAAAGCCCTCTATTCGTTCCTTTAGCCAGGAGGATTGTTCAGGGTCTAAAATATGCATATATTGTAGGGCGAACGTGCCACTATACGTTCGTCGAACAATTTCAAGGATTTCGCGCATAGATGCGAATTTTAAGCCTAAGACGTTGTCTAAAAAGATTGGCCTATCAAGGTCAGCTTGATTAAAACCATAAGTACTGGGATCTAATTCTGGTCGTTCGGTTTCCACGCGCATATTTAAGGGATCAAGATCTGCGCTTAAGTGACCACGAATTCGGTAAGCGCGGATGAGCATTAATGCACGCACACTGTCAAGGACGGCTCTCTTTATCTGGTCGTCATCAAGATTTGCATCACTTGGCTTGGCCATAGTAGGAGTATTTTTGTTAGGGTTGGCAGTTCTTGTGGTGTTGGGATATTCTCCAGTCAGAGCAGATGTAAGATCGTCCATCGGGAGTGGTGGCCAATCGTCTCGACCCCAAGATGGCCCCGATGCCTCAGCTAAAGCTTCGACATTAGCATCGCCAAGTTCCTTAAAAAATTTAGACCATTGCTCATCTACAGATTCTGGGTTTGTGGCGTAGCGGGCATGCATTTGTTCCAAGTACTCTGCGTTGTGGCTTTGCATGAAGGAGGAAGCATGAAATTGAGTGTTGTCTGGATGATTAGTCATTGGAGATTACCTCAAAGTGGGCTGGAAGTATAAAATTTGAAGGTTTTTTTATTAACTTCTGGAAGCATTGGGATTAAAATCATTCTATATAATAACGTCAACATGCTGTTGGTAATCCAATATTGAGTTTTTAATTGAAAAAGGCGAAGCAAGTTACGAAATTTGTCAATGACTGCCGTATATCTATTTATTATTTTATATTGGCTTAAAATCATCTCCATAAGATTACCCTATTGCCTCTAAGACAGCTTCTCCTAGGCCCGCTGGGCTTTCCGCAACAATAATTCCGGCTGACCGCATTGCCTCTATCTTATCATCCGCCCCACCTTTCCCACCGGCCACTATGGCGCCAGCGTGACCCATACGGCGGCCAGGGGGCGCGGTGCGTCCTGCAATAAATCCAGCAGTGGGTTTCCACCTGCCTTTTTTCTTTTCGTCGGCTAAGAATTGTGCAGCCTCTTCTTCTGCAGATCCGCCAATCTCTCCAATCATGATTATGCTTTCGGTCTCATCATCCGCTAGGAACCATTCCAGCACATCTAAGTGCTCAGTTCCCTTTATTGGGTCACCGCCTATGCCGACACAGGTTGATTGGCCCAATCCCACGTCTGTGGTCTGTTTAACTGCCTCATATGTCAAAGTTCCAGACCTCGACACTACGCCAACTGATCCACGGTGGTGGATGTGTCCTGGCATAATTCCAATCTTGCAAGCACCGGGAGTTATAACGCCGGGGCAATTGGGCCCCACTAAACGGCTGGATGACCCCTCCAGTGCCCTTTTAACTCTTATCATATCTAAAACTGGAATACCTTCAGTAATACATACTATTAATTCCATTTGGGCATCAATTGCTTCTAATATTGAATCAGCGGCAAATGGTGGTGGAACATAAATTACTGTTGCATTGGCGTTTGTAACAGACTTTGCTTCATGTACAGAATTGAATACCGGTAGATTTAGATGTGATTGTCCACCCTTGCCAGGCGTCACACCGCCCACCATGTTGGTACCATATTCAATTGCTTGTTCGGAATGGAATGTGCCCTGACTGCCCGTAAAGCCCTGGCATATAACTTTGGTGTTTTGATCAATTAACACGGCCATTAGACGCTCCTTTTAATAAATTTTTGATTTGTGTTCATCATTTTGCGTCAAATTTCGTTAACTGCCGCAACAATCTTTTGGGCACCATCTTTAAGATCATTGGCCGCAATTACATTCAGATCACTTTCATTAATGATCTTTTTTCCTTTTTCTACGTTAGTACCCTCAAGCCGTACAACCAAAGGAACCTTTAGCCCGACTTCCTTAACTGCCGCCACGACGCCCTCGGCAATTACGTCACAGCGCATAATGCCACCAAAGATATTGACTAGTATGCCTTTCACCTGTGGGTCTGATGTAATTATTTTAAAGGCTTCTGTTACCTTTTCTTTGGTTGCACCTCCTCCAACGTCAAGAAAGTTGGCGGGTTCTGCACCGTAGAGCTTTATTATATCCATAGTGGCCATAGCCAGGCCTGCTCCATTGACCATACAGCCAATTTCACCATCTAGGGCTATATAATTCAGATCGTGTTTGCTAGCCTCTAGTTCTTTTGGATCTTCTTCTGTTGTGTCACGCAATTCAGATATATCAGAATGTCGGTAGATGGCATTACCATCAAATCCCATTTTGGCATCCAAGCATTTTAGGTCTCCACTGCCGGACACAATAAGTGGATTTATTTCTAACATTTCCATATCTTTTTCTACAAACATCCGAAAAAGGTTGCCCATCAGGGTGACACATTGCTTAATCTGTTTTCCACTTAGCCCAAGATTAAATGCAATCCGCCTTCCATGAAAACCCTGATATCCTGTTGCTGGATCAACTGAAAATGATATTATTTTTTCTGGGGTGGATGCGGCAACCTCTTCAATGTCCATGCCACCCTCGGTTGAGGCAACAAAAGATATCTGACTAGTTTGCCTGTCCACTAAGATTGCTAGATAAAACTCGTTTTTTATTTCTGAACCATCTTCAATATAAACGCGATTAACTTGCTTTCCGGCTGGTCCAGTTTGCTTGGTCACTAATGTACGGCCCAGCATCGCTTTTGCCTCTTTTTCGGCCTCCTCAACACTTTTAGCCATACGGACTCCACCGGTTACACCGGCATCCGCCTCTTTGAAATGTCCTTTTCCTCGACCCCCTGCATGGATCTGAGCTTTTACAACCCAAAGTGGACCATCCATTTCGCTTGCAGCTATTTTCGCTTCATCAGCTTTTAGTACAACTCTACCATCCGATACCGGTGCGCCGTAACTCCGGAGCAGGGCTTTCGCCTGATATTCATGAATGTTCATTTGGGCTTCCTATCAAGTATTATGATTCCGAATATAAGGGGAGTTTCGCATGATATTACAGGTCTTTATTTGAAATCCTAAACATTTCATACATTTGTGATCACGGTAAAAAATCTGTGATCACAAAATATTAATTGTAGAGGGTTTAATGAAGATTTTGCTAGGTTTGGTAATTTTTTAAAACATTATTTTAGAAAAATGCCTGCAGCCCAGTTTGTGCACGTCCTAATATTAAAGCATGGACATCATGCGTTCCTTCATAGGTATTTACTGTCTCCAAGTTCGCTGCATGACGCATAATTTGAAAATCTTCTGATATACCATTTCCACCATGCATATCTCGGCTGATACGGGCAATATCCAATGCCTTTCCACAGTTATTACGTTTCATGAGGCTAATTAACTCTGGGCTGGCCGTGCCGTCATCCATCATTTGGCCAAGACGAAAAACAGATTGAAGGCCAAGTGCAATTTCAGTCTGCATGTCTGCTAACTTTTTTTGGAATAATTGTGTCTGAGCGAGTGGCTTGCCAAATTGTTTTCGATCAAGACCATACTGTAGGGCAGCATTCCAACAGAATTCAGCGGCCCCCATCACGCCCCACGCTATTCCATATCTAGCTCGATTAAGACAACCAAATGGGCCTTTAAGGCCC
Organism: uncultured Planktomarina sp.; assembly: GCA_913047725.1. GTDB lineage: Bacteria > Pseudomonadota > Alphaproteobacteria > Rhodobacterales > Rhodobacteraceae > Planktomarina. Next base: position 8,523 of record CAJWTH010000039.1, read on the forward strand.
TCAACATTTGGTAGCAGCGCATTTTCACTAACTTCAACGCCATCCATCACTATTTCGCCGGTAACGGAAGCTCGGAGTGATAATTTTCCTCCGATTTTAGGGGCGCTTAGTCCTTGCATACCTTTTTCCAAAATAAAACCACGAATTTTATCGCCATGAGCCTCTGATTTTGCCCACACTATAAATACATCTGCGATTGGTGAGTTTGATATCCACATCTTTGATCCTGTAATACGATACCCGGTGGATGTTTTTTCTGCACGGGTTTTCATGCCTGCTGGATCAGAACCTGCGTCGGGCTCTGTCAGTCCAAAGCAGCCAATTAAATCACCTGCACATAATTTAGGTAGATATTTTTGACGCTGTTGCTCATTGCCGTATGCATGAATTGGATATATGACCAATGATGACTGCACCGACATCATAGAGCGGTATCCACTGTCAACGCGTTCAATTTCGCGGGCAATTAATCCATATGCTGAGTAGCTGGCTCCTATGCCGCCATATTCCTCTGGAATGGTAGAACCAAGTAGCCCAGCCTGGCCCATTTTTTTGAATAGATCTGGCTGGACGTGAGCCTCTCGATATACTTCTACGATTGACGGCTGAAGCTCTTTTTTAGCAAATTGTGCCGCTGCATCACGCAACATGCGGTCATCTTCAGTTAATTGACTTTCTAATAAGAAGGGGTCCTGCCAATAGAAATCTCCAAGTTGTGGTTTGAGTTCTGACATTATTGATCACCCTTAAATTTTAAATTTATGCTAATTAGACAGAGCCTTTTAAAAGAGAATATTCTGAAAATTTTACCAAATACCATAAATGACAACTTGAAGTCATAAAAGGCTAAATTCGTAATTAGAAGTTACCTAATAGTTTTTTAACTTATGACTTGGGTAGAGGCCCGATCAGCATAATCATTTGGCGCCCCTCCATCTTGGGCATGTTTTCCACTTTACCCATCTCTTTGGTATCCTCTGCAACGCGAAGCAAAAGCTCACGGCCAAGCTCTTGGTGGGCCATCTCTCTGCCCCTGAAGCGCATTGTGATTTTAACTTTGTCACCATTTTCTATGAATTTATAAACATTACGCATTTTTACTTCGTAGTCATGCGTGTCAGTATTTGGGCGGAATTTAACTTCCTTGATCTCTATAATTTTTTGTTTTTTTCGTGCTTCGGCTTCTTTTTTCTGGGTTTCATACTTGAATTTCCCAAAGTCCATGATTTTGCAAACCGGTGGGTTTGCATTTGGCGATATTTCGACCAAATCCAATCCTGCCTCTTCGGCCATAACCATTGCACGTTGTGGTGTTACTAATCCAACATTTTCGCCTTCAGCATCAATTAAGCGAAGTTCAGGATTATTAATGCGTTCATTTACGCGGGGTCCAGTTTCGCGCTGCGGAGGCGCGTTGTGAGGTCTTCGAGCTATAACGGTAGTCCTTTTTGAATGAATCTATGCTAAGGTACCTAGCGTCCCACTACTTTAGTTTCAAGGTTAATGTTAGGCGCTTAGATCATTCTCATTTATTAACCGCGCTTGCACATAAAATAGTTTCAGTAACATGCAGGTTTTGATCCATTAATGCATAAACGTATTAATTATTGTTGAAAAATAAATTGTTTGTACTTTCTGTCTGGAGCTAACCCACAAAGGCTTTTTTGACGACGTAATCACTGGGGTCCGAGTTAGCACCCTCTTTTAAACCATATTTCTCTAAAATTCTTTTTATATCAGTGTTGAGTCCCATAGAACCACAAACCATTGCACGATCATTAATTGAGTTAAAATTAGTAAGCCCAAGTTCTTTAAACAGTATTCCACCCTCTAACAAAGTTGTAACTCTACCCATTTTATTGGATTTTTCACGGGTTGTAGTGGGATAGTAATGCAACTTTTTCTGAGCTTGTTCACCCACCAACATATCATTTTTAGTTGCGTGGATCAATTCTTCACTAAATTTCAGGTCTGCCAAATCTCTGCAAGTGTGAGTGAGCACTACCTGTTCAAATCGCTCATATGTTTCTGGATCACGTAGCAGTGATGCAAATGGTGCAATACCTGTTCCCGTAGAGAAAAACCAAATTCGTTTTGCAGTTGTTAGGGCGTCATGTACTAAAGTTCCAACAGGCTTTGGACGCAAAATTACCTGATCATTGGGCTTGATATGTTGTAATTTACTTGTAAGTGGCCCGTTTTTAACTTTGATAGAATAAAACTGTAGCGTTTCGTCCCAAGATGGGGATGCGATCGAATATGCTCGAAGAAGTGGCTTTATTTTACCAGTCTCTGGATTTGGATCACCCATCAAGCCAAGCATTACAAATTCACCAGATCTGAAACGCAACGACGCCGGTCGCGTGACACGAAACCGAAACAAACTGTCACTGTAATGTTGGACTTCTGTCACGGTTTGTGCGTCTGGTAATAGCTCCGGTTGGGATGTGTCTTGGGGCACGGTGCTAAGCTCGGTCTTATTAATTTCTAAGGGCGTTTACGCTTTGAATACTAAAAGTTCAATTGCCAGAAAATAATAGTGATTATTCTGCAATCGAAAATAAATTACTTATTATAGAAAATTTTTAACAGAGGCCTAACTCTATAATATTAATATTTCAGCATTAGAGCCTTTAGGCCATGGAAATGATACGTGTCTCCGTATTCTGCGGGTGAATTTATTTGTAGATTAGGTAGGCGTTCAAAAAGGGTAGCTAGGCCCAAATTGATTTCCAATCGAGCCAATGGCGCGCCGACACAAAAGTGAATGCCAGCTCCAAATGACTGATGTTGACCAGGTTTACGGTAAGGATCAAATTTATTAGGATTTTCCAAAAAAGCTGGATCCCGGTTCGCTGATGCTAATACACAAGCTATCTCTTGGCCTTTCTCTATTTTATAACCAAAGCAGTCGATATCTTCATAAGCAAAACGAGTGAAGACATGAAGCGGTGGATCATAGCGTAACACCTCTTCAATCAATTCGGATGTTACTGATCTGAAATTTGTTGGTAACAGCGTATTTAATGCGTTTCCAAGCGTATGTACGGTAGCTTCATGCCCCGCATTCAATAGCAAAATGCAGGTTGAAATCAGCTCAGCTCCAGTCAGCTTTTCTCCTAATTCTTCAACGGCGATTAAATCTGACAATAGGTCGGGACGAGGGTTTTTACGCCGATGCTTTATGTAGCTTTCCAGAAATTCGGTAAACTCAATAGTGGCTGTATTGGCTGCCAACTCAATTTCATGGCTGCGCTTTGATTGATACATAGCGACCATCGCGTTTGACCAACGCAATAGGTCATCACATTTTTCAGTGGGTACGCCCAATAGACTAGCGATTACCTGGACTGGTAGAGGGCGCGCAAAATAATTGAGAAAATCAAATGGCTTATCTGGAAACCTGTCTATCAATCGGTGGCAAGTGGCTTTGATCTCCTCTGCGGTAGAGGCAACAGTCTTGGCTGTAAATGCCCGCAGCACTAACCCCCGCAGACGTTTGTGTCTGGGTGGCTCGAGTGCAAGCATTGAGTGAGATTCATTAGCCTGCCATTCTGTTAAATGTATGGGGCAGTGTGCTGGAGTGAGTAGCTCAGTTCCTAAATTGCGATTACTTAAAATCATTCGCACTGCTCGGTGACTTACCGCTGCTGGCATTTCATAGTCGTCCCACCAAACTACGTCACCTAATTTACGAGCGATTTCGTAGGCTGGGTAAGGGTTTTGAACAAACGTTTGGTCAAAGGGCGACTGGTTGAAATTTTCCATGAGACCATATCGCCTGAACTGTTTTACGAAGCAAGTTGGAAGTGAAAACAATATATTAATAATGAACTGTCACTGTACCTTTATACATTAAGTGGCATTATTTTAATGTTTTGTTTGCAGCGCCCAGCAACCATTGCTTACCATAACCTATATTGCCTATATTTTTATTGTAACCTAAAGCTCAATCATATTGACCGATTGGGCAGCTAAATAGCGCCCTTGAACTGAAAGTTACGTGGAAATCTCGTCGTACTCTTTAGTTGTAAAATTATAAGGAAGACTACTATGGATCCAATATTGCTCACTACAGAAATGATAGTTGTTTTGGCAGTCCTTGGGGTCACGGTTTTTCTTTTTGTTACTGAAGCTTTCCGCATAGATCTTACCGCAATCCTTGCAATGGTCACTTTGGGTCTATTGAGCCAATTGCCGGGTTTGCATAATCTAGCAGATCCCTCAACATTGTTTGATGGCTTTGCATCCAACGCAGTGATTTCGATTATAGCGGTAATGATAATAGGTGCCGGTCTTGATAAAACTGGATTGATGTCAAAAGTGGCGGGATACATTTTAAAAATTGGCGGTAGCACAGAGGGTCGAATTATCCCCATTATTTCAGGGTCGGTTGGCGTGATTTCGTCCTTTATGCAAAATGTTGGTGCCGCGGCACTTTTTTTACCGGTTGCTAGTCGAATATCAGTAAGAACAGAAATATCGCTGTCGCGCTTGTTAATGCCAATGGGTTTTTGTGCTATCTTGGGGGGAACAATTACGATGGTGGGCTCATCCCCACTGATTTTGTTAAATGACCTTATGGGGGTCGCCAACGCAGGATTACCTCCTGACCAACAGATGCAGCCGTTTGGTTTATTTGATGTTACTCCCATTGGTATCTGTCTTGTTATTACTGGGATACTTTACTTTATCATCTTTGGAAGGTGGGTCTTACCTTCTGGAAAAAGTAATGACGAGGGTGCTTCTGGGCAATCAATGCGTGAATACGTAAAAAACACCTATGGGCTACAGGTAGATATTTTTGAAGTCAAAGTTCCTGAAGGAAATATCTTGATTGGCCATTCCCTTGCTGACTTGATGGACGCGCATCACATTTATATCATTGGTACGGACTATCGTGGAAAGCGCGTGGTCGCGCCTTTGGCGACAACTCGAATTGAAGCTCCATGTAGGTTGGCAATCTTAGGATTGCGCAGAGTGGTCGAAGAGTTTGCCGTAGACTTTGGACTTGAACTACTGCCAAAACTTCAAAACTTTTCAGACGAGTTTGCCGCAACACATGCTGGGGTTGCTGAACTTGTAATACCTCCTGGATCACCAGTAATTGGCAAAACGCCGAGGGAAATAAGATATCGGGCAACACACGGTCTTTCACTTTTAGGGATTCACCGTGGTACCGAAACTTTGAGCCATGTCGAAACTCCCGAACATTCAGCCACCCGTTTAACTGATATACCCTTATTTGCTGGCGATACGTTGGTTGTTCATACAACATGGGAATCTTTAACGCGGCTTAGTAACAACCGGGATTATGTAATTGTTACTTCTGAGTATCCAAGGGAAGAGGTTCGACCTCAAAAAGTTGGTTGGGCTTTAGCATTTTTTTCAATAGCTCTAGTGATGATCCTCGCGACAGATATTCGCTTATCTCTTTGTTTGTTGACTGGCGCTGTCGGTATGATTGCAACCCGTGTTCTGTCAGTAGATGAAGCCTACGGGGCGGTCGGCTGGAATACTGTATTTCTTTTGGCTAGCTTGATCCCACTTGGGATTGCTGTGCAGGCTACTGGGACGGCGGGTTGGATTGCGCAGCAAATTCTTAGTTTGTTGGATGGCTGGCCTGTTTGGGGACTACAAGTTGGGGTAGCCATCATGGCTACTATTTTTACGCTAATTATGTCAAATGTAGGCGCCACAGTTTTGTTGGTTCCACTTGCGGTGTCAATCGCTGTAGCTGCGGGTGCTAATCCCGCAATATTTGCTCTCACTGTAGCGATCTCTACGTCGAACTCCTTCTTGATCCCGACCCACCAAGTAAATGCACTAATAATGGGTCCGGGTGGATACCGAGTAACAGATTTTGTCCGATGTGGTTCCGTCATGACAGTTTTGTTTTTAATCGTTTCAATGTTTGTTATGAACTTAATATTCTAACTTTTAGATAATGCTCGCATGATTGGAATAAAGTCAGTTGATTTTAAACTTGCGCCTCCGACAAGTGCCCCGTTGACATTTGTCGCGCTGAAAATTTCTGCAGCATTACTAGGTTTTACTGAACCGCCATATAATATTGAAATTTTTTGCCCAATGGATCCATAGTTTTTGATTAGTAACGCTCTAATTGCATCGTGCATTTGGCAAATTTCTTTGAATGATGGAATGACGCCAGTCCCAATCGCCCAGATTGGCTCATATGCTAATATGATTTCAGAATTTGCTGGTACAGAATCTTTAATCTGTGAGCTAACTGTCTCAATTGCGTCCCCGCTCTTGCGTTGTTGCAGATTTTCACCGACGCATATAACCGGTTTTAAAGTTGCAGCAATTGCTGCCTCAGCTTTTGCCCTTACTATTGTTGAATTTTCGCCATGATAGCTACGTCTCTCAGAATGGCCAACAAGTACATAACTTGCTCCCGTGTCTGCTAACATATTTGCTGATATATCGCCTGTATACGCACCGCTTGGCTCAGGGTGACAATCCTGGCCCCCAATAAAAATTTCTTTGCTGAACTTAGTGGCATTGCCTAGAAGTGTTGTTGGTGGACAAATGATTGTTCTACAATCCATCTGTTCTGCAGCTTTTGATATCAATTGTAGTTCTAACATGTCAGTTTGCAGACCGTTCATTTTCCAATTCCCAGCGGCTATTTTTGTAGGCATTGAAAATCCCTCTAGTTGTATGTTTGTAATAACCCAAAAATTGGGCACTTTTTTACACGGTGAATAAATCCAATATTGCGTTAACCCTTTTGTTCGAAACGTTGTAAGTTAAGGTTAGATTTTAATAATATGGTGCATTAATGGCTACACAAAGCTACGTTTTAATTAGAAGGTAACTTAATTTGAAAAGCTATATCTCAGCCGATAGGGATTCATCAAATTTAATACTTTCC
>CAJWTH010000040.1 GCA_913047725.1 uncultured Planktomarina sp.
TAAAACTCTTAGCACCAGCTGCCTGCATCTTTGGCCACATGCCTTCAGCAGTTTTCTGGGCTAACTCGATATTGTCAAATTCCCAATCCGTAAATGTAACAAACATATTGATCTCCCTCTAGTTATTGCGTGGCCAACTCAACAAACATAATTACTTTATGTCAAATATGACGTTGGGAAGGATTATTCTGTAATTGGAAAATCTAAACGGCTTGAGGTTTGGGTATTTAATAAGGTATGACTTAACAAAACTATGGACATTAAATTATGAAAATTAATAGACTTATTGGCTTAGTGGCGTTGAATCTATCTCTCGCAGTTAGTGCTAGCTACGCTGATGAAAAATCAAAGTTTTCAGCTGGATTGACCTATGTGGGCAGTGCCTCAGTCTACAAAAATGTTAAAAATGTTTCTGCTGTAATGCCATCCATCAGTTATGAGTCAGGTAATTTAAGTATCAGCTACCAGGAAGGTTTAGCTTATCAATTTTTTGACGGCGAAAAAGTCAAAATGAGTGCGTCTGTTGCTCCAAGAAACAGACCATATAATAGTAGCCGTTCGGCGGACCTGACTGGAATGACAAGAGAGTTATATTATGATGGCGCATTAAAAGTGTCATATAAAATTTCTCGGGGACTAAATGCCAGATTTAAATTTGCGACAGAAGTCACTGATAAATTCAATGGAAGCTTGGCCGATATATCCTTGAGCCAATTTATTCCTATCATGGGCCAACCGGTAATTTTTCAGGGTGGTGCAAAATGGTATGACAGTAACCGTGCGAATTATTTGTATGGAGTAAAAGCAAGCGAAGCCACAGTGCCACGGGTACAATACGCACCAGGCAGTGTCACCACGCCGTATGTATCCATCAGTACATTTTATTCGCTAACTAAAAAGACAAGTCTGTTTGCAAACGTCAATTCAAGTTTTTTACCGAGCAATGCGGTAGATAGCCCAATCGTCGAGGGCAAGAACTATTTGTATACTGTTCTTGGTATTAATTATAATTTCTAAAAGTTAACTTCATGCCATTTTAGGCATGGAGTTTTACGTGGTTAGTTAAAATATTTTTTGTTGATCCCTTGAAGACCCTACCCCAGAGACTGTCTCCACTACATCCATCTCAACACACCAATAATGCCAGCGGATGCGTAAAAGAATTGCAGTAACAATATGCCAAAATGTCTGCATAAAAATGCCCAGGCCCCTATAACAACTGCAGATAAAAGAAGTAGTGCAAACCCAAGCACTTCGTTTCCAGTATTTGATGCGACTAGCATAGAATAAGCTATGGCGGTTAAAACTCCAATCCATTCAAGTACTTTTTTAGTCAGTTTTTCTGTCATATCTGGTCCAATCACTATTACGACAACTATCTAAAAGATTTCAGAAATCTGCTAGAACAGCAAAATATTAGATAAATGAGATCCCTGCAGTCTCAGGATTTGTACTCATTAAATTATTAGTTGGAAGTCACTAAACGATTAATCCATCGAGAACTGTTCGAAGTGTTCCATGTTTAAACTTTATTATTTCTCATTATCGTTGCTGAATCTAGAATGTTAACTTAAATCTGAAAAAATTAAAAAAGACTGAGGAATGAATAAAATGCCGAATTCAAAATATGAACCGGCGCACGGGTATATGACTGAGAAAATACAGCTTGGATATATTTCCTCTGCAATAGAGGGAAAAATTCTTCCACTAAATGCGCACAGGATGCATGAGATTGTCACCCTTTTGGCTCCAAAAAGCCAGTCTAAACCTATTCAGTTTTGGCAGCTATTTTCTATATTGGGGCCTGACCGAATAGTACGTATAGTCCACAATTTCTATCACTTGGTTTTCCAAGATGAAATTTGGTTTAAGGCCTCTTTTGAAAGAGTTGGTGATATGTCTCACCATGTCAGAACCCAATCTTCCATGTGGCTTGATGTGATGGGGGGTGGGCTCAAATACCATGGTGCTGAGTTCAGGCTAAACTTCCATCATCAACACAACGCGCTCGAAGTTATGAACACTCGAGGTGCAGAGCGGTGGGTGAAACTTATGGTTCAAGCTCTTGATGGATCTGAAAAGCACATGTCAGAGGATCCCCGAGTGCGTATTAGTATTAACACATTTCTAACCCACTTTATGAAGAAATATGCGGTGGATTTTGGTTTTGAAAACATTGAGGTATTTGGAGCTACTAATGCTCCAGTTAAAAGTAAATTGAACTTTCTGAATATGACTGATGCGTCAATTGAAGCACTTTCTGAACCTGATTTACGAGAAGGTCTCATTGGAAGAGGAGTGGATGTCAGTGAAATAACTGACAAAGCTGAGCTTGTTAGGAAAGCAAAAAACCTTTGAAGAGTTTTAAGTGTTTGATTTGTGGTTTTTTCGAAGGCTCTTGGAGTGTGGTATCAACTTTTGAGTACACCAATTCAAATATATGTGTGGTTGGGTTTGATACTACCATCTGAAGATTAACCAATGGGGGTTCGTCTCTCTTGGTTGCGGTGACTGATTTAGTAGACTGGCAGCGCCAACTGTCATACGGTCGTCTGAAAGTAAATTCTGCCCAACCGATACCAACCAAGCATAAGAAGAATGTCTATAAAATGGCTCGAGATATATTTAAAGATATCTTCGGTCGGAAAAATTATAAGGATCACTGATGCCTACTTTATTGACCTTTGGTGACAGTAATACTCACGGCACTCGCCCAATATTAGCCGAAGGAGATTATGGCCGCTTTGATGCGAAAGCTAGGTGGCCATGCGTAGCAAAAGAGGCACTTGGAGATAAATGGATATTAATTGAAGAGGGATTGCCTGGTCGTACCACTTGTTTTGAGGACCCAATAATGGGGTCCTTCATGAATGGATGGACGGGATTAAAAATTGCACTTTCCACTCACGGACCTATTGACCTGTTAACAATAATGTTGGGCACAAATGACTGCAAAGCACTTTTTGGAAATTCCGCACGTGACATTTTAGGTGGAATTTCTGGGTTGTTGGCAATTGCACAAAATGCCGAACTTCAAAGTCGGCATGGAGGGTACAAGACGGTTTTAATTGCGCCACCACCTATTGTTGTAACAGGCATCTTCAGTACCTCTTTTTATGGCGCCGATCGTCTGTCAGAACAACTAAGTGATTTGTATTCAGAAATTGCTACCCTTTGGGGTATCGAATTTTTTGATGCTGGTGACGTTATTGCGACATCACCAGTTGACGGTGTCCACTTTGAAAAAGAAGCTCATCAAACTTTAGGTACAGCACTGGCCAAAAAAATTAGAACGATTATGTAAAATCGCCTGCAAGCGTTGTACTTTGGCCTGTTAGTATCTCTAATACCAATATTAAGGAGGTCACTTCATTTCTAAAACCATTATTATCACAGGTGCGGGGTCTGGTGTTGGTGCATCCACTGCGAAGGCTTTTCTATACGCTGGGTGGAATGTTGGTCTAATTGGGCGCCGTAAAGAACTTTTGGTTACAGTTTCTGACGGCCATGCCAATGCTCTAGTAGTTGACTGCGATGTGACAGATGAGGTGGCCGTGGAAACTGCCTTTGATAAAGTTGCAGCAAAGTTTGGGCATCTAGATGCGTTGTTCAATAATGCGGGAATTGGTGTACCTGCAAGTTCAATCGATGAGATGAGTGTGGATGCGTGGCGAAAGTGTGTGGATACAAATCTTACTGGGAGCTTTTTGTGTGCCCGTTCTGCATGGCGGATTATGCGGAAGCAAACGCCTCAAGGTGGACGGATTATTAATAATGGATCAGTGTCGTCAACGGCCCCACGACCTGGTTCTGCGCCGTATACAGCCACAAAACATGCGATTACTGGGCTAACAAAAACTCTTTCGTTGGATGGTAGAGCATTCAACATTAACGTGGGTCAAATTGATATTGGTAATGCGCTAACCGAGTTGGCAAAGCCGATGACAATTGGTGTACCCCAGGCAAACGGCACAATTGCCGCGGAAGCGGTCATGGAGGTAGGTCATGTTGCAGATGCGGTGATCCATATGGCGAGCTTACCACTGGGTACCAATGTTCTATTCATGACAGTGATGGCTAATGACATGCCATTTGTAGGCCGCGGCTAGAGCCTTTTGTGCAGCACCAGAGCAGGAGTTCGGAAAAAGCCCGTGAGGAGTAGTAGGCTCCATGTAGGAGCCACCACTGTATTGGTAAAATTTATATGTCACCCATAGATCTAATTTATTGGTGATAAATTTAGGGAGTTATCTATGAAACATACCTCAGATTTTTTATACAAAAATTCTAATTTAAAGTTGGCGATCCTATTTACGGCAATCTTTATTGGCTACCTATTCTTCGTGATGATACCCCATGCAGCGGACTTTGAGGTATTAAACGAAAATATAAAATCTTTGGGTATGAAGTTTGGATTTGACCAAGCTGACATCGTTGCTTTTCTTAATGTACGTACCGATGCGATGGTTGATGCGTATATAAATTTCAACAGGATTTGGGATACACTTTTTGGTCTTATTTATGGTTTGATGTATGTTGTCTGGTTGTCAGTGCTATTTAAACCATTTTCTAAAAAAGCAGGCATTACAAATCTAATTCCTTTATTCCAAGTTCTATTTGATTGGATGGAAAACTATACCCTAGGTTCTTTGGCACAGCAGTACTTAATCGATGGAGGTATCACTCCATACAAAGTGGCTCTGGCTTCGAATTTTGGTATGATTAAATGGACATTTTCTGGTCTTACGTACTTTTTGATTATCTTAGGGATAACGTTGCTAATTATCCGATTTTTTAAGAACAAATGATCTGAAACTGCGCCTTCAAACCCTAAGGAACGCGTTCCATTAATTTCTGCCTGCGTTAAGCTAAATTATGCCTGCAATCTGATTTATGTTCTTTTTTTGTGGCCCAACCTGCGTAGATTGCATATTCTGGAACAGTTCAAAAACATTCTTTGGGAACGGATGGACTAAATAACTGCGGCAATTAAAGCGGGATAAAAAAATGTTTTCTATTTACCCCAGGGGCAGAGTGCCTCGACCTTTCGGCGACCCAGTTTATCCAATGTCTTTATGTTGTCTGTATAAATCTTCTCAGGGTCCGCAACATGAGTGAGGGCTTTAGTCATTGGAGCTTGCCGTAGAAGCTGTATGATTGGATAGGGTGAGCGATTAGTGAAGTGGCTAAGATCGTCAGCAGCCACACCGTCAAATTGATATTGGGGATGAAATGATGCTAACTGCACATGCTCTGTCAGTTCTGCCTGCTCCAGTAATTGCTGAAACCAATCGAGCAAGTCCAGGTAATCGTCGAACACCTCTAAGCCTTGGGTAAACATAAGCAAGCTAGTGGCAACGTCATTTTCTTCAGCCTCGATCAGGCGCTGTAACTCATTCACATAAAACTGCTTTAATTGTGTATCGGTGGTGGCATCACAGATGGCATAGAAAACTTGGTCTTGGGCTATGACGCTATGAGAAAATGGGCATAGATTTAATCCTACTACCATTTGGTCAAGCCAACGACGGGTGTTTTTGACTATGGCTTGGTGAGCTATGGATAGTGCCTTAGGGTCAAACTTATTGATAGAAAGGATCCTTTCTTTTTTGAGTAATTAATTATTACCTGCGTCTAGCTCTACTTTGATTGCCTTTACGTCTGCAATCATTGGCATCATTTTTGACATTTTTATCCAAATTTTCCGCGGTCATGAGGTAATGCAAAATCGATTGCTGGCCCATTTGGGATCACGCGAGATGGGTTGATTGTTTCATGGCTGGCATAATAGTGATTTTTAATATGCTCCATATTCACAGTCTTTGCCACACCGGGCTGTTGATATAGATCGCGCACATATCCCGATAGGTTAGCATAGTCTGAGACGCGACGAATATTACATTTGAAATGCCCTACATAGACAGGATCAAACCGTATCAAAGTAGTGAATAAGCGCCAGTCGGCTTCAGTCACTGTATCACCGGTCAGATACCGCTGGTTTGAAAGGCGTGCATCAAGCCAGTCGAGCGTTTCAAACAAAGGCAAAACGGCATCTTCATAAGCATTTTGTGTGGTTGCAAACCCAGCTTTGTAAACACCATTATTCACCGTGTTATATATCCGGTCGTTTAACGCATCGATCTCTGCTCGGTGTGGTTCAGGATAATAATCAACTGCAGTCGCTCCAATTTTGTCAAAGGCTGAATTGAACATCCGAATTATTTCTGATGATTCATTTGATACAATGGTATTACTTTTCTTGTCCCATAAAACCGGAACCGTAACCCGGCCAGAATAATCTGACATCGCTCTAGTATAGACCTCATACATATAATTTGAACCGTTAACAGTATCTGAAACTGCGCCATCTCCAGGTTCAAATGTCCAGCCTTTGTCAGCCATGTACCAATGTACAACTGACACCGAAATCACCTTTTCCAACCCCTTTAATTCTCGAAAAATTAGTGTTCGATGCGCCCAGGGGCACGCGAGCGATACGTATAGATGATAACGACCAGGTTCTGCTTTGAAACCTGCATCCCCGCTTGGGCCTGCTGACCCATCTGAAGTAATCCAGTTGCGAAATTTTGGTGCTTTGCGGACAAAATGCCCCCCAGTTTCTTTGGTGTCATACCACTGATCGACCCAACGCCCGTCCTGTAATAAGCCCATGATATTGCCTTTCTGTTAGCGTCTGGATAGCCTTTTACCACCCAGACACGGTTTTTGAAATCTTAACTTAGAGTTTTTAGGTTGATTTTTGGTTGTCCAGCGACCAACGCCCTCCACCAGTTGCAAATAAGAATAAAAATCCACCGGAGATTGCAATATTCTTCATGAAGTTTCCCACCTCGTTTTGATTAGAAAAATCGTTATGAAAAATGACCGCAGAGAGTATCGTGAAACCTGCTAATGCCAGAGCAACCCAACGGGTCTGCCAGCCAACAATAATAGCTAAACCACCGAGCACTTCTAGTGCTATGACGCCTGGCAGCAGGGAACTGGGCACACCCATAGAATCCATCCATCCTGCTGTTGCTTCATAGCCAAAGATTTTGTTCATCCCAGACATAATAAATATCAAGGCGATGAGTACCCGTCCAACAGGCATTGCATAAACGTCAAATTTGTCCATTTTTTGTTCCATTATTCTAGTGAACTGGTAGCTTTTATATCTTTGTCATAAGCCGCCTTTTTTTCTTGATATTTTGTTTCGGATAGGGCGTGCCAGCCAATGCAGTTCCCTGTTGGTGAACGGCCACATCCACATGTCGGTACATTTGTCATTTCGTTTCCTTCTCATATTTTTTTGTAGGTGTGGCTGATAATTGCTGATCCCCCAAAATTTTATAAGGCCTGAAGTTGAGACCTGATCGTTCTGAAAATTAGATCTGTTTAAAGCTTAAAAAGCTGATCGTGTTTGCATTGATACTTATTGGCCAAAAAAGCGGCTGCAACACATGGAACTTAATCTGTGCTGGTCTTGGATGAAATTGGCCATAATGACCTGCATGATAAGTCTCTTAAAAAACCCAATAAAATAACACAAATAAAAAATTAGTCAGATAGTTTTAGAAATCCAAAGAATAGGTAACCTCATGAAATCATGATCAATATTTTTTAAGGCTGTAGTTTAATTTTGGGTGGACATTTATGCTTTTATCCCACTGTGAAGGTTTCTTTGAGTTCCTTAGAAAATAACCGCATTCGACGATTTAACTGGCGCAGTTCTGAGTGCACAAGATAAATCGAGAACTCTGGAATTTCATATTGTGGCAAGATGGGGATTAGTTTTCCTGTCTCAACCGTGTCCCCAAGTATAAAGTCGGGCAAATTCGCAATGCCTTGGCCCTGCATTGTTGCCTCAAAAAGGAACTGGCCGCTATTACTGTTTAAAGAGGGAGTGAAATCAATATTAGAGATCTTCTTTGCTTCTCCAGAGATAAAGGTCCAGGTACCCCTTTTCGCGGTACCAAAATGCAAAAGTTTGTGCGCCCGTAAATCTTTTAGTTGAGTTGGATGCACGTGTTTTTCTAAGTAAGAGGGCGCAGCACAAAGCTGGTGACGCACTGTTCCTATCTTCTCAGAAATCAGCTTTTTATCAATATGCGGTGTTATTCTAATGGCGAAATCATAATTCTCACGCTCAAGATCGATCACGCGATCATCAAAATCTGCAGTGAGTTGAATTTCAGGATACTTTTCATTAAAAATTACTAACATTTTGCTTAAAAATGAAATTCCAAATTCCCGTGGCACAGAGATTGTTAATGGACCAGAGATATCTGCATGCGTGCTTTTGAAATCTGTTTCTATTTCTTGAAAATCATGTACCGCACGACCAGCACGCTGGTAAAGTTCGCGGCCCGTTTCTGTGACTTCCCATCGACCTGGAGTGCGATCGATAAGTTTAGTGGCATAGCGATCCTCCAATAAGTTTAGCCTTCGACTGACTGCAGATTTGGCGATATTTAAACGAGCGGCAGCATTGGCAATGCCTCGATGCTCAACAACCATTGTGAACAGATGTAAATCTTCCACTTTTCCCATAGCGTGCTCTTTCTAGCGTATAAGTGTTGCTGCGGCCATTTGACCGTTTCACTTTGTTTCCAAGCGTCTTAACTAATGGCATCTAATAAAAGTGTCCAAGTATAAAAATTAGCCCTTTCTGTTCTCATATTTAGAACTCTTAATTTACATAATTATGCATTAATTACTATATCATCAGAAAGTAGAGAGGATCTCTTATGTCAATTAGGCCAGCTGTATCAACCAGCTCTGCAACTCCAACCCGAGAGGGCGCAGGAGTTCACCTGCATCGTGCTTTCGGGTTTCATGAACCCCAGGCCTATGACCCGTTCTTGCTGTTTGATGATTTTAGGAACGATAATCCGGAGGCCTATGCGGGAGGGTTCCCTTGGCATCCACATCGTGGAATTGAAACTATTACTTATGTTTTGAACGGCTCTGTTGAACACAATGACAGTTTGGGTAATAGCGGGACATTAGGAGCTGGTGATGTCCAGTGGATGACAGCTGGATCGGGTATAATGCATCAGGAGATGCCCAACGGGAATACCAGAGGGCAAATGCACGGGTTTCAGCTGTGGGCTAATTTACCTGGTAGTCTCAAAATGACTGCGCCGCGCTATCAAGATGTTGAGGCAAAAGAGATCCCTGAAATTATCGATGATGATGGGACGTCTGTGCGGGTCATAACAGGTGAATTTTGGGGCCAGCGGGGCCCGGTTGATGGGATTGCGGCAGACCCACTTTATCTTGATATAAGTATCCCGAGAGGCTGCCGCAAAGTTCTGAAAGTTGACACCTATCGCAACACATTCGCATATATTTTTGGTGGGGCAGGGAAATTTGCAGATGCGTCAAGTCCGCAGGGTGTATTGCTCGAAAAAGAAGTAATGGGGCAAGAGGTTAATATCCGGGATCTGTCGGGCAACCGGACTTTAGTAAATTTTGGTACAGGGGATGAAGTGGTTGTGCAGGCTGGACCCGACGGTATGCGGTTCTTGCTTATTGCAGGGTCACCGATCAAAGAACCGGTAGCGTGGCATGGACCGATTGTGATGAATACGCGCGAAGAGTTACACCAAGCTTTTGCCGATCTGCGCAATGACCAGTTTATCAAAACGCAGGATCATTAACGAGTTACAACGAATGCCTTGTTTTGGCACACCCGGAGATACCACACTCCAGGATCAGGGGTTACTCAGCCCAATTCATACAGACCAAGGGCACAGGACAACGTCCCTTTAGTGTTAGAGTTTTAGATCCTTCGGGTCGGGTTTATGGTGATTGATATTCAGTGGGGCAATGGGTTTGGCCCAAACGCTAAGCCTAGGATTTCTGGCGCACCACCTGCGCGTCCAATGCTGCGTTGAATTCTGTGATGGGCATGCCGATACTCAAGGCCCTACGACAAAGAGCAGCCTGTGTCTCGGGAGCCAATCCGTCGATAGGGGGGTCTGTGTCGAGATTGGTGGGGAAGGAATAGCCTTCCGAACATGCTGAAATTGCTGCGTCCATTTCCAGCGGATTAAGGCCATGGTTTTCGGCGCTTAATACTTTGTAAAGTCGCCGGGTCATATCCAATCGGTCAAGATTTTCCATCGCCCGTCCAAAGGCTGAAGACACTTGCAGAAGATTAGCCATCCGCTGGATATTGGCGCTCACATTGGCGCCGCCTGCGTGATAGATCGCTGGGCTAAAAAACAGTACGTCCCCTTTTGCCAAGGGAACTTGCACATGGTGCTTTTCGAAATACCTACGAAAGTCAGGCTGCGTGAAGGCAAGATAGCCGTGACGGTAGCTCTGACTGAAGGGTAAAAGCTTGGTTGGCCCGCTTTCGATAGGCATATCCGCATGGGCCACGGCCCCTTGCAGGGTTAACACGGGGGACAAGTCGTGCACATGTGCGGGATAGCTGGCGGCAATGTCACTGGATTGAAAGCCTAAGTGATAATCACGGTGTGGGCTTTGTGCTGCGCCGCTGGGGCGCACAAGATTGACCTGAGCGGTCATTTGATAATTGGGGCCTAACCAAGCCTGACAGGCAGTATCGATGGCAATGTTGCCAAAATATTGCGCAAAGACCAGCGGATCGTATTGGCAAAGCTTTTGTGCAGAATTCCAGATGCGGTCATTGGCACCAGAAGCTGCGAAGTGATCAGCTTTGTCGCCAGCAGCTAATTTTTCATTGGCAATGATCTTGTCGTAGATCGCGGTAGCAGCATCTATAGAGCTGCTGTCTGCATAGGCATTTTTAAGCACCAAGACGCCTGCGGTGTTGCGCAATACATCAGCCCATTCTGCTCGAAGCGTTTGGGTGTTGCCGGTCATATCTAACTGGCTGATATCATAAATTGGCACATTGTTTTGAATCTCATGTGCCTGTGGCACGTTTTGGATGGTAAGCCGCCGCTCTACCTGTTGAGAAAATTGGTCCAAATCGCAGTCTTGAGGGGAAAGATAGGCGTGCATGACAGGCTCCGATTGTGATGTTTTGGTCAGACCAACTATTATTTGGGTTTGTACTCCAAGCTTTGATCGTCTGTAGTGCTATTCTATTGATGTTGTATTTAGTGTGATTGAAGACTTCTATTTCTGTCCCAATGTACGTGTTGCTACACTTAATAAATTAGGCGCGCAGCACCTTCATATTCTGCACCGGTTTTGGCACCTGTTATATAAGCTACAACATCCTCTCCAGTGTAGTTACCACTTTTGATATCAAGGTTTGCACAGATCTCTCCCCGCCGAAACACTACTATACGATCAACCAAATCAAACACCTGCCGCATATTGTGACTCACCAAAATCAATGGCTCGCCCTGCTCTTTCAGCTGCCGGATGATATTTTCTACCTGCACAGTTTCCTGCACGCCAAGCGCCGCGGTGGGTTCATCCATGATAGTCAATTTAGAGTGAAAAGAGGCAGTTCGCGCAATGGCCACACATTGGCGTTGTCCTCCCGACATTTTCTCAATTGTATTATGAATATTGGGAATTTTTACACCAGTTTTTTCCAGAGCCGCCATTGTGTCCTTGCGCATGGCTTTGTAATCTAGAAGTCGGAAAGGTCCTAGCCAATTCCATTTGGTTTTCTCACGTCCTAAAAACAGATTGTCTGGTACGTCCAAATGATCGGCTAAGGCTAGTGTTTGAAACACAGTTTCAATGCCGGCCTCTCGGGCCTCAATTGGACCTTTGAATTCCACCTCTTTTCCATCAAAGACGATGGTCCCGCGCGTGCGCTGTTCCACGCCTGTAATCTGTCGTACGAACGTCGATTTTCCAGCGCCATTGTCACCCATGATGGCGACATGCTCGCCTTTCTTCAGTTGAAAGTTTGCACCTTCAAGGGCATGGACGCCACCGTAGTGCTTGGTCAGGTCTACTGTTTTAAGAACGAGATCTTCGCTCATGTTTTATCCCTCCCAGCCTAAGATTTGTTTCGTTGACGATATTGGTCTAGAATTACCGCTGCGATAATAATCGCTCCCATAGCCATAAGCTGATACGATCCATCCAATTTAATGTAGGTAAAACCGGAACGAATTACACCCAGCACCATTGCGCCAAGTACTGTTCCAATGATTGAACCGCGGCCACCTGTAAGGCTAATGCCACCAATCACTGCCATAGCAATTGCGAAGAGTTCATAAAACTCACCCATGCCGGCCTGTGCCGTTGAAGCTTTCGCACTTAGAACAACACCAGCGAAAGCTGCCAACATGGCAGCAATCATGTACACCATGATTTTATGGCGTTTGACATTGATACCAGACATCCGCGCAGCTTCTTCGTTCGAACCGATGGCATAAGTATGTTTGCCGTAAACCGTGTAGCGCATAATTAGGTGAAAGATCACCGCCAGAGACAGAAACCAGACAACTGGCATCATGCCATCTCCAATGGCTTTATATTGCTCAGTTGGAAATGAAATAGGATTTCCAGATGACCACCAAAGGGCAATGCCGCGGCAGATTAGGAACATACCAAGCGTTGCAATGAATGGTGGTATCCGAAAATGAGCAATAAAAGTTCCGTTTATCGCACCTATAAAGGCACCGAAGGATAGGCCAATGATAATTGGGATGACGACAGGAAGATCCATGGCCCAAGTTCCAAAAAGTGCCTTTGGGTTCGTATATCCGTTTACCAGCTCTGTCTGGCCGAAACTCATTGCGATCATCGCAGTGGCTGCGACCAGCGGCCCAGAACTTAGGTCGATACCCGCCGTGATAATAACCTGTGAAACCCCAAGAGCTATAATTCCAATGATAGCAACTTGCAGAATAATGATCTTTAGTCGGGCTTCATTGAAGATGGAATCAAAGCGATCGCGCGTATCAAACAGGAAACTCTGATCATTCATATAGGGCAAGACTTGCCCTAAAATTTCGAAGACCACGATAATTATTACCAATGCCAGAAAAACGTTCATTTCACTTGGCCAAGAACGTTTAGTCCTGTCAAAGGTTAGCCCGCCGGTGCCTTGGCTTGTATCTGACATAGATGAAGCTCCCCGATGAGCGGTTTGTACAAATTCGAGACGGCACAAGTTGCGCCGTCTCGAGTGTTCTACTTTCTCAAGAAAACTTAGTTCTTGCTGAGAAAATCACCCATATTGTTTGGAGTAACCAAAACGAATGGGATATAGACTTTTTTGTCAACCTTCTCGCCAGCAATTAGGCGAAGCGCTGTATCAATCGAGCCGGTACCTTGGCCAACAGAGTCCTGGAACACTGTCACGTCGTAATCGCCAGCTGCCATTGCCAACAGTGCGTCCTGAGATGCGTCAACACCGCCAACCTGTACGTTTGCCATGTCCATACCAGCGGCTTTCATCGCCTGAATAGCACCGATTGCCATTTCATCATTGTTAGCAAGAACAAAATCGAAGGGCTCACCTGACGACATCCAGTTGGTCATAAGGTCTTGCGCCTCATCGCGCGACCAGTTCGCTGTCTGCTCATCAATGATTGTCATGAAGTTGCACATGTCCATACCGATGACATCACGTACATCCTTTGAACGCTGCACCGCGGCTTGGTTAGAAAGCTGGCCGTTCATCAAATAACCAGTTGCTCCACCAGCTTTACCTTCAGCTCGCAAATTTTTACAAATCTCAAATGCTGACAGAGTACCAGATTCAATCTCGTTCGATGCAACAAAAGCCTGCGTCGCAGGCAATACGTCGACGTTGTCAGGTTCACGGTTCACGTAAACAAGTGGAGTATCACCCGCTGCGGCTGAAACTGCGGCGCCAGCAGATGTGTCAACGATGTTTACAATTATAGCATCTACGCCCGAGGCAACGAAGTTACGAACCTGGTCAATTTGCTTTGCAAGATCGTCTGACGCGTCTTCCTGTTGATACGTCAAACCATTCATGGTCCCCGCATACTCAACCATGCCAGTGCGCAATACGGTTAGCCAGTTATCGTCAAATCTCGAAAATGTTGCCCCGATTTCTTGAGCCGCAGCGGTCGTACCAATCAAAGCAACTAGGCTGGTGGCAATTAATGTTTTTTTCATAATTTTTCTCCCAAAACGTGCCCGGCGCACAATAAAATTACCGGAATACCCCAGATGAATGGAGTGCGAATGATATGCCTAGCTTCTGTCTTCTCCACAAGACAGCAGTTCGGTATTGAACATAATCTCAGAGCACTTTAACTCTGGAAGGCTGTTTTTTCTTAGCTGGCTTCAAACTGATTATGTAATCATATTTTATCTATAATCTGATTCGATGCTTTCGCAAATGGTTACGTAAAGCCTCTGATATAATTACCCTTTAAATCAGGAATGCTCTGCTATTTCAGAGCCCCCGCTTTGTAAAATGTCTTCACGCAGTCATCCTGAGGTCCAAGAGTTTTCAAACGTCCGGCGTCTTGGAGATGCCATTACGCTATAGCTAAGCGTTCAACTCGTTTATGATAACTTTGGAATCGGACAACTATAAATTTTAATAGAAGAGATAAATAAGAGAAATTCCTAAATATTTGTATTGATATAACAATCAGATTTTGATTGAATAAAGAAGCGAGGTAGTACCCAGCGTGAATTTTTCACTAAATAAAAAAATGGGTATGGTGTGATGGATAGACTTGCGACAACTTTTACGGGGCTTGATTTTGTAAATCCCTTTATTCTGGCATCTGCACCCCCAACAGAAAGCAAACGCAAAATTCTGAAAGCTTTTGAGTCTGGCTGGGGCGGTGTGGTAACTAAAACTATTGGCTTGCACCCGGTAGAAAACGTAGCCGGGCCCAAAACAATCTATCAACGTACAAGTGAGACAAAGCCCTATGTCTCGCGGATGAAGCGAGCAGACACCTTGTCTCATTCTTCTTGGAATTGGGAGCTTATTTCTGATCAGCCGCTTGATTTATGGCTACCTGATTTGGAAGAAATCAAGACCACTTACCCAGACCGTATGGTTATTGCATCGATTATGGCTGGTGCTGGCAGTGACAAGGAAATGGATAATTGGAGTAAGCTTGCAACCGCTTGTGTAAACGTTGGATGTGACGCAATTGAATTGAACATGTCATGTCCTCACATGGATCGTAAGGATATGGGCGCAAACATTGCCAATGATGAGGACATAATCAGATCTATTTTGGGGGCTGT
>CAJWTH010000041.1 GCA_913047725.1 uncultured Planktomarina sp.
CGTCAGTCCGTCTATCGTCTGTTGAAGGAACAACCTGTCCAAAGTTTGAGTTGACACCCCTGCGCATATCCCATCACCAAGACCAAGATGACGCTCATGAAGCGCTCTAAATAGGGGTGCCGCCGGAATAAGCAACAGTTTTAGCTAGCCTTGATTGGCGACGACGTTGGCGAAGCAACATGTTCATCCCAATAGCCAAAACTGGGCCACAAGCAATATTAAAAATCACAATATTGCGGAACAGGGCATTCACATTCTTACGCATTCTTTGCCTGAGTGCCCTTAAATTTCGTTTAATCGGATATGCAAGAGCCTGCAATTGCATCACCTGTTGCTGAAGATCGTCTGGAAGCTGGTCCCGAGACGCCGCACCTGTCAGCCGCATGACGTCTGCAATACTGGACTCAGCTTTTGAAATCTGAGCAAGGTAATCTGCTTCACGCTCTCTATAAGTCCGGCGCGCCTTATTTAGCATCTCCTCCACCCGCTCGAATGACCGGACAGGATTTCCACGCGAGCGGATCGCCAGCAGACGTTCATCTCCCGCCAAATATTCGACAATATTTAAGAATAATGAAAAATTGTCATTAATCGGCCGCGGCATGGTGGCACCACCAACCTGAGTTTCGGTCATGCTGTAGCCATTGTAAATCCAATCTGCATCAGCCACTGCGAAAAGAGACGCGTTACGACTATTAATCTCTATGCCGCCATCACTGAAGGCTGGCTCAACGGGCCCATCAATGTAAACAACTAGATTTCGCGGCGGGTGGGATTCTGGCACAAAATTAGCAGCCAGCTGCTCGGCTGCATGCTTTTTGATCTCATGCTTGGCCAACTCGGCAGTCTGTGTACTTGTATAAACAATGGAATGCACAGCTTTATTTTCAGCGGCAATTTGGAAATGGCCTGCGTCAGCAAATAGCAGTTTATTCAGCAGCAATGAAGCTGGATGGTCTTTGGAAATATTGTTTGGCCCAAGCTCCATCCAATAGGGAAAAGGATAAGCCTTTCCGGAACTGGAGCGAACAAGCGACGGATTAAGATCATCCCCCACAATTTTGTCACCAGCCATTTCCACGCCATAGAAAGACAATAAATCAATCAAGGTGTGAATCTCACCTTCTTTCGACGTTTGGATTGTAAGCGATGCATTTGCCTCATTCATGCGTTGATAGGGGTCAACCAGCAACAATGCACCTGACCCGCTGGCAATATGTTTGTCTATTGCCACGAGCATGCCACGTCGCAATATTGGCGTATCTATCACAACCAGCACATCTATGTCTTTTGGCAGGGCCTCTGCAAAATGGGGAACAACCGTAACATCATATTGGTTCTTCAATTCTTCAAGAATTGAAAAAGAACTATGCGACTCGGTTGCATTTTTTGGTTTGAGAAACGATGACAGCACCCCAATCCGTGGTGTCACCTCACGCGACAGATTGCTGATTTGCAGAGCGACATCGTATTCAAGCAATGCGGCCCGCTTGTAGTCAAAATAATTTATCGCAAGCTTTTTGTCGCCCACCTTAAAGACCGCGCCTAGATACAACGTATCACCTGAACTCATCGGCACTGCAGCGACACCATTCATCTGTGCCAGCTCTGCTTCCTCAGTATCATCACTCAAAGCAACAAAATCAACTGCGATCCTGCCGTTGCCAACTTTTTCTATACGTTTCAAAAGCCGCTCTACCCGCTCACGATGCTGCCTGATCATTAGCGGGACTTCGCTCAGACTCTTATTAAAAAAGAACTGGATTTTAGTTTTTTGTGGGGCATCGCGGACAATGTTGGCTGTCTGCTCATCCAAAGTGAATTGGCGCTGCGCACTGGCATCAATACCAATATCTATCCTCGAGACCAATGCCGTAACCGACGCCACCGCACCTACAACTACAATGAACCTTGCAAGGCTGCCAAGAACGGCGCTGGCATTACCACCAGTTGGTTGGCGAAGGATCACAAATTGACGTGATGCAATCCCAAGCGACCCAACAGATAAAAACAGAAAATACATTACAGACGCCAGCGTGACATCACCGGACACAATTTCCCGGAACCAATATCTTGGGCTGACAACATATGAGTAGCTGATTAACTCTTCCATTTGATCAGGCAGAAATATCAGTAGTGATCTCTCAATATCACAAACCAGCAATCCCAACACCAGTGTGACACCCAAAAGAAAGGCAGAGACCTTCTCTTTGCAAATTGCCGCCGCAAGTATGGCCACCGCATAAAGCGAAAACAGCAATAAAGCAGCCCCAAAATAACCAGATAAAACCACCCCCCAGTCCGGTTGGCCCAGAAAAGCAATCGTCACAACCATTGGAAATGTTAGGAGTAGCATGGCAAGCAGTACAGACGCTCCCGACATCCATTTGCCAATGATAAAGACTAGGGGTGGCAACGGCAAGGAAAGCAAAAGATCGACGCTACCCGATCGTTTATAGCCGTCAAACGACCGCATCGCTAATGCCGGCACAAGCAAAATGCTAATCCAAACTAGGAACTGCCATTGCAGATCAAGGGTGGCCAGATTTGAATCCAAAAAATTGCCAATAAAGAAAATGCCACCGATTAAAAACAGCAGGAAGCCGCAGATAAACACCGGCATCGTCGAAGAGTAGGCATGCTGCCTTAATTCGTGCAGCAGAACCGCCCAGATCATTCCCTTTAATGTGCGGCGATGCCTATGTGGTGTAACCAAGCTAGCCATCTACAGGAATCTTTTCGTCTGACACGCCAAGAAGCATCTTCACCTTTGGCTCCAATCGTCCATTTTCACACAAGAATTCATCGGTAGGCCCAGTTTCAAGTATCTGACCATGATCCATGATGATCACCTTTTTGCAAAGTAATTCGGCCTCCTCAAGAATATGCGTAGACATTAAAATAGTTTTGCTAACAGCCATATCCATCAAGAAGGCGCGAATTGAAGATTTCTGAATAGGGTCAAGGCCGTCTGTCGGTTCATCCAAAAACAACACTGGCGGGTCAGTGAGCAGTGCTTGTGCCACCCACGCACGCTGTCGCCACCCCTTGGACAGCTGCCCAAGCTGAGTGGTCAGCGCCTCCGCAAGGGACAAAGCGTCTACAATCCTGTCAATTGCCTTATCCGCCTCGAGGGAAAACAGTCCCTTCGCATTTGCCACAAAACGAAGAAATTCCAAGACGTGGAGTTCATCAAAACCACCAGCCGATTCAGGGAGATAGCCGATTTGTGTCTGGGCACGGATTCTATCAGTCACAACCGAATGGCCGTTAACCTCGGCATCGCCCGAATCGGGAGCCAAAGTGCCGGTCAACATCCTGATAAGAGTAGATTTTCCTGCCCCGTTAGCTCCCAAAAGCCCGACAATTTCACCGTGGTTCACTGTCAGAGACAAATCGACTACGGCTTTATTTAAACCAAAGGTTTTACTTAGGAGCCTAGCTTTAATTGTCATCACGTTACCCGCACGATTATAGCACTGTTATCTTTGATCACAAATCTACAACAAATCCCGCAACAATAAATAAAAAAACACTAATGCCCATTAGCCCGTAACCAAATTTATTGATTAATTTTACCCATGGAGGTGTGTTACCAGTTTGCGCGTCATCACCATCGCCAGAAAACTTCTCTTCATCTAATGCCTTCTTAGAAAACACATAAGGCAAACACGTGAAAAGAGCTCCAATCACAGCGATGCCAACAACGATAGGCTTAGCAGATAGAGACTTGAGAACTTCTATGGGGTCCAATTTAATTCCAGCACTCTTATTTTTTGGCCTGATAGGCCTATCAGGCCCGAGTAGACTATTTCAAAACTGCAAAGCTTTTCATGGCTTCGTCGTGCAGTAATTCCAAGGCTTCCCGTTTATATTCGAATGCTTCTGCCGATGTTAGCATTTTGTAATCTCGCGGCCTAGGTAGTTTGATCTTCAAAACCTTTTGCACAGTCGTAGGTTTGTTAGAAAGGATAACTAAATTATCAGCCAGAAAGATAGCTTCATCAACTTCTGACGTTACAAAAATATTTGTTTTTTTATTTTCTTCGAACAAATCAAGAAAGAACTCTTGCATCAAACTTCGTGACATAGCGTCCAAACCTCGAAAAGGTTCATCCATGATCATCACTGTCGGCTCGTTAATCAAGGCACGAGCAAGCTCGGCTCTCCGCTGCATACCCCCGGATAACTGGATAGGATACTTATGGATGAACTCTCCTAAGCCGACCTTGACGAGTAACGCTTCCGCCTCATCTTTAAGAGCTTTTCCAGACTTCTCACCACGCATCTTGGGTCCAAAGATTACGTTTTCAAATGTTGTTTGCCATGGAATTAATGCGGTCTCTTGAAACACTACCATCCGGTCTTTTGCTGGCCCGTGAATAACTTCTCCATTCACTAAAACCTGGCCTTTGTCAGGTTGTTCAAAGCCAGCCATGAGGTTAACAAGCGTAGACTTTCCACATCCGGAAGGCCCTACAATTACGGTGAGTTCACCAGCTGGGAAGTCGATGGAAACATCTTTTAACACGTCATCAGAGAGCCATTCCTCCCCATATGACTTGGAGACGTCACGAAGAGTAACGCTGGAAGCATTATTTAAACCGCTATTATTTAGATTATCCTTAGATCTAGCGAAATCTCGCAGACTCATCTCAAGCTCCTACTGCTATTATACTTCAGTTATTAGATAAAATTTTACAGCCTTTTAGTCTAAAAAAGCCGTTTCCACGGCATCAGCAAGTAACCAATTTTTCTGATTGCACTAGAGGATAGGTAACCAGCAATGCCAATAGAGATCATGCCAACAACAATTTGCTCTAATGAACCACCCATGTACGAACTCCAAATGAAAAACCCGAGTCCTCCGCCGCCTTGCGTGCCTCCTCCTGAGATCATTTCAGCGGCCAGAACTACTTCCCAAGTAATTCCCATGCCAACAGCGGCTCCAGTGAAGATAGATGGCAGCGTCCCAGGCAAAATAATTTTCCAGAAAAGGTCAAACTGAGAGGCGCCCATAGATTGAGCGGCGCGTAAGTAGCTAATGTTAATTGCTCTTGCCCCACCAAGAACATTAATGACAATTGTGAAAAACGCTCCAAGGAAAGTTACAAATGCAATCGACATCTCATTCGTTGGCCAAAAAATTAATGATGCCGGCACCCACGCAAGGGGCGGAATGGGCCGCAAGATTTCAAAAGGTGGGAAAAAAATTCCCCTAAAATAACGATTTACTGCTAACAGCAAGCCAAACGGAATGCCTATGATCATCGCTACTATAAAGCCGGTCAAAACGCGACTAAAGCTAGCCACCCAACTCTGCCAATAACCTATTTTTGGTATGACTTCCAAAAACGCAACAAAAACGTCAGTTGGTGGTGGAACCAACCCGATGGCAAGGATATCAACACCAAACCAGTCATCACAAAGAGCACCTATTTGCCAGACCATCAAAAAGATCAGTATAGAACTAATACCCCTAACTAAAGTCGTTTGACCCATCAGAGATGCAAGAACAGTTTTATTTGTATTAGTCATGTTTTCCTCAGTTAACCCAATTTTCGGACGGTGTTCTTTTGCTTTGTCTTAAGCTAATTCTCGTTCACCAGCCTGAAATGCCTTTACCGCTTCTTCGTGAACTGCTTCGTTGACTTCGGCTAATAATTTTCGAAAGTCTTCAGAAGATTGTGTTTCATATGATCTAGGTCTTGGGATTTTCACCTCCACGGTTTTTTTGAGTTGGCAAGGTCTGGTAGTCACAATATGCACCTTATCCCCAAGGAAAATTGCCTCCTCCAAATCATGTGTAATGAAAAATATTGTTACACCTGTCCGGTCATAGGTTTCCAAAAGAGATTCATGCATGATCTGTTTCGTCAAAGCGTCCATTGCGCGATAGGGCTCATCCAGCAGTAAAACCTTCGGATCATTGATCAATGCCCTGACTATTTCAGCTCTTCTTGCCATCCCGGAGGACACCTCTCCTGGGTATCTTGTCAAAAAATTACCCAACCCGGCTTCAGCAAGCATATCCCCTGCTTTGCTCATGGCCTCTTTAGCCCCCAAGGTTTTCTGAACCGTTGGACCATAAGCTACGTTTTCCTGCAGAGTTTTCCATGGAAATAATGCACCGTGTTGGAATACGACCATTCGATCTGCGCCTTGAGCAGCGATCGGCTTTTCCGGGCCACACAACAACTCGTTATCAAGGTGTATGCTGCCTTCAGTAATCGAATGGAACCCCGCTATGGAATTCAGCAAAGTTGTCTTTCCACAACCGGAGGGACCGACAATCATACAAACCTCGCCACCCTCAATTTCCATGGAGCAGTTATCAACGGCTTTGACGTTTACACCTTCTGGATCATACACCTTTGTGACGTTTTTGATGCTAAGAGCACCTAGTCTTTCCGAAATTTTCATATTTTTTGACACCAATTCTGACCTCAGTTTCTGTTATCGGCCTTGCTGATTAAGCTCTTTCACATGCCAAGCCATCAACTTATTACCCAACATGCGCACTAGCGCAGAACTAAAATACCCAATGAAACCAAGAGTAATCATTGCGATAACCATTGGAACTGTAACGTTGTTCATGTACGCGTCTACAATCAAATAACCTAACCCTAGATCTCCAGAAACCATCTCTGCGGCAACAAGCGAGAACCAAGCTACTCCAATAGAAATTTGCAGGCCGGTAAAAATGAACGGCAAAGCTCCAGGAACCACAACGTTCATGAAAACATCCCATCTACTCGACCCGAGACAGCCCGCTGCCCTAAAATATTCCTCATCGATCGAGTCCACTCCAAGCATTGCATTCAGCGTAGTGACAAAGAAAGATGCCAATGTTGCAAGAAACAGAACCGGCCACTCAAAACCAGGAAGAAGTAGAATCGAGAGTGGTACCCAGGCCAAAATTGGTATTGGTCGCAGAACCTCTATAAGAGGAAAAATATAATCCCTAATTGACCTAGACCATCCCATGAAAAGCCCCAGTGGGACGCCCAAAGCAGTGGCGATACCGAACGCAATCAGAATTCTACGGCAACTTACGGCGATGTGATCGTAATATTCTGCGGTGAAAATTGATATGCCCTGAAAAGGCGTGGTTGAGAACCAATCCTTTGACACAGCTACTGGCCCGGGAAGCTTGGTGAATCTCCATACTTGCAATCCCTCGCAAAGTACCCAGTACGTGAACAGCCATAAGCCTATGCCCAAGATAGTTAAATAAGGGTCCAACCTTCCAAAATACTTCTTTACTCTGTAAATTAATAAGTCAAACCCTTGCGGTTTAGCAATTTTGTTTTGCCCATTTGTAGCTTGCGAGCTTGCACTCATTTGCTTTCTCCATTCAGAAATTGGCAGCCTGACTGTACATTTTACAGTAATACAAGAACTAAAGAAATGGGGTTCAGGATCTCCTGAACCCCAACTTAATCGCTTTACTTCGCTATAATACGTCCCACTGGCGTCGAAAGGCCACGCTTCTCAAGAACCCGCTCGGCAAACTGACCCATCACACCCTCAGGGCGAATTTGTGCAGCAGCAGCAGGCTTTTTCTTGAGGCTGTAAAGGAACGCTGTGGCGTCGCGCAGCAGAGATTTTGCATCGTCACTGATAACAAAATCCAACTGGAGCTTTGTTGTTCCTGCCATTGGTGAGTCATACAGGCTAGCTTTCAGCACTGACTGATCAATTTGTTCAGTCTGGTTCTCCGCCATAGCTGCAATTGCATCTGCATTAGCAGGATTAGCAACAAACTCTTGCGCATCCAACTCAGCTTCCAACCAACCCATCACTGCGTCCGGACGCTGTGAAATCAAATCATTAAGCATCACCATGAATGCCCCGTCTTGCGCACCAAAATCCTCACCTGAGGCGGCACGCCGAGCAATGCCAGCCGAGACCATTTTCGTAGCTGTAGGCTCCCATATGGCCGCTGCGTCAAGCTTACCTGCACGGAAGTTAGTAGTGATCACCTCAATATTTTGGTTAAGATATTTAGCGGGCTTAATACCAGCCTTATCAAAGGCCAGTTGCGCAAACCTGTCTGTACAAGCTCCATGCGGCGCAGACGTGATTTTTCCGTCCATCCACTTGACAGCATCCACACCATTCGCAAATTGAGGCGCATCATTTCTAACTAGGAAAATGTTGCATTGCTGCTTCGATGTTCCAAGTGCGGCCACGATACGGATGTCTGTACCGCCACGCTCGGGAAGGTATTTAAAAGTAGAAGCAATCGCTGGCATATCGCCCATGTAACCGATGTGCTGCTTTTCACCGGCCATTGCGTTCACAATAACCGAACCTTGTAGGCCAACTTGAAATTCAGCTGTCGATCCAGCGGGCAAGTGGTTCTTCCAAAAAGCCTTGCCGTTGTTTACAACACCCGTCCACGATTCAGTGTAATAAGGCTGATAGCCAATGACGAGGTCGATAGCTTCGCCGCGCTTCCCAAAATCCACTCCGGCGGTTGCAGTAAATGGTGCCAAAGCCACCGCTGCCGCAATAGTCAGAGCTTTTACATTCTTTATGTTTTTCATTTTTATTTTCTCCCTAATGTTTCAATGGGCATCGTTTGTATCGGAAATCTAAAACGGTTAAGCTGTGCAGTCTTATCAACAGTCATCTGAACCGTCCGACAGTCCAACATTTCTTTTTAGTTTTATACTCCTAACGTGCCTATCTTTTTTAATTTTCCACGCCCCACTTGCTAAATCTGAGATGTAGAAACTCGAAGTGATTTCACTCTAGGTCCGATAGAACAATCCGATCAAGCGTCCTACTAATTCGCAACTCTTATCAAGTGATAGAGAGCTATGCTGAATGGAAACGTTGTTTTAATGGTGCAGGTGTTTATTTTGTCGTTTTGGGAATGCTTTGATCAAGCTTAGTGTTTCAGCAATAAACTTAGGAAAACCAATACTTTGAGGGTGTGTGAAAGATAATGGAAACAAACATTCAAACTCCAGGAAAAGGTGCGTACACAGGCTCCTCGAAAAATGCGCTAGACGCCAGTGAGAGGCTTAACAAGCAAATATTTATTGAGGAACAGAAAAGTATCTTTAAAAATATTTGGGTTCCAGTCTGCCACGAATCGGAACTGCCCGAGCCATATGACTTCAGGACAAGCAGCATAGGTAATGACAACGTACTTATTTGCAGGGCACCAGATGGCAAAATCAATGCTCTTCTAAATGTCTGCCCTCACAGAGCGATGTTAATTGAGCGCCGCCCTCGAGGTAGCTTTCTGGAGGGACAGGCCTCAGGCAACCCCAAGAGAATCACATGTATGTTCCATGCTTGGCAGTTCGATATGAGGGGAAACTGCGTATACGTTGCCCGTGAAAAGGAAGGTTATCAGGACCGGTTTTGTAAAGACGACGCAGGTCTTCGGCGTCTAAGATGTAGCGTAAATTTTGGCGGTTTTGTTTGGGTAAATATGAACGACCAGCCAGTTGCGACGCTCGAGGAATGGGTTGGTGACGCATTCTTATCATTGGAAGGGCACATAAATTCTACCCCCCTCGAAGTAGTCCATTACCGCAAGGAATTTATTGATACAGGGCTCAAGGCCAGGTTGCTGAAAATGTCGGATAGCGTCGGAGCTCACTCGAAACAATCTCTTTTCAACTTTGGCCATTTCATGACTGAAGACAGCAAACCAGGTGCCGATACAAACGAAAAGAAGAATTCTTTTCCAACTCCCAACGCAATGCAATCCATCAGGGTCAATCTATTTCCAGGATTTTCGTTCCATTTGGATGGCCCCACACTAAATGTTTCGACGGTCACACCAGTGAATGGGAACCGTCTTATGATAGAGCACAAAAGCTTAGCTCCTCAAGGCGAGAGGGAAACGGAGCGAAATACCAGATCGCAGTTTTATAATGCTAACTTTGGTCCATTTAGGGCAATGGAACAACATGAGACAAAAGCTGAAAAGCAAAATGAAGAAAAAAAGCAGGCTTTAGCCAATCATTTGCTGCACGAATGGTCGCGTTGGATGGACGAACATCCCGATGGTGAAAGCCGTCTTTCGGAATTGGCGACCCGGCGGAGCAAAAATGCCATCCTCGATAAAGACGAAGATTTGATTGGTCCAAAAGTCGTGGTAATTGGGGCAAGTCACGCCGGCATTGCCTTCGCGGATAGGCTTAGAAAAAATGGATTTACTGGGAAAATTGCAGTTTTTGACCGACAAGTCGGTGGGCCAATGGAAAGGCCCCCTTTATCAAAAGGCTTTTTACTAGGAGGTGGCGAAACAGTGGAGTCCAAATCACTGTTGCGCCAGAAGAAGTGGTATAAAACAAACAAAGTTCGCTTGAACACTCAAACTAGTGTGCAAGCTATTGATACAGAAAGGAAAACCGTAACCGTCAACAACGGAGACATGGTCAATTACGATATGCTCGTTATAGCGTGTGGGGCAATTCCTAGGGAACTTCCTGCCACAGTTGGTATGGGGAATTCCTTTACCCTCAGACAGCCTGCCGATGCAAATGCCATACGCCAAGCGGCCAATAATGCGGACTCGGTTATTATCATCGGAGGGGGCTATATAGGACTTGAAGTTGCGGCGTCGCTGCGAAAAAAGGGTATCGCTGTGACTGTAATCGAGGCGGCCAGCCGTATACTTGCCAGGGTCGCTAGCCAACCTCTTGCAGACCACCTTGTGCAATTGCACAGAGATAATGGCGTGACTGTGCTGACAGACATCGGCGTGGATAAAATAAATAAGGAGGACGGACGTTTTGACAGCGTTATCCTCTCCAACGGAGAAAAAATTAAAGCGGATATGTTGATTACTGGCATCGGAGTTTTTCCAGACAGTAAATTGGCTTCCGACGCAGGTATTGAAACACAGCGAGCTGATGGCGGGGCTATTCTGGTTGACGATATGATGCGGACGAGTGATGGGGATGTCTACGCTATTGGCGATGTTGCAATTCGCCGGGATCAAGCTCTTGCCGTGGAGTCCGTACACAACGCACAAGAGACAGCCTCCATTGCTGCCGCGGCGATAACAAAAACTGATGCACCAACTATACAAACCCCCTGGTTTTGGTCTGACCAATACGACACTAAACTTCAATCTGTTGGCATCGTCCCAGTTCAAGACGAAGAGGTTTATCAAGTGGTGAGGCCAAGCAAAAGAGACCACGGTATTTCGTTTTGGAGTTACAAAGGCTCCGAGTTAGTTGCTGTTGAGGTAGTGAATGATCCCGCAACATATATGGAAGCCCGGCAATGTTTAGACACAAATCGGTCTCCAGACCCCAACCAGATATCTAGCCTTTCCTACTCGCCTATCGACAGCGGCGGAGGAAGGTCCCAATAGCTTGTCAAAGAGTGACCTAACGATTTAGGTTTTTCTTTATACATGGCCAGATCGGGGTGTTTGATGGAAGCGCTTCGAAAAATTTTGAATATAGACAGAGGGTACATTAGGTATGACAAACGAAAGCCAAGCAAATATAGAAAAGAGCATTGAAAAGATAATTTACCAAGCCGCGCTGGCTTTGGATGACCATAATTGGGATGGTTGGTTCGAACTCTGTGACACAGATTTTTCATACTCAATCATGTCTTTTAGTCCTGAAATAAATAAAAATATGACTTATTTTAGCGGGAATAAGAAAGAGTTGAAAGGCTTAATGGACATGCTGCCAAAGCATAATACTGATCACTCACCACTTCACCGACACACATCCGTATATACAGTTGATGTTGCAGATGATGGAAAGACAGCCGATGCCGTCAGTTCTGTGACCATTTATCAAAACATGCTTGATGGGATCAATTCACACATCGACTCTGGCGAAAGCAGGCTGTTTGTGATTGGGAAATATATTGATAAATTTAAGATTACTGATGGCACTCCAAAGTTCATAAGCCGAGAAACAAAAATTGATAATAGACGGCTCGATAAAGGATCACATTGGCCGCTTTAACAGCATTAATTGCATAACTTCGGCTAGCGAAACTGTGCCACGATTTCAAGATTTAAGAAGGAAGACGTCATGGCTTGGACAAAAGTCTGTGAAGAAAGTGAAATACCGGAGGGCTCGATAAAAAAAGTTTGGGCGAGGATTGGTGGCGGCATTCCTATCGCAATCGCTCACCATAAGAATGGCTTTGTGGCAATTCCCCCAGTGTGTCCACATTTAGAGGAGCCTCTGGAAGAATCGGGCATGGTTATTGGTTGCAAACTGACATGCACAAAGCATCTGTGGTCCTGGGATTTGGAAACGATGGCGTTGAAAGACGAGGCCGAGTTACCGCTCAAAACCTATGACATAAAAGCCGAAGATGGAAACCTATTGGTGTATGTCACAGAACAGTTAGAATACACCTTCGATGAGGATGAGGATATTGACGAGGCTACTTTTTTTGATGACGACGATGCCGATATCTGGTAGCCATCACTCTAATGGTGACCGAAGGCGAAAATACGTTGAGAATTGACATTAAATGGCCTGAGAACGCGATGTTTCAGACAAAAAAATACCGGGATGCTCGTGTCGAAGCACACAATGCCCTTTTTTGGATGGCAAGAGCGTCGCATAGCTTCCTCGAGCCAACGCTTAATAATAGCCACTTAAGTTTGTTTTGGAATGAAGATAATTGTGATTTTCGCACAAGGCTTTTTGTTGATGGGTGTCAGATAGGTCTGCACCTACCTGATTTAGAGCTTTATTTTTGTGATAATGAAGAAAAAGTTCCTCACAGTTTTTGGCTTGACGATAGAACACCTGCCTTTGTAGAGGCTTGGTATCTCGTTGAGTTTCTTCATAGGGGCATAGAACAGGGAAAATTTTCAACGGCCCTGCCCTTTGCGTCTCCAGATATGTTGATGGGTGACACAGAAGATCACAATGCATCGTTGTTCAAAACAGAACTCACCGCGATGAGTGAGTGCCTTAGTTACGCAATAAATATTTTAAGAGTAGTCGCAGATCAGCTCGCGAGACACAAAAATTTTACGAGTAACCCGAGCGAGATCACATTGGAGCCGCAGTCTTTCACCTTAATGACAAGAGCCGATTTATCGACAGCCCATGGTAAAACAGTTTGGGTTGGGTTCAGTGTAGGAGACAACTTACGTCCAGCTCCCTTCTTTTTTAGCAGAACTTGCGAGCAAGTCGCTGGCTCAAAAAATCACCTATTGGATTACAACCCTGCAAATATAATATCTGTACAGTCAATCGCGGATAAGGCCCTCTCAGAGGAAGAGCTCGTCAGGAATTTGGTGTGCTTGGCATCAGGCATGAGTGTTGCATCTATTTAATACAATACTTAACGAGTATTTTTGAATATTACGAGCGACATATCTGTTTATTAGCTTGCAACTATTAGCCGATCTACCGGCTATCAAACTTGAAGATTGACAACATAAGAGCTGGCGGTGACACTATAACATAGTGAGAGGTGAGTTTTACCAGCGAACGGTTACGCTCAATTGCGATATAATCCATAGGAGAGCCGCATGGCACCAAGAAATCACAAAAATTGGTTAAGAGGTCCGAAAGTTGAGTATATCTCAAGCGAATGCTATAATAATTACAGTATTTATGAGCAGGAAATCGAACAAATTTTTGCAAAAGTGTGGGTGCCAATGTGCCACACAAGCGAAATGTGTAACGATGGAGACTTTCGCTCTACGCAAATCGCTCATCAAAACGTTGTGGCTTTGAATATGAAGGGGGACATCCAAGTATTTTTGTGCCCATCAATTGATAGGCCTTCCGGTAACGGTTTCGATACGGACGGATTGAAAAAACTTCATAGCGAAGTAAAGCACGGAGGCATGGTATGGACTACACTTGACCCTAACCCTTCTCACAGTGTGGAAGAGTGGACTTGTGGTGCTTTTGACTGCATTGCCGATGCCATTGATACAGAGGAAATGGAAGTTTTCCACTATCATAAAGCTATAATCGACACCAATTATAAGCTATGGCACGACACCAATAGTGAATTCTATCATGATTTTATGCACTACTTTAATCGCGTATCTGGTTTCAATGACGAATATTTCGCTAGGAAAAATATACCCTTTGATAACGGGCACGTAAATGTAAGCACTTTTACTGTCAATTATGAAGAGTATGAGGGTTTTGAAGATAGGGGAGAGTTGTCGTTCCCTAATCTTCCACCTAATCAGTGGTACATGGTGGATTTGTTCCCTGGATTTAATTTCAACCTCCGTGGAAATGCATATAGAAGCGACACTGTGACGCCACTTGGGCCAAATCGTGTCCTTATTGAGTTTCGGGGTTACGGCTTGAAAAAAGATACGCCTGAAGAACGCAACACCCGCGTCAAAGCACATAACTCAATTTGGGGACCCTTTGGGCGTAATTTGCATGAAGATTTAATTGGAGTTGCGGGGCAAGGGACCACCATGAGGGAAGGTACTGAAGCGCGAAACATTCTTCACGGCCGCCACGAAAATTCTACAATTCATGACGAGGTTGGTATGAGGCATTATTACGAAGCTTGGGGTAAGTTTTTAGGTGTTAGTCCGATGAACCCTCTCGCTATGCTGCAGGAAAACCTATACGCAGCAGAGTAATCTTTGGCTTTAAATACAATGTGAGTGGGGATTTGACTTTCCCACTCATTTTGAATGGAAATTCA
>CAJWTH010000042.1 GCA_913047725.1 uncultured Planktomarina sp.
AGGGCTGGTTATCAAGATCAAGATCTGCAAGATGATTGCTTTTTACCAGGCGATAGTGACCTAATATTTAAGCTTCGGACAACCCTTCTAAGCAAGACTGGAAATGACCTTAAGGCTGGAAAAAATATGCTGGCCATAAAGGGTCCTGACCTTACTGTGGTTGACCTGCCAGTTTTAGAATCTGTATTTCTAACAAAATCTGGAGCAAATCCCTTTACGGCGAAGACTAAAGCCTTTCCGACAAAGGACACGCGCCTTGGGTTGGCTTACCTCGAGCAACTTGAAGAGCTGATGGTGAGGGTCGAGAGTGTTCGTCAAAGCCGAGTAGCGCTGCGCACCGCACAACGAACAGAAGCGCTTTACCACTTTGCTACAGAATTTTTGCAGACCTATCATGAACACAAGCAACAGCGTGGTTTTTTAGATTTTGATGATCTCATACTTCGCACCCAAACACTTCTCTCAGATGAGAGTGTGGCTAATTGGGTGCTCTTCAGACTGGACGGAGGCGTTGACCATATTTTAGTAGATGAAGCCCAAGATACCAGCCCAGCACAATGGGATGTAATTAAGCTCCTTGCCCAAGAATTTACTTCTGGACAAGGCGCCCGAGCTGACGTGCATCGAACCATATTTGTAGTTGGAGATAAAAAGCAGTCAATCTTCTCTTTTCATGGCGCAGATCCAGAAGGGTTTGACAGGATGCGAGACCAGTTTGAAGCTCAATTACTTGAGATCAAGCAACCGTTTCAATCTACCACCCTCAATTATTCCTTTCGATCGTCACCCGCAATACTAGACCTAGTAGACCAGGTTTTTTCTAATCGGGAGGGCTTGGGGTCCCAGTCAGACCACTTGGCTTATAAGTCTGAGCTCCCAGGTCGCGTTGATATTTGGCCAGTGTTTCAGAAACCACAAAAAATAGACACGCAACCTTGGACTGACCCAATCGATGAGGTCTCCACAGACCACCAGGATAAACAATTAGCCAATGCACTTTCAGCACACATTAAGGAACTAATTGAAACTGAAACCATAACCCAGCTTGACCATGATGGAACTATATTTCACCGAAAAATTACAGCTGGAGACTTTTTAATCTTGGTTCAGAACCGTCAAAAATTGTTTTTTCGTGAGGTCCATCGTGCCTGTAAGGAGGCTGGCCTGCCCATCGCTGGAGCAGATAGACTTAAGGTCTCTGCTGAGTTGGGGGTCAGGGATATTATATCACTACTTTCTTTTTTAGCGCTACCTGAAGATAACCTATCACTAGCAGAGGCCCTAAGGTCACCACTATTTGGGTGGTCCGAGCGGGACATGTTTAACCTTGCTCAAGGTCGAGACTCTCAATTTTTGTGGCGCACCCTGCAGAGTCGAGAAGCGGAGTTCCCAGATGCTGTTAGCAACTTAGTAGAATTGCGCAACCTTGCAGACTTCAAACGGCCCTTCGAGCTTATAAACCATATACTAATCACACAGGGCGGTCGATCTAGACTTTTAGGTCAGTTAGGCTTGGAGGCCGCCGAGGGAATTGACGCGTTAGTTAGCCAGTCTCTTATCTACGAGCAAAGCAATGTGCCAAGCCTAACGGGCTTCTTAGTCTGGCTGGATTCCGATGAACTCATTATTAAACGTCAAATGGACACCATTGAAGACAAAATTAGAGTTATGACTGTGCATGGCGCCAAGGGCTTGGAGGCTCCTATTGTGATACTACCAGACACCGCCGCCCGCTCCGCGCCAACAACTCCAGATGTGGTAGATCATCTTGGGCTGGCTGTTTGGAAACCAAACAAAAACCTTGTGCCTGACACCCTAAACCCCACATTAGATAAATTGAAGTTACGCCAAATTAATGAACTTGACCGGCTTTTATACGTTGCCCTAACCCGTGCGGAGAGCTGGTTAATAGTCATGGGATCTGGCGATATAAAAGAAGATGCAGACTGTTGGTATAATGCCATTCGTGCCGCAACTGTAGCCAAAGACGCAGCACCCCTGATTACCACCGCAGGTATTGGCTTGCGTTATGAGCCCAAGCCATGGAAGGAAGGTGCGCTGCGTCAAATAGACAGACGGAAAAGAAATAACTACCAAGTGCCCGATTGGGTAAAGCCCACAACAAGCACCACTCCACCCACAAAAAGCCCTCGCGCACCATCTGACCTGGGGGGTGACAAAGTTGTGTCTGGAAGTTTAACACTGGCAAACCCTGATGCACAACGCTTAGGAACAGCCATCCACCTTCTTCTAGAAACCCTGCCGAATACCCCACAAGAAAAGTGGAAAATTGTTGCAGAAAAAATATTGGATGCAGACGTTTTTTTATTTACTTGGACAGAAGCCAAGGAAATACTTTATCACCCTGACCTTGCTCACATTTTCGCCCCAGGTACGTTCGGGGAGGTAAATATATCAGCACATATTGGTGAGCTAAATGGTGATCCAATCCAAGGCTCTATTGATCGGCTGATAATCTCAACTGATACCGTTTTAGCGATAGATTTTAAGACAAACCAATTAGTGCCAAAAACTCCTAACCAAGTTCCTGAAGGAATTTTACGCCAACTAGGCGCCTATGCTGCAGCATTACAGCAAATTTTCCCAGACCACCAAGTAGAAACAGCAGTCTTGTGGACCAAAACCCGTTCTTTGATGAAGTTACCTAACCACTTAGTAATAACTTCGTTAGAAGGCACATCCCCTTCTTGACGATACACGACTACGACCTTAACTCTTCTTTTGAAATAATTCATATCTGGAGAATGTCCAATGGCAACCGTAGCCGCTACCGATGAGACCTTTGATGCAGAAGTCAAAAATTCTGAAATTCCTGTTGTTGTGGATTTCTGGGCTGAGTGGTGTGGCCCATGTAAGCAGATTGGCCCAGATTTAGAAGAGATTTCTGTCGAAATGGAGGGTCAAATTAAAGTTGTTAAAGTCGATGTCGACAGCAATCCCTCAACCGCAGCAGCACTCGGTGTTCGAGGCATTCCAGCCTTGTTTCTTTTTAAAGACGGCGAAGTTGTATCAAATAAGGTTGGTGCAGCACCCAAGACGGCTCTAAAAACATGGATTGAAGACGCAATTTAAGCCCTGTATTGTTGTTAGGTCACAGTTTTATGTAGGCTCCTAAATATTTTTAGTAATCTCCATCTAAGTCTCAATTTTTGAGGAGAGTTGTATGAGTAATACAGAATTTCCAGGATGGCACGGCACTACAATTATCGGTGTTCGTAAAGGAAACCAGGTGGTTATTGCGGGGGATGGGCAGGTGAGCTTAGGACCCACTGTAATTAAAGGAACCGCTCGCAAGGTTCGGCGGCTTTCACCTGGTGGCAATGATGTTGTCGTAGGGTTTGCTGGATCAACAGCAGACGCCTTTACCCTTTTAGAGAGACTTGAAGCCAAGCTTGAAGCAACACCGGGTCAACTAGCAAGAGCGTCTGTAGAATTAGCTAAAGACTGGAGAACCGACAAGTATCTGCAGAAACTTGAAGCTATGCTTATTGTTACTGATGGTGAGGAGCTTCTTATTATAACCGGTGCAGGTGATGTTCTTGAACCTGAGCACGGCGTGGCAGCCATTGGATCTGGTGGAAACTTTGCTCTTGCAGCAGCACGTGGCCTTCAAGAAACAGAAATGGATGCGGAAAGCATCGCCCGCAAGGCAATGTCGATTGCTTCAGATATTTGTGTCTACACTAACGGAAATCTTACCGTTGAAATAATCTCAAAATAATTAATTACGTTTTTAAAAAGGTGTTCTTTTGACAGACCTAACTCCCCGCGAAATTGTTTCAGAATTAGACAGACACATAGTCGGCCAAAATGATGCTAAGCGAGCCGTCGCTGTAGCACTTCGGAATCGTTGGCGGCGCAAACAACTTGGAGATGATCTACGAGACGAGGTCTATCCCAAAAATATTTTAATGATTGGGCCAACTGGTGTTGGTAAAACCGAGATTAGCCGACGGCTGGCAAAGCTTGCGCGGGCACCATTTCTAAAAGTAGAAGCTACCAAATTTACTGAGGTGGGATACGTTGGACGAGATGTCGAACAAATTATACGTGATTTAGTTGACTCCAGTATTGCTATGACACGTGACCACATGCGCGAAGATGTTCAGGCCAAAGCAAAAGAGGCCGCGGAAGAAAGGGTTCTAGAGGCTATTGCTGGGGAAGATGCTAGAGACGCTACGCGTGAAATGTTTCGCAAAAAACTGCGCAGTGGTGAATTAGATGACACAATCATAGAGCTTGAGGTTGCCGATACCACAAACCCAATGTCCATGTTTGATATTCCAGGACAGCCAAGCGGACAGATGGGTATGATGAATATTGGTGAGATGTTTGGTAAGGCAATGGGTGGGAAAAAAGTACGTAAGAAGCTTACAGTCGCAGCCAGCTATGAGGTTTTGCTTGGGGAGGAGGCCGATAACCTTCTTGACGATGAGACTGTCACAAAGGCCGCCCTTCGTTCAGTCGAAGAAGGTGGCATCGTATTTCTTGATGAAATTGATAAAGTCTGCGCTCGATCAGATGCGCGTGGGGCCGACGTAAGTCGTGAAGGTGTGCAGCGTGATTTGTTGCCATTAATTGAGGGAACTACAGTTTCAACAAAACATGGTGCAGTAAAAACTGACCATATATTATTTATAGCGTCTGGGGCGTTCCATGTTTCCAAACCCTCCGACCTACTTCCTGAGCTTCAGGGGCGTTTGCCAATCAGGGTGGAATTACGCGACCTTACAGAAGAGGACTTTGTTAGAATATTATCAGAAACAGAGAACGCATTGACGCTACAGTACTCAGCGTTGATGGCAACAGAAAATGTAACTGTTACTTTTAGCGAAGATGGTATTGCTGCTTTGGCCAAGGCAGCAGCTGAGGTAAACCGGTCTGTAGAAAACATTGGGGCTAGGCGTCTTTATACTGTGATTGAAAGAGTTTTTGAGGAACTGTCTTTTACAGCGCCCGACCTTTCAGACACGAAGGTGATAATTGATCAGGATTATGTAAACAAAAACCTCGATGTTTTACTTCAATCCAGTGATCTTTCACGCTACGTGCTTTAAGCACTTGCCTGATGGGGATTTACCCTTAACAAACAAGAAGTGTTAAAATTTTTAAGAAATAATAGCAGGTGGCTGCTAGCTGGTGCCCTGCTTACGCTTGTTTCTAGCTTTGGACAGACGTTTTTTATTTCGCTTTTTGCAGGAGAAATAAGGAAAACCTTTAACCTTTCCCATGGTGATTGGGGCACAATTTATGGCTTTGGTACCTTTGCTTCAGCAATTGTTTTGGTGTGGGCCGGTGGCCTCACGGACATAATGCGCGTGAGGAAAATTGGCCCAATTGTGCTTGCTATTTTAGCAGTGTCCTGCCTAATCATGGCATTTAATCCATGGGCCGCCTTACTGCCTGTTGTTATTTTCTGTTTACGCCTTTCTGGTCAAGGCATGCCAACACATATCGCAACTGTTGCAATGTCTCGTTGGTTTTCTGCCAACCGTGGAAAGGCGTTATCAATTGCAAATCTTGGTTTTTCTCTCGGGGAGGCCACCTTCCCACTATTAGTAGTTGGCTTACTAGTTTATTTTGCATGGCAGGATATTTGGATAATTACAGCTATTGTAGCCTTCTTATCTATTCCAGCTTTAATTTGGTTATTGCAACGTGAGCGTAGTCCCCAGTCGATGGCTAAAGAAAGCCAATCAAAGGGTATGAACAACCATCATTGGACTAGAAACCAAACCCTAGCGCACCCTCTGTTCTGGTTCATGGTACCAGCATTTGTTGGGCAATCTGCATTTAATACGGCATTCTTTTTTTTACAGGTTCACTTTGCCGAGATTAAAGGCTGGGAACACTTTCAGCTAGTTGCAATGTTTCCTATTTACACTGGATGTGCGATTATTGCGATGTTTTTATCGGGTATTCTGTTGGACAAGATTGGAACTGTGAATTTAATACCTTATTTCCAACTGCCCCTAGTTGTGGCTTTTTTGCTGTTCTCTTTTGGAGAAACGCTGGTTTCTGCTTTGCTTGGTTTTGTTTTTTTGGGAATAACGTCTGGGGCCTCTGCCACACTCCCAAATGCCTTTTGGGCTGAATTCTTTGGAACAAAACACCTTGGTTCTATAAAGGCAGCGGCTGTAGGTGTTATGGTTTTGGGGTCTGCCATTGGCCCCACCCTTACAGGGGTTCTATTAGACTTCGATGTTTCCCTTGAAAATCAATATGTTTGGATTTCTGTTTTTTTTGCTATCTCATCTATCTTAATGTTGGTGGGTGTTTCAAAAGCAAGAAAATCTTTAGGAAGTTAGCGCTTTTTCTTTAGGTAAACATAGATAGCACCGCCACCGCCATGTCTTTGGTGCGCAGTAGTAACGTCAAGAATAACAGAGGATAGTGGTAACTGACGCAACCAAATTGGAACGTTTTCTCTTAAGACACCGTGCCGGACGGGAATTGGTCCATAATCCAATTTGGGTTTCCCTTTACCGGTTATCACAAGTACCAATCGACGATCCAATTGCGCAGAACCTAAGATAAAGTTGTGCAATGCTGGGTGTGCCTCCACCAAGGTCATACCATGTAAATCAAGGACTGCCTCTGGACGCATTTTGCCACGAGATAGTTTCCCAAATGCTTTTGCATCCATTTTATGATGCTTTATCTGTGGGACTGCCACGCCCTTATTGTTGATTTCTTGCCTCAAAGTTTGGCCAATTTTAAAATCTTTTATTTCAAAATTCATTCTTGAAGGGTTTTTATCTTTGTTTTTTATTTTAGCGAGGCCTTGTTGCTTCACAGGAGACAAGGGTTGACTGGGGATTGCCGTGTCAGCAACCCTCCTCCAAAGCTCCCACTCTTCCGGTCGAAGTTTTCTAGCCATGAAGCGTCTCTAAAAATAATTTCTGTTTTTAATCTGGCGTAATTAGTTAACAGGTTTTTGGTCATTCACCCGTTGCGACAAGTTTCCAGTTTGGATCCGAAGCGCCCATAGAGCGAGCGAATGTCCAAACATCTCGTTGCCTCTTTTCTTCAGTTTCACTGCCCTCAACAATTTTTCCTTTTTTATCTTTAACAATGGAAGTGAGTTTACACACGAATCTTACATCTACTTCACCACGGTTGTCAGCTGGGTCAAACGTGGCGCTCATCAGACCAGTCTCTAAGACACCAATAAATTCAGCTTCTATAGTTAACCCTTTAGTCTCACGATCCTTAACCACAGCAGAAAAAGCATCATAAACCTCATCACTTAAAAAGGTCTTAACACTTAAAAGGTCCGCATTTTCAAATGCCATTAAAATCATCTCATAAGCACCCTTAGATCCCTGGAGGAACTCTGTGACAGAAAAAGAAGGCTCTGCGGCTTTCATTGCCGACAATGCCCGACCAACATCACTATCTTCTTCGGCCCAGTCTGCAATATCTGGGTCTGATCCACCGTCAATTACTTCGAATTTTTGACGTTTCGCTTCTGGTGACACACTTGTACTGCGCGGTGCCTCGTGCCCCTCTCGAGTCCCAAGTACTCCGCGAAGTTTTAAAATAAGGTATACGGCGATACCAGCCAACGCTAAAAGTTGGATTAGTTGCATATTCATTTTAACCTTTTACCCCATGTGGAATAGAAATCTGACATATTAGTCCTTATGTAGGTCAGCAGGTGGCTCGAGTCCACTAGGCTAAATGTGAATTGGAGAGACAAATGCGCTTGTTGCTTGCCTTTATTGCAGTGCCCCTAATTGAAATAGGGTTGTTTATCCAAGTTGGAGATTACATTGGCCTTTGGCCAACCTTGTTAATTGTACTTCTTACCGCCGTTATTGGAACCTCGCTAGTTCGAAGTCAGGGAATCCAAGCTTTAACAAAATTACAAAATTCGTTTTTAACGATGCAAAATCCAGTTGAACCACTAGCTCACGGGGCAATGATTTTATTTGCTGGCGCCCTGTTACTTACTCCCGGCTTTTTTACAGATTTTATTGGGATTTTATTATTATTTCCCCAATTTCGCTCTTTTGTAGTGCGCCAATTTAGGTCCAGAATTAAAATGGACAAATTTAACTTTAATCATTCAGAAAAATACCGTTCAGACGACGTTATTGATGGAAGCTTTGATGAAGTTACCCCAAGGGATAGTCCCTCCGGGTGGACGAAGGATTGAGAGCTTTGTAACTTTCTGATAGAGCAGACAAAGCAGACTTATAGGAGTA
Organism: uncultured Planktomarina sp.; assembly: GCA_913047725.1. GTDB lineage: Bacteria > Pseudomonadota > Alphaproteobacteria > Rhodobacterales > Rhodobacteraceae > Planktomarina. The sequence continues at coordinate 8,232 of CAJWTH010000042.1, forward strand.
CAAGTAATGGCTAAAAAGCCAATTGAGGAAGCCCTAAATGAAGAAGAAGTTGCACCTAAGAAGCCGTTAAAAATGCAGGTCCTTGCTCAGTACATTAGAGACATGTCATTTGAAAATATCTTGGCTCAAAAAGGTATCACCGGTGAAGTGCAGCCAAACGTTTCTGTTCAAGTTAATATTGACGCTAAAAAACGGCCCGTAGAACATCAATATGAAGTAATTATAAAATCAAATATTTCATCTAAAACAAAAGAAAAAGACGAGCCAATGTTTCTTCTGGAGCTTGAGTATGCTGGGATTTTTCATATTGAAAACATACCAGAAGACCAACTTCACCCTTATCTCATGATAGAATGCCCTCGGATGATATTTCCATTTTTACGTCGAATTGTAAGTGATGTTACCCGAGACGGCGGCTTCCCATCACTAAACTTAGAAACGATTGATTTTCTAGCTTTATATAGAAGTGAGATACAGCGAAGGGTCGATGAAAACGCTAAGGCTAAAGCAAACTAGGCCAATTTGTTCCACACAGAGCCTGGACCTAAGCTTTCTACAAAAACTTTATGCGCTTCCTTTTCTTTTTCTGTTAGCCGCTCTGGCAAAATATTAGGACGTACGGCTGGACGCCATGCCTCCTTACCTGAGCCGTCGGCGGCTTGTCTTTCAGACGTTGTTTTTAATACCAAGTCTGGCTGGCGACCGCCAACTAATTCCAAATAGACTTCTGCTAAAATTTCTGAATCAAGGAGGGCGCCATGAAGTGTCCTTGAAGAGTTGTCTATGCTAAATCGGCGACATAACGCGTCAAGAGATGCTGGAGACCCTGGAAACTTACGGCGCGCTATAGCTAAGGTATCTATTGTCCGGCTTAGTGGTAATAAATCATATTTAACCCAACCAAGCTCCGCGTTTAAAAATTTTATATCAAAGGAGGCGTTGTGGATAACGAGTTTAGCGTCACCAATAAATTCTACAAAATCTTGAGCAATTAATTTAAATACTGGTTTGTCTGATAAAAACTCTTCACTCAGGCCATGTACCGAAAAAGCACCCTCCGGCATATTTCGTTCCGGATTAATATATTGGTGATATGATTTGCCTGTAGGTATGTGATTGAAAAGCTCTATTGCACCAATTTCAACAATTCGATCCCCATCATTCGGTTCAAACCCCGTTGTTTCTGTATCAAGCACAATCTCACGCATTTTTTTGTCTCTCTTCGATATTTTTTAATATTTTTTCCACGCATAACTCTGCACTCTTAATACTCGTAGTATCAATAATATAGTCGGAGCGGGCTAACTTTTCAGCTGACGATAACTGTTTAGAGATAATCACATCTAAATGTTTTTTTGTCATGCCTGAGCGAGAAAGGACGCGCTCTTCCTGAATTTCTGAGGCTACTGTAACACAGGCCACAGCATCAAATTTTAATTGAGTGTTTAGCTCGAACAAAAGTGGAATATCAAAAACTAGAATATTTGAAGTATTTTTCTCTATAAAACTTTTTCGGCTCTGCTTCACCAACGGATGTATGATAGCTTCTATTTCAGCTAGTACTTTGGGGCTTTCTAGCACAATTTCTTTTAACTTTTTTCTATCTACCATTCCATTTGTAACAACTTCTGGAAGTATCTTGTTTACCTCAATAACAGCTGAACCACCAACGCTATAAGCTTGATGTACTGCCTTATCCGCGTCCCAGATTGCACAGCCTCTTGCTAGAAACAACGCTGCGGTAGTTGATTTACCCATCCCGATAGAGCCTGTTAGGCCTAATAAGAATTTCATTTAGTTACCAATTTGATTAGCTCTTGATCAACCTTTGGGAGTACACCGAACCACTGATGAAACCCCGGTACTCCTTGATATAAGAGCATACCAATTCCTGAAACTGTATTATATCCTGCATTTTTAGCTTGTGCTAATAGTGGTGTATTGACCGGTGTATAGACAAGATCTGTAACCAACGCCTTTTTGTTTAAAGTTTTTAAACTTATAGTCAGCGCTGGCTTACCCGTCATTCCCAAGGAGGTTGCATTAACAAGAGTTGAAATTGTAGAAAGCAATTTTTCTTTTTCATCCCAGTCTATAACTTCTATTTTACCTAAGAGTTCTTCAGAAAGGTTTTGTGCTCTTCTTTTAGTACGGTTGGTAAGGTAAATTTTAGGCGCCCCAGCCTCTAACAGTGACACCAATATTGCGCGCGCTGCGCCACCTGCCCCCATAACGAGAGCGGGACCCGCACCTGGGAGCCAATTACCACCATTTGCTTCTAAGTTACTAATAAAACCGTAACCATCTGTATTATCTGCCTTAATGTCACCGTTACTATCAACGATGAGTGTATTAGCAGCACCGATTTCTAACGCCAGCTTAGTTTTACTATGTGCCAAATTTAGAGCAGTTTCTTTGTGAGGTAAGGTAACATTAAATCCGGAAATACCTACATCTACTAAAACCTTTACAGTATTTGAAAAGTTTTTTTCTGGGATGTCGATGGCGATGTAATCACCACAAATATTGTTCTTTTGCAACCAGTGACGATGAATCAGTGGTGACTTGCTGTGAGAAACGGGACAACCTAATACCGCTGCGATTTTTGGTGTAGACGCGGTACGTGCGTAATTGTGTTGATGTAAGAAATTTAAAACCTGAGTTATTGATATACCCATAATATCAAACCAGTTACCTTTAATCTTAGAAAAAAGATGAGGTGTTTTTTCAAAACAGTAGCCTGCGGAACTATTTTGAACTTCTAACCAAAAATTGGTTATAAAGCTTTGTATCTCTCCTTGTGTCATTGGATACATGGTTAAATGGCTCACCGCGGTGTAACGCCACATCGGCTTAGCACCTTTGTAAATAACATTTGCTGTAATTAGCTGATGTGTTTTACCAGCCATTTGTGTGAGGTTTTCCAATAATTTCTTTTTAGAACTGGGCTTACTAAAAACTTTACCACCTAAAGAGAGAATTTGGTCACAACCTAATACCCAGCTATCAATATTTTTAGCCGAAATTTTTTTTGCTTTAAATTCTGCCAATACATTAGGAATATCGCTGTGAGGTGTACCATCATTCACCAGAGATTTTATAATACTTATTTCATCAATGTTTGGTGAAATGTTGTAAAAAGAGACCGTAGCGTTTCGAAGGACCCGACAACGGGTTTCAGATTGAGAGGCTAGAATAAAATCCATTTGGGATAATCCTGAGGATAGTTTAAGTTATAGTGTTTTGTAATACTGTGGGTTCACTAGCAGTTTATGGCAACCACACAAAAGCCATCTTATTTCATTCAGTTTATCCCAGCTTTATTTACTGTAGATATGTATATTTATTCCGTGTTAATTAAAAACTTTCAACGTGATACTAAATTCTTATACAAGCTTTATACTTTTATTTTTTTTTAAGTTTTTGTTTTTAATGTTTTAAAGTTTTAGCCTCTTTTTTAGCTTTTATTATCCACAAGTGAATATACCTGTGAGTTATTCTTTAATCCCCAAGAAGCCATGTGCCTACTAACTACTACTAAACTTATATACTTATATTATTTATTATTAAGGTTTAAACACTAACCTACATGTACGATTTATTTATTTTCCTTTACCCATGGTATTTAGTTGGCCATATTATTTCAGTAGTAGCTTGGATGGCAGGTATTTTTTATTTACCTCGGTTATTTGTCTATCATAGCGAAGAAGTTAGTAAGAACTCTAACACCGATCGACTATTTGTAAAAATGGAAGATCGTTTATTGAATGTAATAATGGTCCCAGCAATGATAAGTTCCTGGTTTTTTGGAGTTTGTCTTTCTATTGTTCCTGGAGTTGTGGATTGGGCAGTTTTTTGGCCATGGATAAAATTGTGCAGTGTTTTACTACTTACAATTTTTCACTTTTGGCTTAGCAAACAACAAGTTTTATTTAAAAAAGGCCAGAATAAATTAAGTGGTCGAACTTATAGAATAATGAATGAAGTACCGACCGTGCTATTAATAATTATCGTTACTATGGTTGTTGTTCAGCCAATTTAATTTCCGACCTATTAGTTTGACTCATTCAAGTTAGTTGAGTATCGGGTTACTGCACCCATTCGGGATAGCTATTTTCTATAAATAATTACTGTTCTAAAACTTTAGACTGGAAACGAAATAATGACGGCTGATCGTGTAAACTTAGCTGATTTAAAAGCTAAAACGCCAAAAGACCTCTTATCTATGGCAAAAGAACTAGAGATTGAAAACGCTTCAACAATGCGCAAGGGCGATATGATGTTTTCAATCCTGAAGGAGAGAGCAGAAGATGGTGCTGAAATTGCAGGAGATGGTGTTCTAGAAGTTTTGAAAGACGGGTTTGGCTTTCTACGATCACCAGAAGCAAATTATTTACCAGGTCCTGATGATATTTACGTGTCGCCGGATATGATTAGACAATTTTCAATGCGTACAGGTGATACCATAGAAGGCGTAATTAAAGCGCCAGCTGATATGGAACACTATTTTTGTATGACCGAAATTGAAAAAATTAATTTTGAAAATCCAGAGCAGGCTCGGCATAAGGTGGCTTTTGATAACCTAACACCATTATATCCTGATGAACGATTTGATATGGAAGTCGATGATCCAACAGTTAAGGATCGATCTGCAAGGATTATTGATTTAGTTGCGCCTATTGGGAAAGGGCAAAGGTCACTTATTGTGGCGCCACCTCGCACCGGTAAGACTGTACTTTTACAAAATATTGCGCACTCAATTGAAAAAAATCACCCCGACTGCTATTTAATAGTTCTATTAATTGACGAGCGGCCAGAAGAAGTTACAGACATGCAAAGATCCGTAAAGGGTGAGGTTGTTAGCTCTACTTTTGATGAGCCAGCTACGCGCCATGTTGCAGTATCTGAAATGGTTATAGAAAAGGCTAAACGGTTAGTAGAGCACAAGCGTGACGTAGTTATTCTTTTAGATTCAATTACAAGGTTGGGCCGAGCTTTTAATACTGTTGTACCCTCATCAGGCAAAGTTCTAACGGGTGGTGTAGATGCTAACGCCTTACAACGTCCCAAACGCTTTTTTGGAGCAGCTAGAAATATTGAGGAAGGTGGGTCCTTAACAATCGTTGCGACTGCGCTGGTTGATACTGGTAGTCGTATGGATGAAGTTATTTTTGAGGAATTTAAGGGTACAGGAAATTCAGAAATAGTCTTGGATCGTAAGGTAGCTGATAAGCGTGTCTTCCCGGCAATGGACATACTGAAGTCCGGAACACGAAAAGAGGAACTTCTTGTAGACAAAGTCGATCTCCAAAAAACTTATGTTTTGCGCAGAATTTTAAACCCAATGGGTACGACTGATGCTATAGAGTTTCTCATCTCTAAACTTAAACAAACAAAGTCTAACTCAGAATTTTTTGACTCCATGAATACCTAGAGTATGTGATGGATGCAATATTTGCTCAGGCGACGGCGTCAGGCCGTGCTGGCGTTTCGATCATTAGGCTGTCTGGCCAACAAGCATTTGATATAGCTTCTAAATTTTGCAATATTCCACCATGTGGAAGATTGGCCTTGAGGTCGATCAGGGACCCAAACGGCGAACTAATCGATCGTGCTCTTGTGCTTTGTTTTGATCAGGGCGCAAGCTTTACTGGAGAGAAAGTCGTGGAGTTTCATGTTCACGGTGGTCTAGCAACGGTGTCTAAACTGTTGGCAGAATTGTCAAACAGTGATGGCTGTAGATTAGCTTCGCCAGGAGAGTTCACGAGGAGAGCTCTAGAGAATGGAAACTTGGACTTAAATCAGGTTGAGGCACTTTCTGATTTGATAGAAGCAGAAACGGAATTACAACGAAAACAAGCCATGTTGGTTTTGGACGGCCATTTCTCCGAAACTGGCAGGCGTTGGAGGGAGAAGCTTTTAAGAGCCGTTGCCTTGTTAGAGGCCAGTATAGACTTCTCTGATGACGAGATACCAGTTGACCTTCACATGGAGGTTCGGTCCATTGTTGAGGCTACTGCTAGCTCTATTATGGCGGTTCTGGAACGATCCGTTATAGCATCAAAAATACGGCAGGGTTTTACTGTCGCTATTATTGGAGCGCCAAATGTTGGTAAGTCTACCTTGTTGAATTCAATAGCTGGTAGAGACGTGGCAATTACTTCTGACATAGCCGGTACCACTCGGGATGTGATTG
>CAJWTH010000043.1 GCA_913047725.1 uncultured Planktomarina sp.
GCGCGGATCGGGCTTGCAACTTCTCTTAACGCCAATATGCACCCTCATGGGACTTGGGGCGTGATTGGGGCTGCAGCGGCACTTGGAGCGCTGAACAGGCTTGATGAGGTAAAATTAGCTGAACTGCTTAATATTGCGTCAAGCTTAACGTTAGCCACTAGCAGAAAGACCATGTTGGAAGGTGGAACAGTCCGCAACGCTTATACTGGCGTCGCTAACCAAATGAGCCATATGGCGCATAAGTTGTTAATGGCAGGCTTTACTGGTGAAGCAGACGGGATTGGATCTGTGTTTGGTGGCGTCGTGTCATCAGGTTTTGATGTTGAGGCTGCATTAGAAAGCATAGGTAAACGATTTGAGGTGAACAGAAATTATTTCAAATTGCACGCATGCTGTCGATACAACCACGCTGCGCTAGACGCATTATGGATATTGCTTGATAAGCATCCTGAATTACAGAGTCCCGATCAGATAGACCACATTAATATTGAGAGTTATTTTCTTGCGGCAGAATTAGATGACCAGAAGCCACGTAATATGCTGGCAGCTAGGTTTTCTATTCCCTTCGCAATAGCAACTACATTGATCAACCGTTCATCAAAAGTGCATAGCTTCACTGGAAATACCCTGACAGACCCAGCGACATTGGCCTTAGCTGCAAAGACTAGCATTTCTGAAAGTAGTTTTATGTCAGCGCAATTGCCTGATTTTCGACCAGCAGAGGTTAGCATTACCATGAAGAACGGTCAAAATTTTAAAGCTGGGGTCAAGACTAATCGTGGGGATTGGCAGGATCCATATAATAACGCACAATTAAAAGAAAAATACATGAGCCTAACAGCTCGGAGGTGGAGCGATAAAACAAGCAATGCTGTTTATCAGAATATCTCTTCGTTAGACAGGTTCTCAAATGTTACTATGGCTTTTGATGGATAATTTTTTAATGATTGTATCAGTCATGAAAGTTGGATGCTGAAGCTCTCCAAAGTGCCGTTCAGAAAAATCTAACAGCATTTCACTGGAAGAGTGGGACTTATAGAGGTTGGTAACAGGCATTTGAAAGGGGCTACCCGCATGGCGCCAAGGTGATATAATAGAATGATGTGTAACATGGAGTCAGAAAGCAGCACGCCACAGGATGTTCAAGTTCCAGTCGCCATACTCGGTTGTGGCCTAATTGGAATTAGTTGGACAGCTTTGTTTTTGCACCATGGTATAAATGTGCATGCCTGGGACCCCAGTGTGGCAGCGCGTAACGCGCTTTCTGAGAAGGTTAAGGCTCCGATGGCCCAACTGTCTGATTTGGGCCCTCCGGCGGTCACCTTGGGTAGTTTGAGCGTGTTTGCGGAGATGTCTGCTGCGCTTGAAGGCGTCTTGTTTGTGCAAGAAAGTGCGCCAGAGGTGATAGATCTGAAGCACGAGATTTATCATAATTTTGAGCATAGCGCGGGCTCGGATGCTCTGATTGCCTCCAGCGCCTCTGGTCTTTCTTGGTCTAGCCTAAGTACTAAAATGAGTGCACCAGAGCGGCTACTCACCGCTCACCCCTTCAACCCACCACACCTTGTGCCATTGGTGGAGATGTATAGCCCGTTAGATGCAGTCTTAGACCGGGCTGAACGCATATATAACCAAATTGGTAGGGTGCCCGTCCGCATGAAGCGGGAGGCAACTGGGCATATTGCCAACCGTCTGGCGTCGGCTCTGTGGCGTGAAGCGGTTAATATTGTCGTGGAGGGCATTGCTGATGTGGAGGCGGTAGATCTGGCTTTAGTGAATGGCCCAGGTCTGCGTTGGGCAGTGGCTGGTGCGCACATGACCTATCATCTGGGTGGGGGTGAGGGTGGAATGGCCCAATATCTCAGTCATTTGGGTCCCAGCCAAGAAAGCCGCTGGGAAGATCTCGGCAGTCCGACTCTAACTCCAGAGGTCTGCGCTACATTGATTTCTGGTGTGGAGGCTGAGGCTAAAGGTAAAAGCATAAAAGAATTGGAAAAAGCTCGGGACGCTGGATTGATGCGCCTATTGGCTGCACGGGACGGTAAAGTTTAGATTGCCATTGATCAAAAGATGCAACACGCCGAATTCGCGTTTCTGCGGTCTAACACCGTGGCACAACAGGCGATGGCTGAAAATTATTTGGGCTTGCCATACTGATGTACATTCAATCGCGTAAATGCCATAGAAAAGTTGATAATTAATTATAACAAAATCTCACTATCGACATAGGAAAAGCTTTAAATATTTACTAAACTAAATCTCGAAGACATACCAACCCACGACGCTACCATGGCTCGATACACCGTATGGCAAGGAGGCCGTAATTTCGCCAAAAGAACAATTACTGGAAGTAGATCTTTTTATTATAGGAGGTGGCATCAACGGCTGTGGTATTGCTCGTGACGCAGCGGGTCGTGGGCTGTCTGTGGTCCTGGCGGAAATGAACGATTTGGCATCCGCAACATCTTCAGCCTCGACTAAGTTGTTTCATGGTGGACTGCGCTATCTAGAATTTTTTGAAGTCCGCCTAGTGCGCGAAGCTCTGAAAGAGCGGGAAACATTACTGCGAGCGATGCCACATATCAGTTGGCCAATGCGCTTTGTATTACCATACCACAAGGACATGCGGTTCGAGGGTGACACGCCTACATCGAAAATTCTGAGCTTTGCTATGCCTTGGATGCGCGGCCGTAGACCGGCCTGGCTGATCCGCTTCGGGCTTTTTCTTTATGACAATTTGGGTGGGCGTAAAATCCTGCCCGGAACGACCACAGTGGACCTGACCGCTGATCCGGTTGGAAAACCGCTGCAAGACCGCTTTGCCAAAGCATTTGAATACTCCGACTGCTGGGTCGAGGATTCTCGTTTGGTTGTGTTGAATGCGCGTGACGCCCAGGCGCGTGGCGCACAGATTATGACCCATAATAAGGTTTTGTTGGCTGAGCGTGTTGATGATGTTTGGCATATCACCACCGAAGACCAGAGTACAAAAAAGACTAAGCTGACGATCGCCCGGATGTTGGTCAATGCCGGTGGACCTTGGGCTGAAGACATCATTCGTAACACCGCAAGGATTAACTCATCTGAGGTTGTGCGCTTGGTACGTGGCAGTCATATTGTGACGCGAAAACTGTTTGACCATGAGAAATGTTATTTTTTTCAGGGTGAAGATGGTCGGATCATTTTTGCTATTCCATACGAGAATGACTTCACCTTGATTGGTACGACAGATTTAGATCATGAAGACGCATCAATAAAACCAGAATGCAGTGAGGCTGAAGCTGATTACCTAAGGACTTTCGCATCGAGTTATTTTAAACAGCCTATTGGCAAGGACGATGTAGTCTGGACCTATTCTGGAGTGCGCCCGCTATATAATGATGGAGCCAGCTCGGCCACTGCTGCGACGCGGGATTATGTTCTGAAAGTAAATCAAGTGGACGGTGCTGCTCCTTTATTGAATATCTTTGGTGGTAAAATTACCACCTACCGCAAACTAGCTGAGGCGGCCCTTGGCAAGATTATTCCGTTCTTTCCCAAGGCTGGCCCGAATTGGACTGCTGGTGTCAGCCTTCCGGGAGGTGATTTCCCAGTTGATGGTGTTGGAGTTTTGATCCACAATTTACGCCATAACTATCCGTTTTTGGATGAATTTTGGGCCCGGCGTCTGGTGAAGGCTTACGGCACTGACGCTTGGCTGATACTTGGTGATGCCAAATCGACAGGAGATATGGGCGAGGGGTTTGCTGCAACCCTGACTGAGCGTGAGATCGTCTGGTTGATGGAAAAAGAATATGCTCGCACGGCTCAGGATGTGGTTTGGCGGCGCTCACGATTGGGGCTTCGGATGAGCAAGGCCGAAGTTGCCAAACTTGAGATTTGGATGAAAGTTGTGGGCAAGGTATATATACCACCAATTAGCTACATAATCTGAAATATATGTCACATAAACTTGTCCATTATACCTATGCATATTATTGATTTAATAAGGTTTATTAAAACTTTATCCTCAATATTTAGTTAGAGCTTGATTGCTATTTTACAATTCAATATAGTTAACATGTTAAATTAAAAAGTGAATAGAGACATGCCAAACCAAAATCAATATATGCACCAATCTATCGCCCAAGCAGTTAGTGATCATGACATTGATACTATGTTTGGGTTAGTTGGTGACGCCAATCTTTTTATTGTAAACCATTTTGTTAGTGAGTGTGGAGGTACACTTGTTCCTGCGGCGCATGAAGGGGGCACTGTTCTTATGGCACAGGCCTACACGCAAGTTACAAAGCAAGTTGGTGTTGCTACAGTTACACAAGGACCGGGTTTAACTAATTGCGTAACTGCGTTGAGAGAGGGAGTAGTAGCCCGTCGCCCAATGATACTCTTGTGTGGCGATACTCCAGTAACGGCATCCTTTCATCCGCAAAATATCGATCAGCGTGAAGTGGTTAAGGCAACTGGCGCGGGATTTGAACAAGTTCAATCCCCCGACACTGCATCGCGTGACGTTGCAAGAGCAATTTATCGCGCGCGCATGGAAAAGCGACCAATTGTTGTGAACATTCCTTCTGACTATATGTGGGCTGAAGTGCCACATAAAAAGATTGTTTTTTCGTTTGATGAAGCGCCAACTGTAATCACTGAGGGCTCGGTACACGAAGAAGCCATTGGTATGATTATTTCAGCTAAGCGGCCATTAATTTTAGCAGGAGCAGGAGCGGTTACTGCTAAAGATAAGCTGATTGCTCTGGCTGAAAGGATGGAGGCGCCTCTCGCCACTACACTAAAAGGTACAGGTCTCTTTGCTGGCCACCCAAACAATATTGGCTATTTTGGTACGCTCAGTACTGCTGAAGCCTATGATGTTATGGGGGCTGCTGATTGTGTGATCGTCTTTGGTGCTTGGATGCACTTCTTCACGACAGACAAAGGAGAACTCCTAAAAGGAAAGCGTGTTATCCAGATAAACAACAATGCGTCTGATATTGGTGCTTTTTATCAGCCTGATGCTGTTTTGATTGCTGATGCGGGCAAAACTGCTGAGAATATTCTCTATTGGTTAGATGAGGCTGAAGTTGCTCCGTCAGGATTTGCTAAAGAATTACCATCTCATGATATCTCCAAATATCCAAAAGGTGATCCCAAGAAATCTACTCCTGGTTATATAAACTTTGAATACGCTTTGGATCGATTGAACGAAACACTTCCTGTAAATCGGATCATGCTTACTGATGGAGGCCGCTATATTACCGAAGTTTGGTGCCGTATAAATGTACCAGACCCCAACAGCTTTCACATGAGTGACAACTTTGCTGCCATTGGCCAGGGAATGCAGCAGGCAATCGGTGCTGCGTATGGTGACCCAACACGGCCTGTTGTCCTCTTCACAGGAGACGGGGGCTTCATGATGGGTGGGCTGAATGAGTTTAATACTGCTGTTCGCACAAACTGTAATTTGATCGTGATTATTTGTAACGACGCTGCTTATGGTGCTGAACATATTCAAATGCTAGATCGAAAAATGGACCCCTCTCTTACAGAGTTTAACTGGCCAAGTTTTGCAGAAGTTGCCAAGTCCCTTGGTGGAGAAGGTGTTGAAGTAACTTCCCCCGAGGAATTAGAATTGGCAATCGAAGCTATTCACGCACGTAAAAGCCCAATAATCGTAGAGCTTAAATTGGATTCAAACAACGTACCGCGGATGCGCATGTAAAAATGGGTTCTGGACCATCTTTACGCCCTATGTAAGCGTTGAGGTCTTAAAGCTCACTATTAAAATTAGTACATTAAAGATGGTAGGAACAATGAGAGGGCAGGGATCGTAGTTAATAATAGCAATCTAATGATATCCGCCACCCAAAAGGGTGTTACGCCTTTAAAGATAGTTGATACTGAAACATCTTTAACTACCCCTTTAAGGACAAACACATTTAAACCAATTGGTGGTGTTATCAAACTGATTTCAGTTACTACTACGACTAAAATTCCAAACCAGATTAGATCAAAACCTAATTGCTGCACTAAAGGAGCGAATATAGGAACGGTCAATAGTATCATTGACATAGATTCAAATACACAACCCAAAAGGAGATAAATTAATAGAATAATGAATATTACCGCAATTCCTGAAAGCTCAAATGAGTTAATAATGCCCATCAATACATCAGGCAAACCAGCTCGGTTTAAAAAATTTGAAAACATAGAGGCGCCAAAAAGCAAAGCAAATAATTTTGCTGCTAATAGTGCCGCCTCTCGGCCCACTTCCATCAGAATGCTGCTGCTCAAAGCGCCCTTGAAATAAGTAATTAATAAGGCGCCTGCCGCTCCCATTCCAGCAGCTTCAGTAGCCGAAAATAACCCTATGTAGATACCTCCAATAACGAATATGAAGAGAGTTAAGGTGGTCCAAACATCTTTAAGTGCCAGAAGCCTTTCTTTCCAATCCGTACGTTCACCGGCGGGTCCTAGGGTCGCATCTCTCGTGACTACAAACTTTACCGCCAAAGTATAAAATAAGATCCCAATAAAGCCTGGAATAAAACCAGCCATGAACAATTTTCCAATTGATTGCTCTGTCAGCAAGCCGTAAATAACTAAAATTACACTTGGTGGAATTAGAATTCCCAAAGTACCTCCCGCGGCTATTGATGCGGTAGCTAAAGAGTCTGCATATTTGTATCGTCGCATCTCGGGCATTGCCACTTTTGACATAGTTGCAGCCGTTGCGATTGAAGAGCCTGAAATTGCGGAAAACATGCCACAGGCAACGACTGTAGACATAGCTAGTCCACCTTTTTTATCACCAAGAAATGCATATGCTGCCCGATAAAGCTGCTTGGCCATTCCACCCTTTTCAACCAGCAATCCCATTAAAATAAAAAGGGGCAACACGGATAGGGAGTATGATTGTCCTAAATCCATGACTAGACGGCCTAAATTGGAGATAGAGGCTCTATACCCTGAGATTTCTCCAAACCCAATTACGCCAACTAAACCCATGGCTAAAGCTAATGGGAGCCGCAAAAATGCTAAAAATAAAATAGCTGCGAAGCCGATTAAAGAAATTGATAGTGGATCCATTAGTTAGCCTGTACTGTTGCTTCGGCGCTTAAGCCTGGTTTTAAAACGACTAAGAGCAGTCGAAGTCCTATTAGAAGTGAGGTGAAAAATAACGATAACGCTATAAAGGTTTCAACAACAAATCTTGGCGCAAAATCACTTGTTCCATAAGAAATGAATGACGGCATTAAAATATACTCGTAAGTGTCACCATCTTCCAAGGAGCGCATGGCATAAAACATTGTTTTGTCTGCAACTATCCAGAGACTATATGCAGAAACAGTTAAAAAGATGATACTTAAAACCCAGCCTAAATAACCCTTTTGAAATATTGGAAATAGATCCACGACAATATGTTCATGTCGAAAAAACATTACCGGTAGGGATAAAAATATGACCCCAGCCATACTTACTTGCACTATTTCAGATCCACCATAGAGGGGAGCATTTAAAAAATAACGCCCAACTACATCAATACAGGTCACCAGTACCATTCCAAATAATACTAATGCCGCTAAACTTGAAATAAAACGACTAACCCAGAGGGCTAGTCGTTCTAAAGTATTTATAAATAAAATCATAGTTATTGATATAACCTTAATTTCCAGATTCTATGCCTACTTGCTCTATAAAGTAAGCAAGAGCCGCTGCACCATCAACACCTTTTGAAGTAACTTTTTCTATAACGTCTGTGGTTACACCTGCCGTAGCATTTTTGTAGTACGCTCGCTCGGAATCACTCGCGATGGTCAATTCATGACCGGATGCTGCAGCTGCAGCTGCTCCTACACTGTCCGCGTCATCCCAGAACCAACCAACTGTCCGGGCTAAGTTCACGCCACGCATATCATCAACACAACCACGTTGTTTTGCATCTAGGCCATTGTAAGTGTCGCTGTTCATAATTAGACCAAATGCGGTCGTATACATGCCATCTGGGTTTTGTAGGGAGTATTTTGCTAGCTCTGCAATTTTAAAAGCATGCATTGTTTCGAACGGGAAGAAAACACCATCTGCTACACCACCAGAAATTATCTCATAAACCTTAGGCGCTGGTGCACCTACGCCCGCAACTCCTAATGCCGTTCCGATAGCATTGGCAACGCCACCACCGATCCGCATTTTAACACCTTCTAACTCTTTGTAGGAAGTAATTTTATTCACAGTGTTAGCCATTCCAGGTCCGTGGGTATAATTTGCTAAAATTTCAACACCCTTTGCTTCACCTGCAGACGCAAAAAATTTCTCGTGCGTTTTTTGGAAAGCAACAGATTTTTGGCGAGCGTTTCCGGGTATGCCTGGCAGCTCAGCAATCATAGTATTTACAAATTTCCCAGGTGTGTAGCCATAGACGATCCAAGACATATCAGCGACACCATCACGAACAGTATCGTACATTGCTGGTGGTGGCGCCATGCCATATTCCACTTTCATACTTAAAGAACCACCTGTACAACTTTGCAGTTGACTACTCATCCATGGGAATACGTTCTCGTTCATAGTGTGAAATGGAGCGGCCCATGAGGCTACTGTTAAAACTTTTTCAGCTGACGCCGAAGTTGCTGCAAACCCAATACTTGTTGCAATAGCTCCAAGGCTCATTATCAATTTACTATACTTCATATTCATCCCCTCTACTGATGTTTACGATGTGAAAATCCACTCGCTTTTTTGATACTGTCTGACAGACTGCACAATTAATGATGAATCGCTAGACAAAAATTTATAAATTTTGAATTAAAACTTAAACTTAACCCCAAACAGCTCATAAATTAATTAAATATTGGCACAATTTTTTGGTGTTTTTTGTTTCACTCTTTAAACTTCTCGTTTGAGGCGACGCTTTAGCGTAAGAATTCTGTCGCTAATTATTTCTCTAACATTGCCGTCTCGTGGCATATCAGCCAGTTTAGTTAACAAAATATCTTGCGGTAATGCTCGCCGCTTCCAGGTTAGTTGCTTTAAAACAGACTGAGCTGATTGCGGCAAAACATCTGGAATTGGAAACTCATTCAAAATAGCCCAAACACCAGTCCATAAGCGGCCAACCGTCCAGGGGTTATAGCCTCCACCGCCCAAGACCAAAAAGCGTGGCGCCATGGTCTTTAACACCGACACAGTCCGCCAGTGTGCATTGTTTGACAATGCCAGTCTGGACAGTGGGTCTTCCAAAACAGCGTCGGCACCGCATTGTAATACAATTGCCTGCGGCTGGTGATTTGCGATGGCAGGCATAATTATTTCTTCAAGAACTGCACCAAACTCACTGTCATTGGTATCTTTTGGTAGGGGTATATTTAATGCAACTCCTTCTGCATGATCCTCTATTGCTCCACTAAACGGCCAACGTCGTTCTTCATGTGTTGAGACAAGTAGCATACCAGAAACTCCCGTAAGAGCTGCCTCAACGCCGTCACAGTGATGCGCATCGATATCGACATAGGCAATTCGTTCAATTCCCTGACGAAACAAAGCTTTTATAGCCAAAACAGGATCATTCAAATAGCAAAACCCATTCGCCCGATCAGGCATTCCATGGTGCGTTCCACCCCCAGGGTTATAAACTATTCCTCCTCCTTTTAGTAAATCTGTCGCTAATAGACTGCCCCCCACAGCGGTGGCCGGTCGCCGAAACATTTCCGGAAAGACAGGGTTTGAAATCGTACCGATATGATACAGCTCTCGCTCTTTATCTGAAACTTGTCCTGTCTCTTCGGCAGCCTGAAGCGCTGCAAGATATTGCGGCGTATGAAAAACCTCTAATGCAGCCAGTTTAGCGCGTGGACTGCGACGATACTGTGCCTCAGGTAACCAACCAAGTGCGTTACATAGGTCGATTACGGTGGGTACCCTTGGAATGGATAGTGGATGGTTGGCGCCATAACTTGATCCACGGTAGATCTCAGATCCAATGAATACTGGTTTTGAAAGTTCTTCCAATTCATGCCTGCCAATAACAAGAATAAATAATGCAAGGGGTAGAAATTACTAGCATCATTTCGCCTGCTAGGAGTCCTCCAAATTTAATAGCTTTGTGTAGTAAAATAATTTCAAAGTGAAAGTCTGTGCGGAAATACTGTCTGGGTCCGTCTGAAACCATAATTGTGAATACCCCTCAGTTTTTACTGGCCTTCATATCCAAACTCGTTGATCCATGGCGAAACCTGTTCAAGATATTTGCTTAAATATTTTTCGTACTTCAGCCATCTATATTTTGCATTTTTGTAAATTGGCTGAACAACTTGAGAATAACTAGGTGTATTGATTTTTCCTCTTTTTATTGCTGTGTCCTGGTAGTTTTTCATTTGAGGTTCCCAGTCTAAATCTAAAAACTGTAGGAGTGCTGTGGTTTCTTCAGCCAGGTTTTCTAACAAATCTTCGTATCTTATCAGATGAACGCTTAAATTATAGTCAGTCCAGGATTTTTTAAATGTTTCCATGCCAAGGCAATATAGATCGACTGTTTGATCCAAATCTGTCATCACTGCCATTGCTGGATTAAGTGCGAAGTTTTGCATCCAGCAGCTTAAAATTGTGTCCATTGGATGCCGTAACGCTAATATAAATTTGGCTCTAGGGTAAAGGTGATTAATCAATGGAGCCTTAACTAGGTTTAGTGGTAGTTTATCAATACAAATTGAACTGGAATTCACTTCGTTTCGATGTTTGTTTAATTCCTTAAGATAAGCCTTCCTCGCTTCAGAAAGTAGTGCAGGCGGTAATAATCGATTTACAATATCTTGATAGTTATTTTTATAAATAAATGTCTGTGCTACCTTGGTAGTAGCCTTTTCTTCGACCACCTCAATGGCAGAGTGTGATCTTAATATTGTATCCAGCAAAGTGGTACCTGACCTAGGAAAGCCAACAAGAAATGCAGGATCAGAGTTTGGCTGCGGTGTTATATAATCTGGAAACATAGGAACTGGCCTAGATTTCAGTTTTTCTAGCTGATTTCTTTTTTCTTCTAGGTAACTTTCGGGGTTGCACTGCGCATATTCATCCGACTTTTTTGCCAAAGAATTCATTTCTTTGAAGCTTTTGTATGCTTTATCAAAATCTTTTAGTGCTTCAAAGCACTTTGCTTCTAAGTTTAGGCACTCTTTTTTAAGGTTGTCAGTAATTAAATCAAAATTTATGGTGTTGATAATATCTGTAGTTTTTTCATATTCTTTATTTCGCCATAGTAACTTTGCTCGTTGAAATTGCAGCTCAGGTGGTAATATTTTACAGGCTTGAAAAGCTTTTTTCAGCCAAAGGTCCAGTTGCTCAAGCTTATTCCAGCCTTCTAATGCTCTTGCACCATTTGACCATGCTTCAGAATAATCAGGCTTTATGTCTAATGTCTTTTTGTATGCGCCTATAGCCTCTTCTAGCTTGCCTTGCGCTTCGAGAGTTGACGCCATGTTGAAATAAGCGTCTGCGTAGTCAGGCTTGATGGATATGGCCTTATTATACGATATTACAGCATCTTCTAGTTTGCCCTGTTTTTCAAGAGTTGTGGCCATGTTATAGTGAGCATCAGCGTAATCAGGTTTGATCGCTATCGCCTTCTTGTAAGCGTTTAAAGCCTCTTCTAGTTTGCCTTGTTTCTCAAGAGTTACGGCCATATTGTTATAGGCGTCTACGTAATTAGGATTTAGTGATATTACCTTGTTGAAATTTTCAACAGCCTTTTCCAAGTTGCCCTGTTCCCTTAAAGCAAAGCCCAAGTTGTAGTAGGCATCTAGATAATTGGGCTCTATGGTTATCGCCTTTTTGTATGAAGTTATTGCGTCTGTATGTTGTCCTAACCCTGCATGAGCAGCACCTAAAATATTAAAAAGAGTCACTGATTTAGGAAACTTTTTAAGTAAATTTACAGTGGTGTCCAAAACTTGTTGGAACTGTCCCTGGCTGTAGAGCTGAACTAAAAAATTTAGCTGATCTTGTGGTGCACCCTGCACGCTGGTTTGTTTGCCATTTGATTGGCCTGATAAGGCTTTAAGCCCATCTCTGGCTTTTTTATTTTTTGGAAATTTGGCCAGAATGTCTAAATATATCGCTATGGCATCATTGGAAGAGCCCTCTTTTAACTTTTTCTTGGCAAGCCTTTGTGCTTGTTCAAGTGCAAGAGAGTTCAGAATGTTGGAGTGACCCTCTGTTGCATCATTGTTCATAAGGAATTCCGTATAAATTTTTCTGGTTATTATCTATCATATTAACTCCAATAATCAAATCCTTGGAGGATCTGTTTAAAGGTTTTTCGCAAGGATCTAATTTAGTAATCATCAATTCATCGGGCATACAAAACTATTCTAAACTAATTTTATAATTACATTAAATTTACTGTGGTTTTAATAGTTTCCACGAGTGTAATTGTTGGGATAAGTAAGCGATATCCATTTTTGAATTTTCGGATGTTTATCTACTGCCAGGCATAGTTTCCTTATTTTAGGAAAACTGCTCAGTAAGTCAGTTGGCATGCCGTCCAAAATTCCAGAGCTCAGCCAACCAAGCAACCGCCAGATGGCTACATCAGCGACACTTATGTTAGATGTAACTAGCCATTCTGAATTATTAATTATATTTTTTTCAAGCATAGATAATTTTCTTTTAATTGGTCCCTTGGATAAATCTCTGCGGACTTTTATCCTTTCGCTTTCATCGGTTTCGTTGCGTGTACTAGAGACCATGACAGTCAAATCAGTCGCAAAATCTATAAATTCGTCAATTTTTGCAGCCTTAACGTCGTCATTTGTTGGATAAAGCCCACTCTGTTTTCCACAAAACCTTGCAATAGCCCCCGTTTGTGCAATGGAAATGCCATCGACTACAAGACATGGAATTTGGTGAAAGGGTAGCACAGTCCCATCACTAAGGGTTCCAGTCTCTTTAGCTGTAGAAAAGTCTTCTCGTTTTATTCTCACATCATCAAATTTTATGTCACCCATAAACAGCGCTATTCTTCCAACCTCTGCCCTCCAAAAGGGTGTATCGACATAAATAAATTTTAGTTTCACAAAATTAGTCCAATTTTTTCAATTAATTTTATTAAGCGTTATGTTGTTTTGAAACCTAATTCTAGGGATTAGAATTCATAACCTGTAACCAGAAAGAGTTTATAAAAGTGCAGAAAATGCTCAGCCAACGATCAATTTGGCCGGGTAAATTTTATTAATCTACCGGTTGGACCGTCCTCCAACACCCAAATAGCACCACTAGGTCCGAGCTCTACCTCCCGTATTCGTTGGTTCCAGCTAAAACGCTCCTCTTCAAAAGGCTTTCCTGCCTGAAAGTTAACGCGAACCAAGGCTCTACTTTTCAATCCCCCAATGAATGCATGATCTGTCCATTGCGGAAATTCATTACCTTTATAAAATATTAAACCTGACGGAGCCACTGTAGGTACCCAAGAGAGCTGTGGCGCTGTGAACTCAGGTTGCTCACTATGAGCAGGGATGTTCTTTCCACTATAATGGTTGCCCTCTGATACTAAAGGCCATCCATAATTATTTCCTGACTTTATCAGATTTAATTCGTCGCCGTGGCGGGGACCCATTTCATGCGCCCAAAGGTCTCCAGTGTTGGAAAATGCCATTCCCAGTGAATTTCGATGGCCAAGCGTCCAAAAAGTCTTTGCAAGTGAGCCACTGTTTTGGAATGGGTTATCTTCTGGAATGCTACCATCGTCATTTAGACGAATTATTTTTCCGAGCGCACTGTTCATACTTTGTGCAGGACTTTGCTTCTGGCGGTCACCAGAAGTTATGAAAATCTTTCCTGCATGCTCTGAATTTTCTAATCCAAATGTTATTCTATGCGAGAAATGCCCCTTGCCAGATACGGCGGGGTACTGATCCCAAATGTTCTCTATGTTTAGAAGGTTGGGTTTATATAAAGTGTCTAAACTGGCACGGATGATAGTTGCAAATCGTGTTTTCCCGTTATCCTTTGATGTAATATAGGAAATATATACTAATTTGTTTGTGTCATAATTTGGATGTTTGACGACATCTCCTAACCCCCCTTGGCCACCTTCGAAAACTGATGGGACCCCTGACACCTCTGACTTTTTACCTTTAGAGTTTAATATCCACAGTTTACCTGCCTTCGTCGTCACTAATAGATTTTCTTTGTCAATAAACGACATAGCCCATGGGTCTTGAAATTCTGAAATAACGTCGCCTTGTATCCTTCCGCCAACACTCCCAGTAATCAGGTTATTTGCATAACTTTTTGTGGTTAAGCCAAATAAAATTATAAGAACTATTGCGCGCATCTAGTTTCCAAGTGTTCGATTTAACCCAGTTTGTGCACTATGGAATAAATATTTAAAAGCATCATTAT
>CAJWTH010000044.1 GCA_913047725.1 uncultured Planktomarina sp.
AGTAGTCGCGCTGGATGGGAGTAGGATCACCAAAAAAGCGCTTTTCACCCTTAGCGTTGAGCCAGGGGTATTCTAAGGCTGATAAATCCCACAAATGATGATGAGCATCTAATATTTTCATTGTTTATTATTTTCCATATTATCTAGGATATTGATATCAAAATATTTAAAAGTGAAGGATATCAATAAAATCCCGATTTTCTTTAAATTTTCTTCCCTCACGCTAATCAATATGAATAACTCGTATGCCTTGTCGAACTCAGGTTCTCGCGGCTTCAAATTGTGCCCAGACTTCCTCTAATTTTTCAATGGTGAAGCCTGGTTTGCGTGCTGGATCCAAAACGATAGCTTCACTTTTAACAACTTTTTCAATAGCCTGGTGCAGGGTGGTGATCACGTCTGTTGGGATTACTATAGCGCCGTGACGATCTGCGTGGATTAGATCCCCCTGACACACCTTCATGTTCATCACAGCCACTGGCTCGCCGATTTTGAGTACGTGTACGAAGCCGTGGCTTGGTCCAACAGAACCGGCAAGAACTGGAAAGCCATCATCCATTACATCAAGATCTCGCATCACGCCATTGGTCACTGCACCGCTCATACCGAGTCCTTTATGCACGGCCACATGAACTTCACCCCACCAACCTGCTATGCAGTTTGGAAAGTCCTCATCCTCTACAACGGCCACTGTTGGACCATTACCACCAGCCATACTACGGAAGTAGTCCATGCGCCTGGCACGAATTACATCTGATGGCTCTTTCGGTGCTGCTAATCCTGAAATTTTGGCAGTTCGAGCAAACCCAACAATAGCTGGATCCCCTGGTCTTGAGTGCTGCATAGTTCCACGTGTAAAGCAATTAAAGCCACGCTTGCCTTGTGCCACTTCGATAGCATTGCAGACTGTTGGCGTATCAACTTGTCGCAGTAACGCCAGTAATTCTTCGGAAATTATTGCTTTAGCCATTCTTTTAACTTTCTATTTGTTGGCTCTGGTTGTTCCAAGGTAGATGGGCGATCAGCCCTGGGAATTATTTCTCAGTGATATTAATTTTATTTTTTGGCATTTTAGGGTTCTGTTTGCAGCAGTATCTGTTTCCAGACAGCTATATCATCAAAAAGTGTTATTTCTCGGCGTAGGCCTCTTGGGCCAAATTCTGCATGACTTACACCCATAATATGTATGTTGGCTCCTGTAGGTGCACCATAACGCCCCCAACCGTCATGACTTCCATTTAGAGACCAGCGTATAGCGCTCCTTGGGCTCAGTAATGGATCATGCTGGCCCATTTTGTGATCAATTTTAAATTCAGCAGAGGGCAATGCGCTGCGTAACCCTAACCAGAAGTTCTCTGCTCCTGCCCAACCATGGACCTCTTGACCTGCAGGAAGGGAAAGGTGGCAAGCCCGATCATACTCTTTTTTTATAACCTCAAAATTTGTATCCATAATGTGTTGCATGAGACTTGCATGTTTATTGCCCCAATCATTTTCGTTTCCATCGCCTTTATAAGGGCCAATTATATCAGATGTTGGGATGAGTGGCATTTTTCTGTTACCGGTAGAAATTAAATTACGGGCTAAATCCTCTGGAAACTGTCCAATCTGAAGTGCAATTGCAGCATTATCTCTAATCAACCACTCGTCCCAAACGCGGTTTTTGTGACAAAATGTATCTGCGATTGTTCTGAATTTTAGCTGTCGTCCAGTAGCAGGTCCAAACGCGCCACCTTTATGTGTTGCTGTTGACAAGATGCGATGAGACGAAAGAAACCCAACATCGTCATCACCATGCCAAATTATGTCTTCCCCAAGCAACTGACGGTCTGGAAACTCTGACAAAGTAGACATCGTGTTGGCTTTGCCCGCGTCATTGCCGTGACTTATCCCATCAGGTGTCCTCACTAAAAGATTATCTGCGTAATGCCAGTCCAGCGCAGAAATATCGCGCCCCTCCCAAATTTGGGCTGTGCACTTCAGGATATAATCGGGCAGATCAGTATACTGATCATCAAATCCCCTCATTGTTACTTACCCTTGAATGACTCCTACACCAATAATCGACATCAGCTAAACTCAGTGAACTGTAGCATAAAAAAACCATTTTTATTTTAAGCTTTCCTGGAGGTTTGCAAGGATGTCCACATCCTGCTGTTTGAAGAAGTGCAGCATATCAATAAAGATCCAGTTTTCCTTAAGTTTTTTGCCTTCACGTCTGTAGATATCGATAACCCTAAATTCACAGAGTTTGTTACTTGGGGGGAGGCCCATAAACCCAGCTGATGGCTTTGCCAGAAAGTTAGGCCAACCAAAAAAGCCAGAATAATGCCCTTCAGCTATACGTGCAATGTGACCTGTCCCAGAGCGGTCCGTAAAGGCTGCCCGAAATGGGCCTGAATGCTGTTTAGCGTAGCGTTCAATGGTGTAAGTAGCTCCTATTCCAGCGGGTCCCCACCAGGTCATGTCTTTGTGCCAGGTACGTGCCAGCTCTTCTTCCAATGGCAAGCCTGATTGCCAGGTACCGAGGTCGCTGATCATTGCGTGCATCACATCCATTGTTTTTTGTCCCTCAGATGCTGGTGCATCCGCGAATAGTAAAGCGTCATGGGTTTCTGGACCAGGCTGCACTAGATGCATTGCGGTAGGGTTTTTAAATGGTTGATACCCTGCCTGGATCATTAGGTGTGGTATATCAAAGTAGAAAGCTGTCTCTGAAATCTTACCATCTTCAATTTTATGAAACTCTGCATAGCGCAGCATTATGAGTTTATCTGTTGGTTGAATTCCCAGCCAAGGATTATCAAACAGACCCATTAGGTGGCCCATGGAGCAAACCCAAACAGTATCTCCATTATCTATAAAATTTTTACCGGCAAAAAAAACATCCATGCGTCGCTGAACATGTTGGATAGATTTACGGAAGGGTTGCCAGAAAATACTGCTGACGGACTCAGCTTCCGTTTGGATATTAAATGGATGAAAAGCGCGCCAAATATAATTATCTGCTGTGAACTTAACTAAAACATCTGTGATATTATCATCGTCTGCGGCATCTAAAGCCTCGTAATAATCTCTGACGACGCGTTTTTCACTTTGAAAGTCTGACATTTATGTTTTCTCGTTCTTGATTAAAGGTGATTAACCTTGTTCTTTTATTGGTATTATTTCATTTTGTTTTGACTGAAGGGAAGTACTTGCCTAACAGTAGTGTTTTTGCAAGCGTATGCAAATACGATTCTTTTTTACTAGGGACCTTGTATGGCTGAAATTAAGCTTCAAAATTTGTCAAAAAGATGGGGCTCGTTTGTTGGCGTAGAAAGCTTCAACCTTACAGTCAAAGATGAGGAGTTCTTAGTACTTTTGGGACCGTCAGGATGTGGAAAAACAACCACAATGCGCATGATTGCAGGCCTTGAAGAGGTGACTGATGGTGATATCCTAATCGATGGTACTCGGGTGAATGATCTAGATCCTAAAGATCGTAATGTGTCGATGGTATTTCAATCTTACGCACTTTATCCAAATATGAATGTATATGAAAATATACGGTTCCCACTCAAAGTACGAAAAATTCCAGAATCAGAGCACAATGATAGGGTGATGCGCGCATCTTCCATGGTAGAGTTGGACGAATTCTTACACAGGAAACCTGCCGAACTGTCTGGCGGTCAAAGACAGCGTGTTGCTCTGGCCCGGGCAATTGTCCGTGAACCAAACGTGTTTCTTATGGATGAACCACTCTCCAACTTAGATGCGAAACTGCGCGTATCCACCCGAGCTCAAATTAAAAACCTAAGTCATGAACTAAAGGTGACAACGATCTACGTTACCCATGACCAGATTGAGGCGATGACGCTCGCAGATCGTGTGGTGGTAATGAAGGGTGGAGTTATCCAACAGGTTGGCAGTCCAACTGAAATTTATGACCGGCCAGCAAATGCTTTTGTTGCTAGTTTTATTGGTGCGCCAGCCATGAATTTGGTTCAAGGGAGTTTGACTGATGGTCAATTCATTGGTGGTGACCTTAAGGTTGCTGGATTAAATTTCCCAAACCAGGCTGCCCAAATTGGTTTTCGTGCTGAGGATGCAAGCATCGTAAAAAAAGGTGGAGATATTAATGCAGCCGTTTACACGATGGAGCTTTTGGGTGACGCCACAATGATTACTGTTCGGGTGAACGGCGAATTAGTGTCAGTTAAAGCACACAAAGATTACCGGGCAGAAATTGGTGACATGGTTCGCATTTCTGTACCTAAAGAAATTTGCCATTTGTTTGATGTTCAAACGGGTGCGCGGATTGGGGATTGATCCCCATTAAGGTTCCCCATGGTGGGGATTAACCAAGATACGGAAAAGTTTGTCGTATCTTACTACAACTGGGAGAAACACATGTTTCTAAATAAAATAACGATAGCTGGAGCCTTTATGGTTCTCGGCAGTACAGCAATGGCGGGATGCGGAATTTCTTCTGGTAACGTCAAAATTCTTTCAAATGACTTTCCCGCAATCCAATCCGTAACGGCTGGCGCAAGCGCTTGTGCAGGTGACGGGGTAACGGTTGAGGCAAACCTCACAAAGGATCACAAAGACATAATGGTAGCAGCGCTTACTGCAAACCCTGCGCAGTATACTTCAGTTATTGCGAGTAATTCTACTTTGGTTACTCTGATGAATGATGGATTAGTGCGTCCCTTAGATGCGTTGGTTGCAAAGCATGGTGCAGGTTTAAACCCAAGCCAGATGATTACTGTTGATGGCAAAATTATGGCTGTCGCTTTCGGGGCAAATGCTCAGCATTTATTCTCACGGTCTGATATCTTGAAAAAAGCAGGTGTAACTAGCATTCCTTCAACATATGAAGATGTCTTGGTGGCTGCTAAAGCGATTAAGTCTGCTGGGTTAATGGATTATCCAGTGGCCCTAAATACTAAAGCTGGCTGGAACCTTGGAGAAGAGTTTGTAAACATGTACATGGGCACAGGCGCTGATTTCTTTAAACCAGGTACTGCACAAGTAGCGGTGAATAATGATCATGGTGTTGCTACTTTAAATATGCTTAAATCCTTGGTCGCTTATTCAAACCCAGATTACCTTACTTACGACTCAAATGCTACTCAGGCAGAATGGGAAGCTGGTAATTTAGCACTTGCAACTATGTGGGGAACTCGCGGCGGTGCCGTTCTAGACGATGAAGGCTCTACTAAGGCTGTGTCATCCAATACTGTTCTAACTGGTGCACCAACATGGGGCAACAACGCGCGTCCTGCTTCAACACTCTGGTGGGATGGCATCTCTATATCTGCAAATATTTCTGACGCAGATGCAGAGGCTACATTTGTTGCTATGATGAATGGCATATCTTCAGATGTTATTAAGGCGAATAATAGCGACACAGTTTGGCTTGGAGCCGGATATACACCAAGCGCTGCATCTGCAGGAGTTTCTGCAACTGCTGCAGACGGTGCTGCACCGTATCCAATGCTTCCATTTATGGGTGCATTGCATGGGGCACTCGGTGCTGAAATCTCAGACTTCCTCCAAGGAAATGAAAGTGCTGAGCAGGCTTTGGCAGATGTTGAGGCAGCTTATACTGCAGCAGCAACAGAAAAAGGTTTCCTTAAGTAGGGAATACTCAGGGAAGGGGTTTGCCCCTTCCCTACTCTCAACACTTGATAGGCGCTTGAAATGAAAAACCGTACATTTTTCTGGTTTATTCTGCCGTCACTGGTGACGATGATACTATTTATAGCATTACCTATTGGATCAGTATTTATTCAGTCTTTGCACATTGAACATGATGCAGTTTTTAAAGAGGTTAAAAATTGTGGACCATTTGGCTGCAAACTTGAAATCCAAGTGGATGTTGAGGCTAGCGCTCAGCTGAAGGAAGATCGACCGTTAGGAAAATTCAACGGCTTTGGTACCTATAACAACAGAAATCATCTTGCTGCATCGGAGTTAGCTCAAGCTTGGGCTGACAGTCCCAATTGGAAAATCTTTTTAAGTAAGACTTACAACTTGCCGTTTTACCGTGCGCTCGCATTTACACTAACGTATACTTTTGTGGTTACACCAATGGTGTTGCTACTTGGCTTTTGCATCGCGCTGGGTGTCAATAGTTTGCCCAAACAATTCAAGGGGCCAACTATTTTTGTATCGCTTCTTCCAATGATTGTGACACCATTGATTGGCTCGCTGATACTTTTTTGGATGATTGATGCTGAGGGGATTTTAGGTTCCACGTTACAGTGGCTTTTTGAAGATCCAAATTTGTCGTTGAAGGCTTCACCCAAGTTAACCTGGATTATGTTAATAATCTATGGAATCTGGCATTCGGCCCCATTCGCATTTATTGTCTTTTACGCAGGCCTTCAAACGGTGCCAACTGATACGATTGAGGCTGCTATGATTGATGGCGCCTCTCGTTGGGAACGCACCCGTTATGTTGTTTTACCTCATTTGGTTCCATTAATTGTTTTTATATCACTAATCCAATTAATGGATAATTTCCGTGTATTTGAACCTATTGTTGGTTTTTCAGCGCAGGCGAGCGCAACCTCACTTTCATGGATTATTTTTAATGATCTTGCTGGTGGTGAGGGGACCTTCTTTGGCTCTGCAGGCGCTACGTCTGTTTTAACTATTCTGGGTGTTGCTCTGTTGCTAATCCCAGTGCTGCTCAGAACTTGGCGCGACTTTAAGGGGAAGGTTGTTTAATGTCGGAAATTATTCACCGTCGTCCGTGGCCATTGAAAACTATAATTTGGTTATTGGTTCTGTGTTGGGTTATTACTGCTGGTTTTCCATTCGTGTGGACCTTGTGGGGCTCATTTAAGGTTCAAGGCGATTTTTTTTCTAAGGCAGATTGGGCTTATGCATTAAGTGGTGTGCGCACTCAGGTTGAAACTGGGGGGATTTTTACTGGGGATGGTTATTTTGGTGCTTGGATCACAAAATCATTCTGGGTTGCTGCACTTAATACAATGATAGTAGTAATTTCTGTTGTTGTTATATCACTCACCTTGGGTACTTTAGGTGGTTACGCACTCGCCCGCTCTGGTAAGAAATATGCTTTTTATTTGTTGATGTTGGCTTTGGTGTTTCGCGCCATGCCGCACATTACTCTAGTATCAGGTTATTTATTGCCCTTCTTTGAGTGGAACCTTTGGGGGCATTTACCAACGGCTATTATCGTGATGGTAGCAATCAATCAGCCATTTACATTGTGGATGTTGCATAGCTTTTTTCTCAACATACCTAAGGACCTTGATGAAAGTGCCATGGTAGATGGGTGTACCCGTTTTCAGGCATTTAGGCATGTGATCGTGCCGGTCATGTGGCCCGGTGTTATTACTACTGGCCTATTTTCTTTTTTGCTTGCCTACAACGACTTCACCGTCACAGCTACATTATTGAGCCAAGCAAACCAGACCATGGTCCCAAAAATTGCAAGTTTTTTGGGGACAACTCAGACTGAAGGAAATGTAATGTTTGCTGTAGCTGCAGTTGTCTCTGCAACAGCCCCACTGTTTGTTTTAGTTATGTTTTTTCAACGTCAAATAGTGAGTGGGCTTACGTCAGGAGCGGTAAAAGGATGAGTGGAGCAAGACCAGAACAAGCTGCATTGAGTAGAAATACAGATATGTCGAAGACGGAGGAAACCCGGGTGGTTATTGAGGCAATGGTCGATGGCCTAAATGATCACCGTATTGTAGATATTGGTGAATTTTTTACAGAGGGATTTCGCTGGATGGGAAATACTGGCTGTGGAACAAAAGAAGGCGTGCGCCAATTTCAAGATAATTGGCAAAAGCCATTTCAGGCTGCATTTTCTGACAAAGTTTGTGTGGATGAAGCTCGGCTCTACATGGGCGAATGGGCTGCAGCTTTTGGACGGCAAGATGCAATTCATAGTGGAACCTTTATGGGCGTCGAACCCACAGGAAAAAAAATTCAAATTCGCTATATGGACTTTTGGAAAGTCGAAAATGGAAAGATCGTAGACAATTGGGTGATGGTAGATTTCCCGAAAGTTCTCGCACAATTGGGCGTTGACGTATTTTCTGGCCATGGCTGGGAGTCTTATGATCGGAAGGAAGAAATGG
Organism: uncultured Planktomarina sp.; assembly: GCA_913047725.1. Taxonomy (GTDB): domain Bacteria; phylum Pseudomonadota; class Alphaproteobacteria; order Rhodobacterales; family Rhodobacteraceae; genus Planktomarina. Next base: position 8,109 of record CAJWTH010000044.1, read on the forward strand.
CCCCTAAGCCAAGGAAAAATTAATGACAATAACTTATTTGAAAACTGGCAAGCCTGATGCAGAACGTGCGTTGGATGATGCAAATACGAAGGCTTCTGTTGAAAAGATTCTTGTAGATATTGAGGAGCGTGGTGATGCTGCTGTCCGGGATTTGTCTTCCAAATTTGATCAATACACTCCGAAAAACTTCAGGCTCACGGATCAAGAGATAGAAAGTCTTTTGGCGGCTCTTTCGGAAAGGGAATTGGCTGATATTAAATTTGCACAGGAGCAGGTTAGAAACTTTGCCCAGGTACAACGAGATAGTATGTTGGATGTTGAGGTTGAAACACTACCTGGAGTCATTTTAGGTCATAAAAACATTCCAGTTCAATCTGTGGGTTGCTATGTGCCAGGCGGAAAATTTCCGATGGTCGCCTCGGCTCATATGTCTGTGGCAACGGCGTCTGTAGCTGGTGTACCTCGCATTATTGCCTGTACTCCACCCTTTAATGGACAACCCAATCCAGCAGTAATTGCGGCCATACATCTTGGTGGTGCACATGAAATTTATGTGATGGGTGGTATCCAGGCCGTGGGAGCCATGGCGATTGGAACTGAAACAATTGAGCCTGTCCATATGCTGGTTGGTCCTGGTAATGCCTACGTGGCTGAGGCTAAGCGCCAATTGTTTGGTCGTGTTGGTATTGATTTGTTCGCAGGGCCTACAGAAACGATGGTGATTGCAGACGACACGGTTGATGCGGAGCTATGTGCAACGGACCTTTTAGGGCAGGCTGAACATGGTTATAATTCTCCTGCTGTTCTGGTCACTAATTCTGAAAAATTAGCAAAAGCTACTATGGAAGAAATTGACCGCCTTTTACAAATTCTTCCTACAGCTGATACGGCAGGAAAGTCGTGGCTGGATTATGGCGAGGTGATTGTTTGTGATACATATGATGAAATGCTGGAAATTGCTAATGAGATAGCGTCAGAGCATGTGCAGGTAATGACGGATCGTGATGACTGGTTCCTGGAAAATATGACTTGTTATGGGGCATTGTTTCTAGGGGCGCGGACTAATGTTGCTAACGGTGACAAGGTTATTGGAACTAATCACACGCTACCGACTAAAAAAGCTGGTCGTTACACCGGTGGGCTTTGGGTAGGCAAGTTTCTTAAAACGCACAGCTATCAAAAGATCACGACTGATGAAGCGGCAGCAAAAATAGGGGCTTATGGATCTAGGTTGTGCTTGCTTGAAGGTTTTGTTGGGCATGCAGAGCAATGTAATCTGCGTGTAAGGCGTTACGGTGGACAAAATGTTCCTTACGGCGAAGGAGCAAAATAATGAAAAATGCTAAGGCTCTAAGAGCGCAGATTGCGACTTTGAGTCTAGCCATGACAGACTTTGACCCAGATTCTGTACTATCAGTACTGAGAAACTTTATGGTACCTGATGCAACAGTACATCTGTGTCATCCTTTTGGTGACATCGTAGGCCCTCAGGCGCTTTATGATTTAGCCTATGCTCCCCTACTCATTGCTTTTCCCGACCTAGAGCGCCGCGATTGGATTATTAGTACCGGCACGGATGCTGATGGGGCCGATTGGATTGGCTGCGGGGGTCACTACGTAGGTACTTTTGTCAGCCCCTTTCTTGATATTCCACCTACAGGTCATCTGGCCCACATGCGGTTCCATGAATTCTACCGTGTTGTAGACGGTAAAGCTGTTGAGATGCAGGCTATTTGGGATTTTCCAGAACTGATGTTGCAGGCAGGTGCTTGGCCCATGTCTCCGAGCTTGGGACGTGAGATGTTCATCCCCGGCCCTGCGGCGCAGGACGGCCTGAAGCCAGATGGGCGAAATGCCGAGCAAAGCGCACACAGTCTTAGCGTTGTGATGGGGATGCTGACTAACCTTTCCCGACATCCGGTCGAGGGTGGACCTGAAATCATGAAAGCTGAAAAGTATTGGCACCCCCAGGTCAACTGGTATGGTCCGGCTGGAATCGGCACGGCACGCGGCCTTGCAGGGTTCCGCAATTGGCACCAGATTCCATTTCTTAACGCTCTGCCTGATCGCCGTGGTGGAACAACTGGCAGCTTGCGCTGCCATTTCTACGGTGATGGTCCATACGTCGTAGCCACTGGCTGGCCCAACATGCAAATGACTGTTTCAGGTGATGGTTGGTTGGGTATTGCGCCTGCAGGACAAGAGATCACAATGCGGAGTTTAGATTTTTGGCGAGTGGAAGGCGATCTAATCCGCGAAAATTGGGTTCTGGTCGATCTGCTCGATGTTTATGCTCAGCTAGGTGTTGATGTATTTGCCCGTTTGCGTGAATTCAATAAAGCACGATTAGTGGGGCGAATTGAAATAGATAAGGGTATGCCATGAGTTTACCAAAAACCCCATCATTCCGCCTGGATGGCAAGAGGGCCTTAATTACAGGTGCTTCTTCTGGTATTGGCTTGGGTTGTGCCGTTGCACTCGCTGAAGCAGGTTCTGCAGTCACTCTGGCGGCGCGTTCTATAGAGAAACTGGAAGAAACTGTGCGCGAACTTAGACAGGCGGGGCTTTCGGCAGAAGCTTTGGTAATGGATGTGTCTGATGTTGCAGCCACTCAAAAAGCAGTTGCATCAGAAAAGCCATTTGATATCTTAGTAAACTCGGCTGGTACAGCAGCACATTCTTTGGCAATTGAGACGACTGAAAAAGATTATGATGCTGTTGCAGGCCTTAACATTAAAGGGGCATACTTTTTGACCGCAGCCGTGGCCAAGGCCCTTGTTGAAGCAGGAAAACCTGGTAGCTTAATAAACGTATCCAGTCAGATGGCGCATGTGGGTGGGATTGAGAGAGCAGTTTATTGTGCCACAAAACATGCTGTTGAGGGATTTACTAAGGCAATGTCGATTGAATTAGGGCCCCATAAAATTAGGGTCAATACAATCTGTCCAACTTTTGTACGCACGGCTCTTACCGAACCTACTTTCGCTAATCCTGATCGTGTTAAATGGCTCAAAGAAAAAATTAAGCTAGGACGCATTGGTGAGGTAACTGATATGATGGGTGCGGTTGTCTATTTGGCGTCAGATGCGAGTGCGCTTATGACTGGCACTCACATGTTAATTGATGGTGGTTGGACCGCAGATTAATGGAAAAGGTAACCTCTCTTGAAGTAGCAAAGCGTGCTGGGGTGAGCCAGTCTGCCGTAAGCCGTGTCTTTACGCCAGGAGCGTCTGCAAGCAATAAGACTGCTGAGAAAGTGCGTGAAGCTGCTCAAGAGCTGGGCTACCGGCCAAATATTTTAGCACGTTCTTTAATTACTGGAAAAAGCCGCATTGTAGGCCTTATAGTTGCTTACCTTGATAATTATTTCTATCCAGCAGCCTTAGAGAAACTCTCAAATACCCTGCAAAAAGAAGGGTACCACGTTCTTGTATTCATGGCCTCTAATGACAATCAATCTACTGAGCAGGTCATTGAAGAGTTACTCGACTATCAAGTTGATGGCATTATTATTGCCAGTGTTGGAATTTCTAATGATGTAACTGCGAGATGTGAGGCAATGGGAGTCCCTGTTGTTTTATTTAACCGTACGCAAGATCAACTGTCCCATAGTTCTGTTACGTCAGATAACATAGAAGGTGGCCATACTGCGGCACAGTTTTTATGTGAGGCAGGCCATAAACGCATTGCTTACATTGGGGGTTGGGTTGGTGCATCCACTCAACGTGACCGTGAGGCAGGATTTTGTTCTGGCCTGAATAAATTTGGAAAAACTCTTTTTGCACATGCCTTAGGTAACTTTTCAACTGACACCGCCAAAAATGTAGCCCGTGAAATGTTTGCAGTTTCGAGAAGGCCTGACGCAGTATTTATAGCAACGGACCACATGGCGTTTGCTGTAATGGATGTCTTGAGAACAGAACTTGGTTTAAGCATTCCAGAAGATGTTAGTGTTGTGGGTTATGATGATGTTCCGCCGGCATCATGGGCAGGATATAATTTAACGACTTTACGCCAGAGAGCAAATTTGATGGTGGAACAAACGGTGCGACTTATGATTGATAAAATTCGTGATCCAGAGGTTGCTCCAAAGCACCTAAAAATAAATAGTCCATTGATTGTTCGTGGTTCAGCTAAAATTCCAAAGGGGTGGAACACATGAAGGGTTTTTCAGATCGGTTTATTGATTTTCCTGATTATATTTTGGGGATTACGAAGGAAATTTGGGAGGGCCGTGGGTTAGGCACCCTGAATACCTATTACTCGCATGACATTATTGTGCGTTCTCCTGGTTCCCTCGTGATTGGAAATGCGAACGTTATTGGTGCAACTATGGCAACACTTGCAGAATTCCCAGATCGACGACTGTTGGGAGAAGATGTCATATGGTCAGGCACTCCTGAGCAAGGAATGCTTTCATCCCACCGAATTTTGTCTACAGCAACTCATCTTGGAGATGGGGTGTATGGAAAGGCGACTGGCAAAACTTTGAAGTATAGAATTGTTGCAGATTGCCATGCAATTGATAATCAAATTAATGACGAGTGGTTGATCCGGGACCAAGGTGCGATCGTCCGTCAAATGGGGTGGGACCCTTATGAGTATGCAATTGAACAAATTGAAGCTGAAGGTGGCCCCACTCGATGTGTTCAACCGTTTCATCCCATGGATGACCAATTAGGGCCGTATAAAGGCCGTGGTAACGATAATGCCTGGGGCGCGCGGTACTCTGAAACTTTAAACCAGATTATGAAAGCGGATCTAAGTATTATTTCTAAAGAATATGATAGGGCCGTTACTGGATATTACCCAGGTGGAAAAGAGCTAGTATCGACGGATGGCGTTGACGAATTTTGGATTGGATTAAGATCTTCCTTTCCCTCAGCGAATTTTGAAATTCATCATCAAATTGGCCGTGAAGATCCAAAAATGCCGCCTCGTGCGGCATTGCGTTGGAGCCTTACGGGAAAACATGATGGTTGGGGTGCTTTTGGTCAACCGACAGGTGCAGAAGTTCATGTTATGGGAATCAGCCATGTTGAATTTGGACCATGGGGAATTCGGCGGGAATATACTCTGTTTGATGAAACAGCAATTTGGAAGCAAATTGCACTAAAAAAGGGCTAGGCACTATAATATGATACCAAGTGAAATGGAAAAAAACATTGTTCGCTATGGCGATTTGATCCCATGTAAAACAGCGTTTATCGATGCGCACACTCCTGGCAGCAATCAAAAGGAAAACTTTACAATTATCGGTGGTGGCGTGAGCGAGAGTGCTGATCAACACGTACATTTAAGAGATACTCCAGGGTTTAATATTGGAGCTGCTGGCCAGCCACCAAAATGCCGAAATTCTTTGCATGTGCACACAACGGCTGAAGTATTTTTTGTCCTCAAGGGCCGCTGGCGGTTTTTTTGGGGGCGTTGGGGTAATGCGGGTGAGGTAGTCTTAGAAGAAGGTGACATAATTAATATTCCAACTGGTATTTTTCGGGGGTTTGAAAATATTGGATCCGACTATGGAATGATAATGGCCATTTTGGGTGGAGATGATGCTGGCGGTGGCGTAACTTGGGCTCCTCAAGTAATTGAGGATGCTGCTGAGCATGGTTTAATTTTGGGCGAAAATGGGCGTCTTTACGATAGTAAGAACGGTGAGGTGTTGCCTGATGGGATTAAGCCGATGCCGGTTCTTTCTAGCGATGTATTGTCTCGCATACCTGAACCAACAGCTACAGAATTTGTTTCCCGTCACGTGGCTAGATACCAAAACCTCATGTCATTAGCTGG
>CAJWTH010000045.1 GCA_913047725.1 uncultured Planktomarina sp.
TCGGTTTTCCTAATTTTATTGAATTTTTTTCTACTGCTGATCTGTCCCCAACAACGGCTTTAGGGTACTTTGAAATATTTCTAGATTTTGATTTTGGCTTTCTTTTGAAACTTTCCACAACACCTTCCGGCCGGCTTTTCTCTGCTGATCTATTTTTGTTCTTTGGCCTTTCCTGAGCCTGACTTGCCTTGTGGCCATTGGCTTTGGGTTTTCTCTGTCTAGGCTTCGTCTCATCGTTCCAATCTACAGGGGCGCTTGAGGGTATACTTACTTCTATTTTTTTATCTATCCAGGGTTTCTTTGGCTTCGCACCCTCAAAGCTAACATCAACCGGAGGGCCATCCACTTGCGTCACCACAACGTCATCTTCAGCAGTCATATCAGGCCCCAACGCCTGCTTAAAAGCTTTTACCTTGGTTGATTTAATTTCAAAATAAGAAATTTCTGGGTGGATTTTAATTGCCCCAATATCATGTTTCGTAATCCCCCCCGAATTACAGATCATTGGCAACAATCGCCCAGGAACAGTCCCACTCGATCTTCCACCCGGTATAGAAAACCAAACCGTCGGTCCAAAGTCAGCAGCTCGGCTGGGTTTGCTATCCTTCAAGTTTTTACTGTCTATGGCTACCAGCTCTTCTGGAGCGGATTGCTTCGAAGTATATAGTCGTAAATAAGCTGCAGCGATTTGAAGGGGAGTAAAATGTGACAACAGTTCATCTACGTCCGATTTTTCTTTTGAATTTATTTCTTCTTGCCACGATGGATCCGCCATTAAACGTTCACGATCTTTAGCCTTTACTTCATCTGCAGATGGTGGTGCTGCCCATTCAGCCACAACCTTCGCGCCTTGCAAGATGCGTTCTGCTTTGCGACGAGCCGATGGGGGAATAATAAGAACAGAAATACCCTTGCGACCTGCTCGACCAGTACGGCCCGAACGATGCATCAGTATTTCATAGTTAGTGGGTAACTCAGCATGAACCACTAGATCAAGATTTGGTAAATCAATTCCCCGCGCAGCAACATCTGTGGCAACACAAATACGTGCCCTCCCGTCCCTCATTGCTTGAAGAGCGTGAGATCGCTCATTTTGGCTAAGCTCACCTGACAAGCTAACAACTGAAAAACCACGGTTAGTAAGCCGCGTAGTCAAACGGTTAACCATCACACGAGTATTAGCAAAAACTAAAGCGTTAGGGGCCTCATAAAAGCGTAAAACATTAATAATCCCGTTTTCCATATCACGGGCAGCGACGCCTAACGCACGGTATTCGATATCACTATGCTGCGATTTCTCAGCAACAGTAGACACCCGCACGGAATTTTTTTGATAGGACTTAGCAAGATGCGCTATCGACTTTGGTACTGTCGCCGAAAACATCAGGGTACGCCGCGTCTCGGGGGCATGACTCAAAATGAACTCCAAGTCTTCTTTAAAGCCCAGATCCAACATCTCATCTGCTTCGTCCAAGATTACCGCCCGCAGCTGAGACAAATCGATAGAGCCACGCCCAATATGATCTCGCAGCCGGCCTGGCGTAGCCACTACAATATGAGCACCACGCTCCAATGATCTGCGCTCGTCGCGCATATCCATACCGCCAACACAAGAGGCTAAGGTTGCTCGGGCTTCAGCATAGAGCCATTGCAACTCACGTTTGACCTGCAAGGCAAGCTCCCGAGTTGGCGCAATGACCAAAGCCAGCGGCTTAGTGGCACGTCCAAACTCTTCCAAAGAGCCTAAGAGGCTGTCGGCTATGGCAAGGCCAAAGCCTACTGTCTTTCCTGATCCTGTTTGTGCTGAAACTAATAAATCCGCCTGAGTTAACTCAGGCGCCAAAACTGCTGATTGAACAGGAGTCAAAGTTTCATAGCCACGCTTAGCTAGCGCGTCAGCAAGTGCTTGCTTCACCAGAATATCTTTCTATCTTGCGAGGACAATAATATCCTCTATGGGAACAAAAGCCCCAATTAGCCTAATCCCTTTCGGGTTGATAACGGGCTAGGCTATTTTTTTGTTAAAGTATAGAGACAGGCCAGAGTTTTAAGACTCTGCTTAACCACATTTAGAGTAACCACAGTTGCCACAGGTCATACAACCTTCCGCCATGCGCATTTCAAACTGCCCGCAGCTTGAGCATGACAACGAACGAGATTGGGACAAGTTCACCACCTCAGCCTTTGGATCAGTTTTAAGCCCCATACCCTTACCCAAAATAAAGCCAGTATTAACCATGTGTTCTTCTATTACGCCGCCGATAGCCGCTAGGATTGAGGGGATGTACTTTCCTTCCAACCATGCACCTCCACGAGGATCAAATACAGCTTTCAGCTCTTCGACTACAAAACTCACGTCTCCACCGCGCCGGAACACAGCTGAGATCATCCGAGTAAGCGCAACAGTCCATGCAAAGTGCTCCATATTTTTTGAATTGATGAACACTTCAAAAGGGCGACGATGTCCATTCAGCACTAAGTCATTAACCGTGATATAAATGGCATGCTCACTGTCTGGCCATTTTACTTTATAAGTCTGCCCTTCCAAAGCCTCCGGACGGTTCAATGGCTCACTTATGTATACTACGTCGGCGCCACTATCTACCTCAGGAGCTTTTTCACTAGTCTCCAAGACTGATAAAACTGACCCAGTAACAGCATTAGGACGGTATGTGGTACAACCTTTGCAACCCTGATCCCAAGCGGCCATGTAAACATCCTTGAACGCCTCAAAACTTATATCTTCTGGACAGTTAATAGTTTTAGAAATTGAACTATCTACCCATTTTTGAGCAGCTGCTTGCATGCGCACATGATCCAAGGGGGCCAAAGTCTGGGCATTTACAAAGTGATCCGGTAATTCTGCTTCTCCCATCTTATCACGCCACATTTGAACCGCATAATCCACCACCTCTTCTTCAGTACGCGACCCATCTTTCTGTAAAACTTTGCGCGTATATGCATATGCAAAAACAGGCTCAATGCCCGAGGACACGTTACCTGCGTAAAGACTAATTGTGCCTGTGGGCGCTACGCTGGTTAGCAAAGCATTCCGAATTCCATGTTTTTCAATCGCATTACGCACATCAGCATCCATCTCTTGCATTGCTCCACTGGATAGATAGCCTTGTGGATCAAAAAGTGGAAAAGCACCCTTTTCCTTGGCTAGATCAACCGACGCTAGATATGCCGCCCGCGCTATTTGATGCATCCACTGCTCAGTTTTAAGCGCTGCTTCCTCAGAACCATAGCGCAATCCAACCATTAAAAGCGCATCTGCAAGGCCAGTAACCCCTAGCCCAATACGCCGCTTTTGTTTTGCCTCTCGTGCCTGTGCCTCAAGGGGAAAGCGGCTCACATCTACTACATTGTCCATCATTCGGACTGCTATTTTAACTAAATTATCCATGCCAACTTCGTCTAAACTGGCATCTTTTTCAAAAGGCTTCGATACTAGGCGCGCTAAATTTATAGATCCCAGCAAACAAGCACCATAGGGAGGCAGGGGTTGTTCACCACATGGGTTGGTGGCCGAGATAGTTTCACAGTAATTCAGATTATTAGCTTTATTTATCCTATCAATAAAAATTACACCGGGCTCAGCGAATTCAAATGTTGAACTCATGATTTGATCCCAAAGCTCCAGTGCATTTACTGTCTGGTAAACTTCTCCCTCAAATATCAAATCCCAAGGTCCATTTGCTTTGACAGCATCCATAAATTCGTCAGTAACTAGAACCGAAACATTAAACATCCTTAGACGAGCCGGATCCCGCTTCGCTGTAATAAAGTTAGCAATATCAGGATGATCACAACGCATGGTAGCCATCATTGCTCCTCGCCGACTTCCCGCTGACATTATTGTGCGGCACATTGAGTCCCAAACGTCCATAAAGGAGAGCGGACCAGAGGCATCTGCAGCAACGCCCTTCACCTTGGCGCCCGAGGGTCTTATTGTACTAAAGTCATAGCCAATTCCCCCACCCTGCTGCATCGTAAGAGCAGCCTCTTTAAGCATATCAAAAATACCACCCATACTATCGGGAATGGTCCCCATGACAAAACAGTTAAACAATGTCACACTTCGCTCTGTTCCCGCCCCTGCAGTTATTCGTCCAGCTGGCAGAAATTTAAAATCAGATAGTGCCTCAAAAAAAGCTTTTTCCCATTTTTCAGGCAGGCTTTCTACTGATGCCAAAGCGCCCGCTATCCGGTGCCAGCTATCCTCAACATTCCCATCAATCGGGGTGCCATCTTCATCTTTAAATCTATACTTCATATCCCAAATTTGTTCGGCGATGGAGGCATCAAAGTGAGTCATATAAAGTTCCACAGAATAAAAGAACGAGCAGGATTAGAAGGTAGGCAATCAGTCCAAAAAGGTCAACTTGTATCCTTGATCAAAAGCTGATCTTTTAACAATCTCAAGGAAGATATGGAGTAACAATTGTCAGAGACCATAAACTTGGTAAAATTGAGCGTTGGTACCGAAACTGTTCAAAACCTATCTGATTGGCAGGCTAATCCAGCAGCAAGGACAGCAGATGGACTGCCCCGGCATGTAACTCGAATGTGGCCAAAACGGAGCGAAGAACTGTTAAAAGGTGGCTCAATTTACTGGGTCATAAAGGGAATTATCCTATGTCGACAAAAGGTTTTGCGTCTGGATGAAATATTTGGTGTCGACGGCATTAGGCGCTGCGCTATCGTCATTGAGCCAAAACTCGTTCAGGTGGCTGCGACGCCAAAACGTGCATTTCAAGGGTGGCGATACTTACCCACCGCAGATTCACCTCCTGACTTGACCCATCCAAGGCCAAGTGATGACGATCTTCCCCCAGAATTACAGGCCGAACTCGCCAATATTGGTATATTATAGTCTTGAATATACTCAATTTCATTTAAGCTTATTAAAGATTAATTCGCAAAGTTATCCAAACTTTACTAATTAATTTAGTCTATCGATTATTTCCATGGTTCGCGATTTTATTTTTGAGGTTGGTTCAATTGGTTTGCCCTTGGGCCAGCAGCATCTCACAAACATGCTTCACCAATTCACTCCTTGGGCAAGTGGTTTGGCTGGGTCTGGATTTCCATTCCTCCAAAGTTGCCTTTTTCGCCAACTCAGCCCCAAGAATTAAATCCTTAATCTGGACCACGCCAGCAGCTTTTTCATCTCCACCCTCAATAATAGCAATTGGGCTTTTGCGATTGTCTGCGTATTTCAGTTGATTGCCAAAGTTTTTTGGATTTCCAAGGTAAACTTCAGAACGAATACCCGCACCTCGCAACTCAGAGACCATCGCTTGATAGTCACCCATCCGATCTCTGTCCATTACAGTAATTACGACTGGACCTACATTTTCAGTGTCTATTTGTCCCCTCATTCGCAGAGCGGCTAGCAGACGGTCCACACCAATCGAAATCCCGGCAGCAGGCACCTCTTGGCCCGTAAAACGCTTAACAAGGTCATCATATCTACCCCCACCCGCAACCGATCCAAATTTTCTCAGTCGGCCCTTTTCATCATTTATCTCGAATGTCAGCTCAGCCTCATAGACTGGACCGGTATAATAACCTAAACCACGCACCACCGAAGGATCCAGAAGTATGCGCTCAGTTCCATACCCCTGAGCTACAACGAGATTAGAAATCTGCTCCAGCTCTTGTACCCCAGCCTCGCCAATCTTTGAGCCTTTTACGAGACAAATTAAGTTATTCAGTGTTTGATCTGACGTAGATCCTAGGGCTTTCATGAACCCCATCAAAACATCGATTTGTCCAGCTGTTAGCCCAGCACCAGTGGTAAAATCACCACTGTCGTCTACCCGGCCTGAACCCAATAACTGCTTAACACCCTCAGACCCTAGTCGATCAAACTTATCAATCGCACGGAGAACAATTCCCTTTTCTTCTGAGAATTTGGTAGGATTGTCTGGATCTATGAGGCCTACTTTTTCCATTATGCCATCAAGAACTTTGCGATTATTAACACGGACAATGTAGTCACCACGCTCAATGCCAACACGCTCCAAAGTGTCAGACAGCATTGTACAGATTTCCGCATCTGCAGCCATACTGGATGAGCCGACAGTATCCGCGTCACATTGATAAAACTGTCGAAACCGCCCGGGACCTGGCTTTTCATTGCGCCAGACAGGGCCCATTGCAAAGCGACGGTAGGGGTTCGGCAAGTCATTCCTATTTTGTGCATAAGCTCTGGCCAAAGGGGCTGTCAAATCGTAGCGAAGCGCCAGCCAGTCATCCTCTTCTTTCCAGGCAAAAACTCCTTCATTTGGGCGATCCACATCAGGCAAAAATTTACCCAGTGCCTCAACAGTTTCAACGGCACTGCTCTCAAATTGCTCAAAGCCATAAAGGTGGTAAACTTCTGAAATTTTATTGAGCATATCGATACGTGCTGACACGTCCACACTAAAATAATCACGAAAACCCTTCGGCGGTAATGCCTTAGGCCTTGGTTTATTTTTTTGTTTGCCCATAAAAGTCCTCACGATCTCTCGCTTGCATCTAACCGTCCAAGAGCAAAGGGGCAATATATGACTTAGAATCAATCAATATTTAAATCTGATTGTTTTTACTTGAACGAACGGCTGTAATCACTCACATACATATAATGATAGAAGCTTTAGAAGAACAAATTGCACACCTGACGCGCGCGATGGAAGACCTTTCGGATGTCGTAGCAAAGCAAGACACCGAGCTCCGCCACCTTACGCAGCTAGTGGAAAGTTTGGGAAAAAAAATTCAAGGGCCAGATTCTGAGAGTGGCGGTATAATTTTTAGCGATGAACGCCCGCCCCATTACTAAATTTGTAAAGAGCTAGCTGATAGCTAATTCAGTCAAAACCTAGATATCTTCGACCATCAATACCCCCTGAAGACTTTTAAGAGCCCCTTTGATCTGCGGCGTAACAGAAAAATTTTGTCCAAGTTCAATATCTACCTCACCTGGTAGGCTATCATCCATCAAACAAAAAGATACCGGCCCTTTTTTAGCATTTTTTACCACTTTTGTCGCTTCATCAAGAACAGTAGCAACTGATGAAATAGTTTCGATTGATTCGAGGTAAACACGGAGACCAGCGGCTCCAAATTTAGCTACAGCTCCATCCATTGGTTGGGCTGATCGGCATAGTAATTTTAATTGTTCAGACTCCATTGTCGCTTCGACACTAATAACAACTTTAGACCCAACTTCCAGGAAATCACGGCATACTTCTAATGTGTCACTAAACATTGTAGCCTCGTAACTTCCTGTTGTGTCGCTTAGTTGAATGAATGCAAAACGATTGCCCCGAGCAGATTTACGCTCTTGCCTTCCCGCGACAATGCCTGACAGTTTAGCCACAAGCGGTCCATTCTTAACTTTTTCGAGCAATTGGTCGAGAGTTATTACGCCAGATCGCCTTAAAGCAGAACTGTAATCATCCAGTGGATGCCCCGATAGGTAAAAACCAATTGCCTTAAATTCTTCGCCTAATTGCTCAGCTGGCAACCAACTTTCGACGAGAGACAGACGTGGCTCGGGCAGGTCATCACCAGCCTCACCAAACAAACTAACTTGATTTGAATTGCGCTGTTCATGGATAACAGTCGAATAACCAACTAAAGCATCAAGACTTTTGAATACCCTATTGCGATTACGATCTAGTTCATCAAATGCCCCAGCACGCGCAAGCATCTCGAGAGGGCGTTTACCTAACCGCCTCAAGTCAACCCGCCTTGCAAAATCAAAGAGAGTAACAAAAGGTTTGCCGGCCCGTCCATCTACCACCAGGTGCATCGCCTCAGTACCAACATTTTTTAAAGCACCTAAGCCATATACCAAGGCACCTTCCAATACGTCAAAACACGGCTGACTTCGGTTCACACAAGGCGGTGTGAACACTAGTTCAAGACCCTTTCGAACTTCATTGAAATAGACAGCAAGTTTGTCAGTAAGGTGCAAATCACAATTCATTACACCAGCCATAAATTCTACGGGGTGGTTGGCTTTCAGCCAGGCTGTTTGGTAACTTACGACTGCATACGCCGCGGCATGAGACTTATTGAACCCATAGTTGGCAAATTTATCTAACAAGTCCCAGGTATCATTCGCTGTTTTCTCATCAACATCATTGGATGCTGCACCAGTCAGAAATTTTGGTTTTTCTGCATCCATTGCTTCCTGAATTTTTTTTCCCATCGCTCGGCGAAGTAAATCAGCTCCCCCAAGTGAGTAACCCGCCATTTGACGTGCTATTTCCATGACTTGCTCTTGGTAGACGATAATTCCCTGCGTTTCATCAAGGATGTGATCCACAGAGGGATGCAGTAATTCGCGCTCACTGATACCATTTTTAACTTCACAATACTTGGGAATGTTTTCCATTGGGCCAGGTCGATAAAGAGCCACTAACGCCACGATGTCCTCAATACAATTAGGCTTCATGCGTTTAAGGGCGTCCATCATTCCGCTGGATTCAACCTGAAAAACTGCAACTGTTTTTGCCGCTGAATATAGATCAAACGCCAAAGTGTCATCTAACGGAATTGCGTTGATATCACCCTCAGTCCCTGGCTTCGGCTCATAAAGTCTGTGACCTTTAGAATTTATGTGCAGTTTCCTTGTTCGATTGATTAAATCAATTGAATTTTGGATTACAGTGAGTGTTTTCAGCCCTAGGAAATCAAATTTAACTAAACCCGCCTGTTCCACCCACTTCATATTGAATTGTGTTGCAGGCATATCCGACCTTGGGTCCTGATAAAGCGGAACTAATTGTTCCAAAGGCCTATCACCAATTACTACTCCTGCCGCATGCGTCGATGCATTGCGCAACAATCCTTCGACTTGCCGAGCATAGTTGAGTAATCTATCCACCACTTCTTCAGATTTGGCTTCCTGGCGCAAACGCGGTTCGTCGGCCAAAGCTTTTTCAATGCTTACAGGCTTCACACCCTCTACAGGTATCATTTTGGCTAGGCGGTCCACCTGTCCATAAGGCATTTGAAGGACACGCCCAACATCTCGAACGGCAGCTTTGGAAAGTAGCGCACCAAAGGTGATAATTTGCCCTACTCGATCGCGGCCATACTTCTGCTGCACATACTTAATAACTTCTTCCCGGCGATCCATACAAAAATCAATATCAAAATCAGGTATAGAAACCCTTTCTGGGTTTAAAAAGCGTTCGAACAATAAGCCGTAACGTAAGGGATCGAGGTCAGTGATAGTCAGGGCATAAGCAACGAGTGAACCAGCGCCTGATCCACGGCCCGGACCCACCGGAATATTATGAGCTTTGGTCCAGGCAATAAAATCTGCCACAATTAGAAAATATCCAGGGAACCCCATTCCTTCGATAGTATCTAGTTCAAAATCAAGGCGTTTTTGATACTCTTTTTCCGATACAGCATGCTGAATAACCGCCAGGCGTTGCTTCAAACCTTCATTAGATTTTCTGCGCAATTCATCCACTTCGTTATCTGCAAATTTGGGTAGAATTGGATCCCGCGTGTAAGCTTTAAATGCACAGCGTCTTGCCACCTCAACAGTATTTTCTAAAGCTTCAGGTAAATCAGCAAACAATATCGCCATCTCAGCAGGAGTTTTTAAATAATGTTGTGGCGTTAGACGTCGACGCGGTTCCTGCTGATCCACGTAAGATCCGTCAGCAATACAGAGCAGTGCATCGTGGGCCTCATACATTTTAGCCTGGTCGAAATACGCATCGTTTGTGGCCACCAAAGGCAAATCCATGGAATAAGCTAACTCAACCAAACCACGTTCACTCAACCTTTCCGCATCTGGCACAATACCGTCTTCGCTGGGATGCCGTTGTAATTCAACATAGAGACGGTCACCAAAGGCTTGCGCTAACTTGATGGCTAGGCTCTGTGTCTTCGCGAGTTGTCCAGCCTGTAATAGACGTCCCAACGGACCGTCAGAGCCCCCAGTTAAGCAAATTACGCCCTCGGCATGCTCTAGAAGTTCAGATATTTGTACTTGGGGTACCTCTCCGTTCGAGTTCAAGTACAGATGGGAGTTAAGCATCAATAGGTTTTCATAACCACGTTCGTTCTGCGCCAACAAAACTACGGGAGCAGGTAGACGTATTTTTTCACCTGGTGCGGCGGGATCGTAGGCTAAATCAACTTGGCAGCCCATAATTGGCTGAATGCCAGCCTCCGAAGCAACTTCAGAAAACTCTAGTGCACAGAACATGTTATTAGTATCTGTTACAGCAATCGCCGGCATATCCATCGCGGACGCCAACTCAGGCAGTTTTTTAAGCCTCAAGGCACCTTCTAACAGTGAATATTCACTGTGGCACCTCAGATGAATAAATTTCAGATTCTTTTCCATAAAATAAGATTAAACTGTCCACCTGTCGTCAGCCAGTGGAAATTTAAAATATCCATATTTTATAATAACCATTGGAAAACTAAGTTGATGTAGATATATATTTTACTTGCCTTAGTGATCACAATCAGTGCTAAATAAAATTGTTCTCGCCTCGGTCTTACGCCGCATCGGGCCCAGGCGTGGAGAACGAAACAGACAGTGGCTTGATTTCTGAATATGAAAATTTCGTTTCGTCTAAATGGCGCATCTGTGTCTGCCATTGCACCCACTGGTACCGAAACTTTGCTAGAATACCTGCGCCAAGATGTAGGGCTTTGTGGCACCAAGGAAGGCTGCAATGAAGGTGATTGCGGTGCGTGCTCAGTTATTGTGACGGGAAAAGATGGTGTGCCACAGGCCATGAATGCGTGCATATTGTTCTTGCCCCAAATCCAAGGCCGTTCAGTGCGAACAGTTGAAGGCATCAGCGGGCCCGATGGAACATTGCACCCAGTTCAGGAGGCTATGATTGCCCAACACGGCGCGCAATGTGGATTTTGCACACCCGGTTTCATTACCACTATGGCGGCAGCTCATGCTAATGGCGAAAACGATTTTGACACTGCACTTGCTGGAAATCTGTGCCGCTGCACTGGTTACGCACCAATCGTTAGAGCCGCTCAACTTGCTAACCAAGAACCAGTACCGAAGTGGATGCAAGAAGATCTAGAATTAGTGTCCAAAATTGAAAGCTCTGAATCAATATTTTGTCCTAAGTCTGCAGATGAACTCGCGCATTGGTATAAAGAAAACCCGGGCGCCACATTAGTGGCTGGAGGGACCGATATTGGCCTATGGGTTACAAAACAAATGCGAGATTTTGGTAAACTAGCCTTTCTTGGTCACGCTGAGGATTTACGCCAAATCGAAGACTGTGGAGATTATTTACGAGTTGGGGCAACTGTTACAATCGCAGCTTTGATGACAGCAATTCAACCACTATACCCGTCATTTTACGGTATGTTATTGCGATATGGAAGCGCACAGGTACGAAATGCCGCGACGATAGGTGGCAACATAGCTAATGGCTCTCCAATCGGTGACGGACCACCGGCTTTAATAGCCTTGGGTACGACATTAATACTCCGTCAAGGCAAAAACTATAGGCGGATGCCGTTGGAAGATTACTTTTTAGCATACCAAAAACAGGATCGTTTGAGCGGTGAATTCGTGGAATCTATTGAGTTGAGAAAGGATCAAATTAATCTGCGTTGTTATAAATTATCAAAACGATTTGACCAAGATATCTCAGCCGTTTGCGGATGCATTAACATTCGTGTTGAAGACAAGATAATAAAAAGTGCACGGATTGCCTTTGGGGGCATGGCAGCTACTCCAGCCCGAGCCAAAATAACAGAACAAGCACTGGTGGGTATGGAGTGGAGTTTACAAACTTTTGAAACCATAAAATCATTTTTATTACAGGATTTTTCTCCAATGTCTGACGCTCGAGCTAGCGCCGCATATCGCTCTGAATCTGCCCAAAACATGCTTTTACGTTACTTTAATGAAATACAAGGTGCAGCCATAAGTATTTTAGAGGTCCACCCGTGACATTAGCAAAACCTTTACCACATGATGCCGCCTTTCAACATGTCAGCGGAACAGCTCGTTACGTAGATGATATCCCCACTCCTAGCAGCACTTTACACCTTGTATTCGGTTTATCGCCAGTAGCTAAAGGTGAAATCAAGTCACTTAATCTTTCTGCAGTTAGGAATGTTAAGGGTGTCCACTTGGTGCTTGAGGCAAAGGACTTACCATTTTCTAATGATGTCTCACCATCAGCACATGACGAACCATTGCTGGCAGACAGGTTTCTACACTATGCCGGCCAACCGATCTTTTTGGTGATCGCAGAGAGCCATCTAATCGCACGGAAAGCGGCGAAAATGGCAGAGTTTGAAATTGATGAAGGGGTTCCAATTCTCTCGATAAAACAGGCTCTTAGTTCAGACAGTCGCTTTGAAAGTGGTCCACGTGTTTATAGTAAAGGTACGCCAGATAGCGTACTTGCAACTGCCACGCACAGGCTTGATGGTAGCTTAAACTTGGGTGGGCAAGAACATTTTTATCTTGAGGGGCAAGCCGCCTTAGCCCTGCCGGGTGAACATGGGGACATGGTTATTCATGCCTCAACGCAGCATCCAACAGAAATACAGCATAAAGTAGCTGAAGCCTTAAATATTGCACAGCACGCTGTTAAAGTTGAAGTACGCCGCATGGGTGGGGGGTTTGGTGGAAAGGAAAGTCAAGGAAATGCACTAGCGGTAGCCTGTGCCATTGCGGCTATGCAAACAGGACTTCCATGTAAAATGCGATACGACCGTGATGATGACTTCATTATTACGGGCAAACGCCACGATTGTCAGATTGATTATGAGGTAGGATTTGACCAGCATGGCCGGATCCAAGCACTGAAATTCACCCATTACTTTCGTTGTGGTTGGGCTCAAGACTTATCGCTACCAGTCGCTGACAGAGCTATGTTGCACGCTGACAATGCCTACGACCTGCCACATGTGCTAATTACCTCCCATCGACTAAAAACTAATACCCAAAGTGCGACTGCGTTTCGTGGCTTTGGAGGGCCACAGGGAATGGTTGGGATTGAGAGGGTGATGGATCACATATCACATTTCCTGGGACTTGATCCAACAGCTGTGCGCCTTAAAAACTACTACCCAGAAATGTCAGAAAGTAATGAAGTGCCCGCAACTACGCCTTACAACATGCCTGTGACCGATTTTATTTTAGGTGAGATGACGCAGTCAATTCTAAGTAGCTCAAGCTATTCTGCACGCAAAGCATCAGTAGCAAAATGGAATGCTGAAAATTCAACTCTCAAACGTGGTATTGCGCTAAGTCCAGTTAAATTTGGAATTTCCTTCACTCTGACTCACCTAAATCAAGCCGGTGCTTTAGTACAAATATATGCTGATGGATCCGTACTTATTAATCATGGTGGCACTGAAATGGGGCAAGGTCTGTTTCAAAAAGTAGCACAAGTAGCAAGTAGGACCCTCGGTGTTACACAATCGATGATTAGGGCAAGCGCAACCGATACTAGCAAGGTCCCAAACACATCAGCGACTGCAGCAAGTTCTGGCTCAGACCTTAATGGAATGGCGGTACAGGTCGCCTGTAAGGTACTACAACAACGTATTTCAGCCCACGTCGCCAAACAGCAGAACTGCCCTGAAAACTTAGTCTTATTTAGTGAAAATATGGTCACTGGCCCTAACTTTAAGTTGCCTTGGTTAGAGGTTGTTAAATCAGCTTATGAAAATCGTATTTCGCTGTCTGCTACCGGTTTTTACAAAACCCCCAGCATAGAGTGGGATCGGATTAAGGGACAAGGTCGTCCCTTCTTATATTTCGCGTATGGTGTCTCGGTCAC
>CAJWTH010000046.1 GCA_913047725.1 uncultured Planktomarina sp.
TTTGGGAGAGCCCAGATATTAAAAGTGAAACGCGTCCATGCCTTATCTAGCATGTCTGAGAACACCCACTCATTCTATGCTGACCGAGAGGCATTTGCACCTAGGAAACAGGATACTTGTTCACCAGCTAAAAGCATAGCTTTAGCTACAGTATCAAGGTCGGGGTCATTGTTCTTAATCAGGCGCTGAATGAACGGTATTGTCATAGCTGCAATTACTTTTCCGGCGTAATCAAAGATTGGTACAGAGATATTCTGTACACCAGCAATAACCATAGAATTGCTGACGCAAAATCCTAAACTCTGCACTTGTAAAACTGCGTCACTGAAGACTTCTATTTGCTCTTCTGTTGCAGTTTCTATTTGGCCACAAATATCCCTGAGCGTGTCTGATGAAAACTGATGTACAAGCACAGCACCTGATCCAGTTTGCGTGACGGGAATCCTCGCCCCAAGCCGAACGCTTGTTATATTATTTCCAGGTGGATCGTTCTGTGCAATTACTAAAATGTTATTGCCATATAAAATTGACAAGTGAACTGACTGATTTAGGTTATTTGCTAATTCCATCATGATATCACTTGCTCCCTTTGTAAGGCGCTTTATTGGTGGGTGACGGTGTGAAATTTCAAAAAGTTTCAAAGTTAATGAATAAGTTTCGCTTGCTTCATCCAGACTCACGTAATTTCTTTCGACCAACACTGCTAGCATTCGAAAAATTTCACTCAATGAGCGATTAAGTGATTTTGCTATATCTGACTTTTTCATGCCCATACTTTGGGAGGCAAGCAATTCTAAAATGTCTAATCCTTTTGATAAAGCTGGAGCACTGTATTTTTCGGAAGTACTATCTTTATTTTTGCCATTATGCATCTGCACTAGACTTTCTAATTTTGACATAAACAATTCCTTATTCTTTTAAACTTCTACTTTGGTCCGCAATTAAACTTTCCAAATACTTTTAGCATTGCCTTGATAAAAGCTGTTTCTTTGACTCCAAGACCAATCAGCTGTCATCGCATGGGTGGCAGAAACCCAGGTTTCTAAGCCACCTCCAAGATTGCATACTGGGCTATCACTTCCCCAAATTATTCTATTATGACCGAATGCGCTAACTGTATGATCAAAATATGGACGTATGTTATCTAACCCCCATTCTTGCAAGTCTCCATACGCAATTAAACCAGATATTTTGGCAATAACATTTGGTCGTTCAGCTAATTTATTTATATGATTGCTCCAAGGTGATAAGACACCACTTTTTATATTTGGCACTCCACAATGATCAAGGATAAAATTTACATGGGGGCAGTAATCCACAAGTTCTACAGCGGCCAACAATTGATGTGGTAAGACACAGAGATCAAAAGTTAAGTCTGTATTTGATAAAAGTTTGATATTGTCACGAAATTTTTTTGACATAGAGAGCTTGTCATTCTGAGTGTGTAACACTCTGCGAAATCCCTTAATGGCCTTGTTGTTTTGTGCGACTTCAAGAAGCTGAGCAAATTTGCTATTTTCTGGTCGTGCTGCTGAAATTACACCACGTATAATACTAGTCGGCTCTTTCATCAGTTCTGATATTAATTCAGTTTCTTTAACAATTTGTTGGGGGGCAACGTCAACTTCCATATGTAAACACCCAGAAATACCAAGACGCTTTGCTTTTTTTGAGTAGGAAGATAATGTGTTGGGGCCGTTTAGTTCAGGCACAGATTTTAGCCAAGGATAATTCAGTTTTTCAGGATAAATCAGATGTAAGTGTGTGTCAAAAAGCATAGAAAACTCCCTCTATTTATAATAGATAATGATTGACTATATATAAAAGTCAAGTTTATATACAAAACACAAAAGTTAATTTTATCAAATTATTTAAACATCCATGGGAGGATATAATGAAAAAAAGTTTAATCCAATTATTGTTGAGCGCATCTACATGTCTCGCAATGATGGCAACATCACCTGTATTAGCTGGTGATTATGAAGGTGTTACAATTGATGCAAAATTGATTGGTGGCCAGCAATATGAAGGTCTATATGCTCTTATTTCCAATTGGGAATCGGCCACAGGGGCAAAAGTAAATATAGTCTCAAAAAAGAATCACTTTGAATTAGATCGTGAATTTAAATCAGATATTGCAGCAGGCACAACAGATTGGTGCGTAGGATCTAACCATTCCTCATTTGCACCACAATACCCGTCATTATACACTGACATGTCTCCTTATAATAACGCAGATCAGCTAGCTGGATTTATTCCAGCGATGATAAAATCGTCCACGATCGGTGGACGTCTAGTAATGTTGCCTCGTGCGCAATTCGATGTATCTGTTTTATATTATCAGGTTTCTTTGTACGAAGATGCTTCCAATCAATCAGCCTATAAGGCTAAATTTGGTGTAGATCTCGCACCACCAATAACTTTGAACGAGTTTAAACAGCAAGCAATATTTTTTGCAGATCCACCCAACTTTTATGGTACGCAATATGCGGGTAAGGATGAAGGTGCAGCGGGCCGTTTCTATGAAATGGTAGTAGCAAACGGTGGTGCGATGTTTAATGCTGACTTTACACCAGCTTTCAATTCCGATGCAGGCCGCGAGTCTTTACAGTGGTTTGTTGACCTTTATGAGGCTGGTGCTGTTCCTCCAGGAACAACATCTTATTTATGGGATGAATTGGGAGCTGGGTTTGCATCAGGCACTATTGGTATAAATCTAGACTGGCCGGGCTGGTCTGGTTATTTTAACGATCCTGAAGCCTCAAAAGCGTCAGGTAACGTTGGTATAACTGTTCAACCAATGGGGTCAGCAGGAATTCATACTGGTTGGTCTGGCTTCCATGGATTTTCAGTGACAGAAGATTGTGCAAATAAGGAAGCTGCGGCCTCTTTGGTCACATTCCTTACATCTGAGGCCAGCCAAATTGCTGAATCTGCTGGTGGGTCTTTGCCAACGCGGTCTTCAGTTTGGGATGTTGTTGTGGCGGCGGCTGATGGCGATGAATATCGCACAATGGCGCTGAACGCATTCAAAGAAGGTGCTAAACACGCATTTGCTGTTCCACAAACAGAATACTGGATCGAAGCAACAAACCTAATTTTCCCAGAACTCCAAGCTGCTATATTGGGTGATAAAACTGTTGACGAAGCACTTCAAGATGCTTCGGATGCTGTTGATGAAATGATGCAAGAAAACGGCGTTTACTAACAAGATTATTAAAAAATAGAGGGGCGGCAACTTTGCTGCCCCCCTGATACTTATTTTAAAAAAGCAGATCATGATCTATAAAAAATTACCACAGTGGTTTCTCTTAATATTGCCTGCTATCATAATATTGGCTGCAGTTATTTTAATTCCATTGTTGTTTTCGCTCTATTCTAGTTTTACATCTTATAGGTTAACTCGACCAGATACTTTATTTAATTGGATAGGAACGTTTAATTATGAGAAAGCGGTAAAGAGTGGCGTTTTTTGGGCAGCTTTTGGCAGAACCATATTATTTTTGACTATCGCACTCAATCTTGAGATGTTCCTAGGCCTTGGCCTGGCCCTTCTGGTCAGCCGCGTAACACGCGGCCAGCGAATGCTTCGCACGATTATGATGTTTCCAATGATGTTTTCACCTGTGCTTGTGGGCTTTCAATTTAAATTTATATTTAATGATAACGTAGGTCTGGTTAATAATGCCTTACAATCCCTTGGTTTGAGTAATAGTGCAATCCCTTGGTTGGTTGATGAGAAATTGGCTATGTTTTCGATTATTTTTGCTGAGGTTTGGATGTCGACAAGCGTCTTTGCTATTTTGATACTTGCTGGTCTATTTTCTATTCCGCAGGACCCACAAGAAGCAGCAAAGGTTGACGGCTGCACGCCTTGGCAAAGCTTTCGCCACATCACTCTTCCATTCATTATGCCATTCATATTCATTGCAATGGCAATTCGGTCATTAGATGTGGCAAGAGCGTATGATATTGTTCAAGTCATGACCAATGGAGGGCCTGCCCGCCGCACAGAAATTTTGTGGACACTAATAGGGCGTACTGGATATGTGGATGCCAAAATGGGCTATGCAAATGCTATGGGATATGTGTCAATTTTCTTAGCAATTTTTTTCACAATCTATTTCTTCAAAAAATTAAACGCAGCACGTGTTGAATTGGGAATGGCTAGATAATGAACATCAATAGACTTAGTAAGTTAAAATCATTTTTTTTGAAAGTGAGCCATCATGTAACTCTGTTTATTGCGATGTCTATTATTTGTATTCCAGGCTTGTGGATTGTGCTAAATTCGTTTCGACCCACTGTGGATATTATGGCAAAGCCGCCGGTTTGGGTGCCACGTGGCCTCAACCTAGATAACTATCGAGCCATGTTTGGTGGTGCTGGAGAAGGTGGGGTTCCTGTTATGCAATATTTTACTAACTCTCTAATTATTTCATGCACAAGCACTATAATTGCATTATTTGTTGGTATGGCTGGTGGGTACGCTTTTGCCCGCTTCAGATTTAAAGGCAAAAATGCAATTTTTGTTGGCCTTCTACTAACACGGGCAGTTCCAGGTGTAGCTCTGTCATTGCCTCTGTTTATCGTTATGGCTAAAACTGGAATTATAGATACACATTTTGGGTTAATTCTAGTTTATGTGGCCATGAACGTACCCTTTACGATATGGCTGATTGATGGCTTTTTTCGCCAAATACCACCAGATCTGGCAGAGGCGGCGGAAATCGACGGTTGCACGCGTTGGCAAGCATTTTGGAAAGTAGAATTTCCTGTTGCAAAAGCTGGTGTTGCTTCAGCTGGGATTTTTGCATTCTTAACATCATGGAACGAATACGCGCTCGCAAGCCAACTAACCCGCTCAACCTTTTCGAAAACAATGCCAGTGGGTTTGCGTGATTTTACTTCTGAATTCACAATTAATTGGGGTGGGATGTGTGCATTGGCGGTACTGCTGATAATCCCAGCTCTTATTCTTACATTTATCGTGCAAAAGCACCTAATATCTGGACTTACATTTGGTGGCGTGAAAGGCTGAACAATGGCACAAGTAATATTAAAAAATATTGTTAAAAATTATGGTAAACTTGAGGTCGTTCATTCTATTAACCTAGACGTTGCACACAATGAATTCGTTGTTCTTGTTGGGCCGTCTGGCTGCGGTAAGTCCACTACATTGCGTATGATTGCTGGCCTTGAAAGCATTTCAGGTGGTGAGATCATAATTGGTGACAATGTGGTTAATAATCTGCCTCCACGCGATCGTAATATATCCATGGTGTTTCAAAATTATGCGCTCTATCCGCATATGACTGTAAGGGAAAATTTAGGATTTTCACTAAAGATTGCAAAAAGAGATCAAACTGAAATTGACAAATCAGTTGACGAGGCTTCAAAAATTTTAAGTCTTGAAGACTATATGGATCGAAAGCCTGGCGCACTTTCAGGCGGTCAACGTCAGCGAGTAGCTATGGGAAGAGCCATTGTGCGTCATCCTGATGTCTTTTTGTTTGACGAACCATTATCGAACCTAGATGCTAAACTCCGCGCCCAGATGCGTGTCGAAATTAAAAAACTTCATCAAAAAATTCAAACAACCATCATCTATGTTACACATGATCAGGTCGAAGCGATGACGTTAGCCGACCGTATAGTAATTATGCGCGATGGTAATATTGAACAACAAGGCTCGCCAACTCAGGTTTTTGAGAACCCAATAAACACATTTGTAGCTACTTTCATTGGCTCCCCCCCAATGAACCTTTTACCGGGCAGGGTAGGTAAAAATATGCTGGAATTTTCTGGGGGTTTAATTCTGCCAATACCCATAGACTTTAAAGATATTGTGAAGCCTGGTCAGGATATCATACTGGGTTTCCGTGCGGATCATATTATGCCAGTTGGACATGATCTTACAATTGATGGAGATTCTGCCATGATTGAGATGTCGGTTGGTGTATCTGAACCGCTGGGAACGGAAACTTTGCTTTACACCCAATTGGCTGGTCAGGAAATACTGGCAAAAATGTTGAGGCCGCGGATAGTTCAAGACGGTGAAACCCTCACATTTAATCTTGATTTGGGGCAATGTAATTTATTTGATGCCGTCACCCAACGAAACTTGAGGTAAGAATGGCAAAGATAGTAAAAGTTGAGATTTATATGGTAGACTTGCAACCCAGCGTGTTGCGAACTGATGCTATCCAATCCTTTGAAAGCCAGCAAACACCTTTTGTAACAATAACCGATAGTGAGGGCCAAAAAGGTACTGGATATAGCTATACAATTGGCAAAGGTGGAACTGCTGTTATGGCTTTGCTGCGCGATGATTTGATACCTCAGCTTATCGGGCGTGAAGCTGAAGAAATTGGAGGTATTTGGCGCGACTTAATGTTCTCAATTCATGCTCTAGTGGTTGGGCCTATATCTTCTCTAGCGTTGGCTGCCATTGATATTGCGCTTTGGGATCTGCGCTGCATACGTGCTCATCAGCCACTGTATCGCACGTTAGGCGGTGTGAAAAAATCTATACCAATGTACACTACTGAGGGTGGATGGTTGCATATTGAGACTGCCGATCTTGTTGCTGATGCTTTGGATGCGCAAGCTAAGGGGTATTCGGGTTCTAAAATTAAAATTGGCCTTCCCACAATTGCACAAGATCGTGCTCGACTTAAAGCAGTCCGTGATGCGGTTGGCGTGGACTATGAGATCATGGTTGATGCCAACCAATCCTTTAATTTAGCTGAAGCTAAACGACGAGCAACAATTCTTGAAGAATTCAATATTGCTTGGTTTGAAGAACCAATGCCGGCTGATGATATTTTTCAACACACTTTGTTGGCTTCTGGAACTTCCGTACCAATTGCTGTTGGTGAAAGTATGTACAGCCTCAGCCAATTCAAAGATTATCTCACAGTGGGTGGCGCAACCATCGTCCAAGTGGACGTGGCACGCATAGGTGGAATTACGCCATGGATGAAGGTAGCACATTTGGCAGAGGCATTTAATGTCTCTGTTTGTCCACATTTTCTAATGGAACTACATGTAAGCCTCGTTTGTGCAATTCCTAACGCTCCGTGGCTTGAATATATCCCGCAGCTCGAGGGCTTAACAAAAACGGGCATGAAAATTCAAAATGGGCAAGCTTTCCCCAGTGAAAAGCCAGGTATTGGGATAGATTGGGATGTTGCTGCTATCAATACCTCAAAAATTGATGTTCATTCTTCGGAGGTTGTGGCGTGAAGCGATATGGCAGTGTGATTGGGCTTAAAGCCGAAAAAATTGACGAATACAAACGTCTACACGCAGAGGTCTGGCCCGCAGTTCTTGCAAAAATTTCTGAGTGTAATATTCAAAATTACTCAATTTATTTACGTGAACCTGAAAACCTTTTGTTTAGTTACTTTGAATATATGGGTAGTGATTTTGATGCTGATATGGCGAAGATGGCTGCTGACCCTGAAACACAACGATGGTGGGGTGTCTGTATTCCGTGTCAAACACCACTTGATCAGCGTACTGAGGGTGAACATTGGGCAATAATGGAGGAAGTCTTCCATTATGATTGAACTTAACCAAAGCTGGCCTCGCCCCACAAAGCCTATGCCGATTGTCATTTTTGGGGCAGGCTCGATTGTGACAGATGCACATATTCCTGCCTATGCGGCTGCCGGATTTGAAATTTTAGGTATATTCGATCCTGATCATAGAAAATCACAAAATTTGGCGGATCAATATGGGTTTATTGCATTTGAAACTGCAAAACAGGCCGCAAGTCAATCCAGCGTCGTTTTTGATATTGCGACACCACCAGATGCTCATGCTAAAATTCTGAGTATTCTACCTGTTGGTTCATCAGTTTTAGTGCAAAAACCAATGGGATCTGATTTGGAAGCTGCAACAAATATTTTGCAAATTTGCCGTATGCGAAAGCTAAAAGCAGCAGTCAACTTCCAACTCCGTTTCGCGCCTATGATGTTGGCACTCAAAGATGTGGTTGATCAGGGCTTACTTGGTGATTTAGTTGATTTTGATGCCTTGCTTTCGCTTGATACTCCTTGGGGGCTTTGGGAATTTTTGAAAGACCTCCCTCGGGTCGAAATTTTGCTACATTCAATTCACTACATGGATTTAATTCGCTCGCTGTTTGGTGAACCTTTAGGTGTTCATGCCAAAACTCTTGGCCATCCAAATGATACTACGTCTAACACCCGAACCACAGCGATCCTTGATTACGGTGATGTTGTGCGTTGTGCACTTTCTATTAATCACAACCATTCATTTGGGCGCAAATATCAGGCCTGTGAGTTCCGCATTGGCGGAACCAAAGGCGCTGCGTACGTGCAGCTTGGTGTTAACCTTGATTATCCAAAAGGTGAACCTGATATCTTAGAGATCAATACTGGAGACGGTTGGAAAGTAGTCCCTCTGCACGGTTCTTGGTTTACTGAAAGTTTTGGGAATAGGATGGCCCAGTTGCAGCGCTTTGCAAGTGGCGAAGAAGAGACATTAATCTCCTCAGTGGAGGATGCATGGCACACAATGGCGTTAGTAGAGGCTGCATATGAAAGTAGTAGTCAGCCTGCGACGCAGCTGATGAAAAAGCCCTAAAATACAAGTGAAATCAATTTTAGCAGTAAGAGGTAACTTAGATGAAAAGAATAACAGTTAAAAAGGAAACTTAGATGAAAAGATTAACAGGTAAAACTGTCCTGGCTACCGCCTCTGGAGCGGGAATCGGTCTTTCTACCGTTTTGCGGATGCGAGACGAAGGCGCACGTGTTATTGCAACTGATATAAATACTGAATTATTAAATGACATTAATGGGCTAGATGTATATCAATTGGACGTAACCGATAGTAGTGCTATCAAGGCGGTTGTGAAAGATATTGGTAAGATTGACATCTTATTTAACTGCGCAGGTATCGTACATGCTGGCAATATATTAGAAGCAACTGAAGATGAATTAGATTTTGCATTTACACTGAACGTTAAAGCCATGTTTCATACTATTCGTGCTGTTTTGCCTAAAATGTTGGCAGCTGGCAACGGTTCAATTGTAAATATGGCATCTGTGGCAAGTTCTATCAAAGGTGTTCCGAACCGTTTTGCGTACACATCGAGTAAAGCTGCTGTCATTGGCTTAACAAAATCAGTTGCGGCTGATTATGTGACTAACGGTATTAGATGTAACGCAATTTGCCCAGGAACTGTTGATAGTCCGTCGCTGCATGCGCGGCTCAAAGCAACGGGTAACTTTGATAAAGCAATGAAAGAATTTGTGGCCCGTCAGCCCATGGGCCGCATTGGCGAACCAGAGGAAATTGCAGCATTGGCTGTGTACCTTGCTAGTGATGAGGCTAGATTTACGACTGGAACAACGCATGTAATCGACGGTGGCTGGGTTAATTAAAAGGAAAATATTATGAAACTTCTTAGATATGGCGCCCGTGGTGCTGAAAAACCGGCAATGATAGATGTAAATGGAACTATCCGTGATCTGTCTGGACACATTGATGATTTAGTAGGCGATACCCTTTCCGATCATAGTTTTGCAAAATTACGTAATATTGATCCTACCAGCTTACCTGAGGTTGATGCCTCCACAAGGATTGCAGCATGCGTTGGAAATGTTGGAAAATTCGTTTGTGTTGGCTTAAACTATGCTGATCATGCTGCTGAGAGTGGTATGGATTTACCAGATGAGCCAGTGATTTTCTTTAAGGCCACCTCATCTATAATGGGGGCAAATGACGATGTAGAAATTCCACGCAACTCAGTTAAGACAGATTGGGAAGTTGAGTTAGGTGTCATAATTGGTAAAGAGGCTAAATATATCACAAAAGCTGATGCGCTTGGCCATGTGGCAGGCTACTGTGTGATTAACGATTTGAGTGAACGAGACTTCCAACTGCATAGGTCAGGACAATGGGTTAAGGGGAAATCTGCAGATACCTTTGGGCCAATTGGGCCCTGGCTAGTTACTAGAGACGAGGTACCTGATCCACAGAACCTGAAAATGTATTTGGAAGTAAATGGGCACCGCTATCAGGACGGGTCCACGAAAACGATGCATTTTGACGTAGCGACTATTATTGCACATCTTTCGCATTTTATGTCCCTACAACCTGGTGATGTTATTTCCACTGGGACCCCACCAGGTGTTGGTATGGGGCAAAAACCGGAAACATATCTTAAGCGAGGGGATTCTATTGTATTGGAAATTGAAGGCCTTGGATGCCAACGCCAATTGGTTGGAGAAAGTAAATGACACGGATTACTAATATTAGAACTTATGACCTGAGGTTTCCAACCTCTGAGAGTTTGGCAGGTTCCGACGCAATGAACCCTGATCCTGATTATTCCTGTGCGTATTTGGTTTTGGAAACTGATGGTGCGCATGAAGGTTACGGTCTAACATTCACAATAGGTCGTGGAACTGAGCTTTGTGTCGCCGCAATAGAGACACTTTCTAATCTGGTCATTGGGCTTGATCTTGATTGGATTACGGATGATATGGGTCGGTTTTGGCGCCATATAACTGGCGATAGCCAATTGCGCTGGTTAGGCCCTGACAAAGGGGTAATCCACCTTGCGACTGGCGCGATTGTAAACGCCGTTTGGGATCTATGGGCCCGTGAGTCTGATAAGCCAGTGTGGCAATTAGTATCTGAAATGTCTCCAGAAGAAATCGTTTCATTGATTGATTTTCGTTACATAACTGATGCTTTATCTCCAAGTGAAGCATTAGATATTTTACGAGCTGCTGAGCCTGGAAAAGAGGCGCGAATAGCAAAACTTTGGTCTGAAGGTTATCCTTGTTATACAACCTCTGCGGGCTGGTTAGGTTACTCTGATGGCAAACTAAGACAGTTGTGCCGAGAGGCTAAACAAGCAGGATTTAGCCACGTAAAGTTTAAGGTCGGGAGTGATCTTCAAGATGATATTCGCCGTTTGAAGATAGCTCGTGAAGAGTTGGGTGACGATATGAATCTTATGATAGATGCCAATCAAGTTTGGGAGGTCGATCAGGCGATTGAGTGGGTGAAAATGCTTCAATTTGCACGTCCCTTATT
This sequence comes from uncultured Planktomarina sp., assembly GCA_913047725.1. Taxonomy (GTDB): domain Bacteria; phylum Pseudomonadota; class Alphaproteobacteria; order Rhodobacterales; family Rhodobacteraceae; genus Planktomarina. The sequence continues at coordinate 11,083 of CAJWTH010000046.1, forward strand.
CATTGAAGAACCAACTAGCCCAGATGATATTATGGGCCATAAGGCCATTCGAAAAGCAGTATATCCAACCAAAGTTGCGACTGGTGAGGTGTGTCAAAACCGAGTTATGTTTAAGCAGTTTATCATGGAGGGAGCCCTTGATATTGTACAGATTGATAGCTGCCGCATGGGAGGGTTGAATGAAGTTTTGACTGTTATGTTAATGGCAGCCAAATATCATCTACCCGTTTGGCCACATGCAGGTGGAGTGGGTTTATGTGAGTATGTTCAACACATTTCAATGATAGATTATGTAGCAATATCTGGTGAAAAAAACGATCGACGTATTGAGTATGTCGATCACCTACATGAACATTTTGAAGATCCATGTATAGTTGTGGGAGGTGCTTACCAAACTCCAAATAAACCAGGTTTTTCTATCCAGATAAAAACAAATACTTTGGATAATTTTACATTTTCTTTTAACAAATAATTGTAGTTTGTTTTAAATAATTTGTATCCAATCTATACAACTTTAACCTGGCTTTTGACCTACTGCCAAACATATTAAGTATACATACAAATTATAAAGTAACTTATTATGCAATAATTTGGATTGTTTATTTGAAAATCATAGCAGAATTCGCTTTTTCAGAGCTTTGTCTTGGCGGCAAAGCTCAAAATCTTCTTCTGATAACCAACCTTTTGGAGCATCGGCAATCTTGAAATTTCCAAAATCGTCCTTACCACTGACTAGAGAGACAATAGGTTTATCACCAGATTCTTGTTTCATAGAGGGTTTTATATATCTAATTGCTGACCCAATGCGCCTGTCATTAGACGTATTTGGTCCAGAACTGTGAAACAGTAGACCGTGGTGCATTGAAGCCTGACCGGCATCAAGAGCTGCAGTAACAGCATCATTTTCATTAACTTTTACCGAGATTTCTTGACCTCGAGACAGAAGGTTATCTTCTGAGTATGTGTCTTTGTGCGGAACAATTTTGTTTTTGTGGCTGCCTGGCACAAATTTCATACAACCTGAGTCTGCGTGTGCTCTAGAAATGGCAATCCAGCAAGTAGTTTCTGCATCATCGTCAAGACCCCAATAAGTTAGATCTTGATGCCATGAGACTATTTTTGATGAATTCTTTTCTTTAATAAATAGTCCTGCGCTCCATACCATAAGGTTAGGTCCAAGAACTGCTGAAGCGGCAGTGATTAGATTTTCATTTCGAATTAATTGATCAAAGGATGGAAGAAGTCTTTCTGGATAAGCTTTTAGTAATGCCAGTTTTTCAGGCTCGTCTGCTAACTCTAACTCCGCATTTTCTAAATCCTCGCGAAGTAGCTGAGCTTCATCTTTGCTTATAATATCAAGAGGTGCAACAAAACCTTCTTGAGTATATTTGAGCATGATCTTTTCCAGATTTATTTTTGAGTGCAATTGGGTCAATTTATATCCTAATATCTAATTTAAATTAATTTTTATGATAAATTATATTTGATTATTAGTAAAATGGGAGTTATCTATCCATAAACATCTATATTATGGATACCTAATATGCGCTTAAACGGTTTTAACCTAAATCAGCTTGTTTGTTTAAAAGCTTTGCTGACTGAACAAAACATTACTAAAGCCGCTGAACACGTTCATCTGAGTCAGTCTGCAATGAGTACTACACTTGGACATCTGAGGCGTCATTTTGACGATCCACTGTTAACTCGCTCAGGGCGTATACATGTCTTAACTCCTTTTGCAAAATCACTTATAGCGCCACTTAACAGAATGTTGGTTCAAGCTCATGAACTTGCCGCGTTTCGACCTGATAAGATTCGACTAGATATAGAACGCGAAATTAGAATTGTTGCCTCTGATTACGCTATCAGAGGCTGCCTTGATCAAGCTATAAGAAACATGCGTAAAGTTTCACCAAATTTGCGGTTTGATATTTTGCCTCTTTCTGAGCGATCCCCGACTTTACTGGAAAATGGTGAGGTAGATCTAGTTCTTGCAGGGCAGTCTTTTGACATTGGAGTTCCTCCAAACACAAGCTTACTAGAGGATAAATTTGTTTGTATCGCCTGTTTGGAGATGGGCCCAACTGAACTAGATTTATTACCTCAAGAGTTTTCTAAGCGGGAACATGTGGTGGTCCGATATTTTGATAAGCAAATGACCTTTGAAGATGAAGATGCTCTTCGAAAAAAAGGCATTATACGCAACCGTCGGATCACCACTTGGTCCCACACTCATGTTGCATCGTTAGTTTGTGGGACACCAATGTTGGCAACAGTTCCTGCGCGTATTGCGTATAACTTTGCTGAAAGGTGGCCTATTAAAATTCTGCCTTTTCCTTTTGAGCATGATCCTATTCGCGTCTTCGCATATTGGCACCCGAGCCGAAATCAAGATGCAATCTTGGCTGCGTTTCTCAGCACAGCAAAATCTGCAGCTGCATTGAAGTTTTAAGCATCTGGGCGGCATTGTCAGACAGACTTGACGGCATTGTCAGACAAACTTGACGTCCCATTGGTTGATGCCTAATTTTTATGAATGACAACAGAAAACCCATTCAAGTACTTCAAAACGTCTCCCAAAAT
>CAJWTH010000047.1 GCA_913047725.1 uncultured Planktomarina sp.
GTTGGAATGGTCCAAACGAACGGGTCGGCGCTGGAAATGAAATGGTAGTGAAGGGTGAAGTAGTTTGTAAGGATGTTGTTGTTAAGTTTGAAAATACAAACGCTCTTAACGGACTGACGTTAAATATTCCCGCAAAGGCAAAAGTTGCTATTGTTGGACCGTCGGGTTCTGGAAAGACAACATTTTTGCGTCTTTGCCAGGGTTTTTTAAGGCCGAATACGGGATCAATGGAAATTGATGGTCAGAATTTTCGTTATTTAAGTCTAGATAATTATCGCAGCCAAAACACACTGATAGATGGCAAGCCGGTATTCTTTGGTGCGACGATTGAGGAAAATTTACGAAAAGTTCAACCAGGTATTAGTGAGCGGGAGTTTCAGGAAATACTTGAAATATCCGGTCTGCAAAGGGTTCTAGATGGTTTGCCAGAGGGCATCTCAACTGAAGTTAATCAGTTTGGTGCGCCATTATCTCAGGGCGACCGCGTTACCTTAGCTCTAGCCCGCGGCCTAATGGCAGCGCCTCGTATCCTGTTAATTGATGAGGCACTTGCTAATTTAGATAAATCATCTCAGATTTCTTTTTTTGAAAACTTCTCTAAAATATCTGAGTTAAAAACTGTTATAATGGCAACTCATGATCTTCGTTCAACGGCACACTTTGAGCAAATTATAGTGCTCGAAAAAGGTGTAGTTGTGGGACAGGGAGCGCATGATGCACTTTTAGAAACATGTCCGCTCTATCAAGACCTGTGGGCTATGGAGCAAAAACTAACGGGAACATAAAACCCTACCCGTTGACTTATGAAGAGAAACTGAATGGCTGATAAATCTTTTACGAACGGTGAGTATATTTTCCGAGAAGGTGAAAGTGCGGCCTATGCGTACGTCATAAAATCAGGAACTGTGGAAATTACAAAACACAGTACCGCTGGTGAGCAAGTGTTAGCTGAGTTAGCCGCACCCACTATATTTGGTGAAATGGCTCTTATTGATGGAAATCCCCGCAGTGCTGGGGCTCGGGCCAATACGGACACTGTCGTCACCGAGGTAACTGCCGACGCGTTCGTCAAGTATCTAAAACAAAACCCGGAAGCTGGCGTCCGGATTATGAAAAATATTTCTAATAATTTACGGACCTCCAACCAGTTAGTTGCAAAATATGAGCGCGCGGGTGCTGGTGATGAAAGCTCTACCCCAATTCAGGTTTTCACTGAACACGCATCGGATGATTTTGAAATAGATGATACTGACGCCATATATGATCAAGGGCCCTCAAAGCCTCTTTTAATTATAGCGCTTACGTTGCTAACATTTTTTATTGGGAGCGTCGTATTTGCTTCCCTTAGTCAGGTGGCTACAACAATTTCCGCACGTGGAGAATTTCTGACCGCGACGCCGAACGTCATAGTGGAAGCCAGTGCAAGTTCTGTGGTAAAAAGCGTGGAAGTGAGGCGCGGTGACGCGGTAGTTAAAGGTCAGATTATAGCATACCTTGACGATACTGTTGTATCTGTAAATTTGAAACAGAACCAAGAAAAGATCGATAATATCTACCAGTCGCTGGTGGGGCTTCACATGGAACAGATGTTGATTGATGACATCCAGCAATTCAATTCAAAGCTAAATTTAAATAGTTTTTATGAAGCAACAATTAAAAAATTGAACCTGGAAAATAACTCTGAAAAATTCAATGAGCTATATAGTGTCACATTGACGAAAAAAGTATTAGAATACTCTGAGAAGATTAAGTCGTTTAACTCCAAACTAGACACTGCTCGAAATGAGTATGAGTCATCAAAAGAACTTCTAGAAATTTCTAAAAAGCAAACAGGAATCAAGGCCCAGCTAGCTAGGGCGAAGAAAGAATTATTTGACCGACAGTCGGGTACGTTATCGGATATTTTGACAAAGCAAACAGAAATAAAGGTTAAACAGGCCGCGGTACAGAAAGACCTTTATGAACGACAGGTGATATCGTTGTCACAATATCTAACAGCAAAAGATACGCTTTTAAACGCAGAGAAAACGGAATTTAATTCTAAAACTTCAACTACAAAAATGGAGCTAGATTATCTTTCAGCGAAAGATGCGCTGTTGAATGCGGAAAAAGCCCAATTTAATGCCAAAACTGCGATCTTGAAACTTGAATCTGCGATCACAACTCAAACAGCTGACAAACAGGCATTTATTGCAAGTTGGACTTCAAAGCTGACCGGTGAAATATCAGCCAAGAATGAAGAATTGACCCAGCTAAAACAAGAAAAAATTAAGCTTTCCCGACTTGTTGATAATATAATAGTGAAGTCGCCAGCTGAGGGTATTGTCCTAGATATACCGGCAGTCGCCAGAGGCGGTATTGTTAGCGAGGGCGAGGCCATTGTTACCTTAGTCCAGTCTAATCAACCCTTGTTTCTTGAAGTTGATATAGATCCTAAAAAGATAACCGATATGAAACTTGGTATGGAAGTTTCTGTTAAATTAGATGCTATGCCCTTTCAAGAATTTGGAGGCTTAGACGGTGAACTAATATATGTTTCTAACGACACATTTAATGAATCAGTATCTGGTGATAAGGGTGTATTCTACAGGGGAAGGGTCAAAATAGAGAGCCTAAAGGGATCTGATATGCCATCAGATTTTATTTTATCTCAAGGAATGATGGCCACGGCAGATATATTGGTTGGGCAACGGCCTCTAATTTCTTATTTCACCTATCCTATACTAAATGCCTTTGAAGATTCATTTAAAGAGCCAGAATAGTAGAGTTTTAATTTTGGGTAAAACCCGTTAACCGTTATAGACCATTTAAAAATTATATTAGAAAAATTTAAACTCTATTATTAAATTTTTTGATTTTTTATCCGTGATTTAATAGACGTGGCCTTGGGTCAAATACTTGTTTAGGTTGTTTCATTCATATAAGAAAACTATGAATTATAGACTTTGAGGACCAAAATGTTTGCACGAATATATCAACCATCCAAAACTGCGATGTCTTCGGGTAATGCAAAAACAACGACTTGGGTTCTAGAGTTTGCTCCAACACAAGAAAAAGAAGTCGATCCATTAATGGGTTGGACTTCCAGTGATGAGACGCAAACTCAGGTAAGCATAAAGTTTGACACTAAGGATGCTGCCTTATCTTACGCAAAAGCCCATGGCATTTCGGTGTCAGTTCAGGACCCTCAAAAACGTAAGGTGAATGTGCGTGAGGGTGGATATGGTGAAAATTTTGCCACTAATCGTCGTGGTGTGTGGACACATTAGCATCAGGTACAGCTAGTTTACCCAATTTTGTTAAATATCATTAACACTAAATTTGGTTGCTCAAGCGGAATTTATTTCTAAAAAAGCTTTTTTGATCTTTGATCAGCAGGGCTTTACGTAATATTTAGTCCAAAAATTTACCATTTGATAAAATTTTTTTTTGTGCGATGATAAGTAGTAATATAGCCAGTTGGAGAAATCTATGACTAGCCAAATGATACCAGGCATTGCCGCTGACCGTCTTAGCACTGATGAGCTTGCACAGAATTTTGCAGATTTACATGCGGCCCTTCAGCCGCATGAAGTAAAAGTAGCCGCAGATCGTTGCTATTTCTGTCATGACGCACCCTGCGTAACAGCCTGCCCTACCGACATCGATATTCCTTTATTCATACGCCAAATTAGCACAGGGATGCCTGAAGCTGCAGCTAAAACTATTTTTGATATGAATATTTTAGGGGGTATGTGTGCACGTGTTTGCCCGACTGAGGAACTTTGTGAGCAGGCATGCGTGCGTGAACTGTCTGAGGGTAAACCCGTTGAAATTGGCCGCCTGCAACGTCACGCCACTGATACACTGATGGCGAAAGAAGCCCATCCCTATTCAAGGGCGACCTCAACTGGGAAAACGGTCGCCGTTGTTGGCGGAGGGCCTGCCGGGCTGTCCTGTGCGCACCGTCTGGCAGTGCTTGGCACGGATGTAACAATTTATGATGCACGCCCGAAAGCGGGCGGTCTAAATGAATATGGCATAGCCGCATATAAATCTACAAATGAGTTTGCTGCCAAGGAAATTGATTGGTTGCTATCCGTTGGAGGAATAACATTTGAAAATAACAAAGCCTTGGGTCAAGATATCAATCTTGACGACTTGGCAAATGATTTTGATGCTGTTTTCCTTGGTGTTGGCCTGGGAGGTGTTAATGCGCTGGATATTGGCAACCGTGACAAGTCAGGTGTGTCTGATGCAGTCGCGTTTATCGAAACGCTCCGCCAAACACCTGACCTTTCTTCTATTCCAATAGGTAGAAACGTAGTAGTAATTGGTGGCGGTATGACAGCGGTTGACGCGGCCGTGCAATCAAAATTATTAGGATCTGAGCAAGTCACCATCGTTTATCGGCGTGGTCGGGAATCGATGAGTGCAAGCCGTTATGAGCAAGACCTTGCGGCCAAGCATGGCGTAAAGCTGATGTTCAACGTTCAGCCCAAAACAATTCATGGAAACGGTGCCGTGAACATGCTTGAGCTAGAATATACAGCACAAAAGAATGGCAAACTTGAACCTACAGGTGAGACACTTAGGGTGGCCGCGGATCAAATTTTTACTGCGATTGGTCAAACGTTGGAAACGAGTGGCAGTCTAGTTCTTGAGGGTCGAAAAATTGCAGTAAATGGCGTTGGCCGTACTAGCCGCGATGGTGTTTGGGCTGGTGGCGATTGTGCCTCTAGCGGTGATGATCTTACCGTAACGGCTGTGGCTGAGGGGCGTGATGCGGCGATGGATATTCATACAACCTTTATGGGAGGAGCGTAATAATGGCTGATCTAACAACAGATTTTTTAGGTATCAAAAGCCCAAATCCATTTTGGCTGGCGTCAGCACCCCCTACAGATAAAGAATACAATGTGCGCCGCGCCTTTGAGGCTGGCTGGGGTGGCGTGGTTTGGAAAACTCTTGGTGCTGAAGGCCCGCCTGTCGTGAATGTAAACGGTCCGCGTTACGGCGTAATCCATGGAGCTGACCGCCGTGTGCTTGGGCTAAACAACATTGAGCTAATTACGGATAGATCTTTAGAGATCAACCTTGAAGAAATCACTCGCGTAAAGAAAGATTATCCTGATCACGCAATGATTGTATCAATTATGGTGCCTTGTGAGGAACAAGCGTGGAAAGACATCCTGTCCAAAGTAGAGGCGACGGGTGCCGACGGGATAGAGTTAAATTTTGGGTGCCCGCATGGTATGTCGGAACGTGGCATGGGTGCTGCGGTTGGCCAAGTGCCTGAGTATATCGAAATGGTGACGCGTTGGTGTAAGCAGTATTATTCCAAACCCGTGATCGTAAAGTTAACACCAAATATTACTGATGTACGTTTACCGGCGGCGGCGGCAAAGCGCGGTGGTGCTGATGCGGTATCTCTAATCAACACTATAAATTCAATTATATCCGTAAATTTAGATTCTATGAGCCCAGAGCCTTCAATTGATGGCAAGGGCTCGCACGGTGGATACTGCGGTCCTGCAGTCAAACCGATTGCGATGTCGATGGTCTCGGAAATAGCACGTGCGCCAGAAACCGCTGGACTGCCTATATCAGGTATTGGTGGCGTGACGACATGGCGTGATGCTGCCGAATATATCACTCTGGGCTGTGGAAATGTGCAGGTTTGCACTGCGGCGATGACGTATGGCTTCAAAGTTGTCCAAGAAATGATCACTGGCCTTTCTCAGTGGATGGATGAAAAGGGCCATTCCACAATTCAAGACTTCATGGGTGCTGCGATCCCAAATACAACTGACTGGAAAAATTTAAACCTCAATTATATTGCTAAAGCTGAAATTAACCAAGCTGACTGTATCAGCTGTGGCCGTTGTTACGCTGCTTGTGAAGATACATCTCACCAAGCCATTGCTATGTCAGATGACCGCACGTTCACGGTGATTGATGCAGAATGCGTGGCATGTAATCTATGTGTTGAGGTATGTCCTGTAGAAAATTGTATCACTATGGTGGAGCAAGAAAGCGGGACGGTTGATCCACGTACTGGTAAAATAGTGTCAGCTGATTATGCCAACTGGACTACACACCCCAACAACCCTAGCTTAGAGGCTGCAGAATAATCAGGGAGCTAGCATCCGCCGGTACAGGTGGTTTAGAAATACCTCTGCTTCGTCAAACGAGGTCTCCTGTCCAGTGACAGCCTGAACTTGGACATCAAAATCTGCATAATGTTGGGTTAGAGACCAAATGGAGAAGATGAGGTGATAGGGATCAATCTTAGCCAGTCGTCCTTGCTTAATCCATTTACGTAATATTCTTACCTTGTCTTCAACTAGGTGGCGCAGATCAGTCTCTAAAATAGATTTTATCCGTGGCGCGCCTTGCACTATTTCATTAGCAAAAAGACGGCTCTCGCGGGGTAAGTCGCGAGCGGCGTGCAATTTATTAATTACGTAAAGTAGTATTTCTTCAATGGGATCGCCATTCTCATCAAGTTCTCTCAGTGGTGCGAGCCAAGTATGTAGGAGTTTGGTTAATACAGCAGAATGAATAGCCTCCTTTGAGGGATAATAGTACAGAAGGTTGGGTTTGCTAAGCCCAGCAGTAGAGGCAATTTGGTCCAAAGTTGCACCACGAAAACCAAATGAGGAAAATACGTCCAATGCTGCCTCAAAAATGAGGGCCTGATTTTTTCGTTGGATCCTTGTCGTTGCATATTCCGTCATTCAGATGTTCTTTTCTACTACCGTTCAGATAATTTTATTTTTTGTTAGTTAATGCTAAGCAATTTCTTGACTGAAGTGTCCTGTCTGTTAGCGTCAATTTTACCAAACGGTCAAACATTTTTTGGGAGAATTAAATGAATACGGTCGCAGCGGCGGGTGAAAACCTTAAAATTGATGGGTCCCGTCTCTGGGAGAGCCTCATGGAAATGGCCAAGATTGGTCCTGGAATTGCGGGTGGCAATAACAGACAAACACTTACCGATGAGGACGCAGAAGGTCGTGCACTTTTTGAAACCTGGTGCCGAGCGGCAGGTTGCGAAATGGGCTTGGATCAAATGGGCAATATGTTTGCCCATCGTCCTGGCACTGATAGCACGTCTTTACCAGTATATGTAGGGTCTCACCTTGACACCCAACCGACAGGTGGCAAATACGATGGCGTCTTGGGTGTACTCGGGGGATTAGAAATTCTGCGTACGCTAAATGACCTTAATATAAAAACAAAACATCCAATTGTTGTTACGAATTGGACAAATGAGGAAGGCACCCGGTTTGCGCCCCCAATGCTTTCATCAGGGGTCTTTGCGGGAATGCACACCCAAGACTGGGCTTACGATCGAACTGATGCGGCTGGTTTAAAATTTGGAAATGAACTTGAACGAATAGGATGGAAGGGTGAGGAGGCTGTTGGCACCCGAGAGATGCATGCTTTCTTTGAGCTGCATATTGAGCAGGGGCCTATTCTGGAGTCAGAAGGCAAGATGATTGGTGTCGTAACTCATGGCCAAGGATTGTCTTGGACCCAGGTTACAATTTCAGGCAAGGAAAGCCATACTGGCTCCACACCTATGCCAATGCGTAAAAATGCGGGTCTTGGAATGGCACGCGTTCTAGAGTTGGTTGATGAAATTGCTTGGTCGCACAAGCCCCACGCTGTTGGTGCCGCGGGGCATATTGATATTTCCCCAAATAGTCGCAACGTAATTCCAGGTAATGCTGTATTTACAATTGATTTCCGCTCCCCAGACATTGCTGTAATTGCTGACATGGAAGCACGATTGGAAGATGGTGCTGGAAAGATTTGTGCAGAAATGGGCCTAGAAGTGTCATTTGAAAAAGTGGGTGGATTTGATCCGGTTAAGTTTGACGAAGGCTGTGTGGGTGCTGTACGTACAGCTGCTGAGCGTTTGGGGTATTCACACATGAATTTAATATCTGGTGCTGGTCATGATGCGTGCTGGATAAATAGGTCCGCTCCCACAGCTATGGTGATGTGTCCTTGTGTAGATGGTTTGAGCCACAACGAGGCGGAGGAAATATCACAGGAATGGGCCACTGCTGGTGCAGACGTTTTGTTACATGCAGTACTGGAAATGGCAGAGGTTGTTGGGTGATAGACGAAACATCATCACTTTGTTTATAATTTTTAAAAATAGGGGGGAATTTCAAAATGACCAAAGTCATTAAGGGTGGGACGGTGTGCACGGCGGATAGAGCTTGGCGTGCCGACATTTTGATTGAGGGCGAAACCATCAAGCAGATTGGTGAGGATCTTAAGGGTGATGAATATATCGATGCAGAAGGAGCCTACGTAATTCCTGGTGGAATTGATCCTCACACCCACCTTGAAATGCCATTTATGGGTACAACGGCTGCTGAGACTTTTGAATCAGGTACCTGGGCTGCCGCCGCAGGCGGAACAACAATGATTGTTGATTTTTGTCTTCCAGGTGCTGATGGCTCTATCAAAAATGCGATAAACGAGTGGCACAGAAAATCAGCACCACAGATTTGTAGTGATGTGGGATACCACATGGCAATCACTGGCTGGGATGAGGGCGTATTCAATGAAATGAAAGACGCAGTCGAGATGGGTGTTAATTCGTTCAAACATTTTATGGCGTATAAGGGCGCGCTGATGATTGAGGACGATGAAATGTTTGCCAGCTTTAAACGGTGCGCAGAGTTGGGTGCCTTACCTATGGTTCACGCTGAGAATGGTGACTTAGTGGCTGAATTGCAGCAAAAATATTTTGACCAAGGAATCACGGGTCCTGAGGGCCATGCTTTTTCGCGTCCGCCGGAACTCGAGGGTGAAGCGGCAAACCGTGCAATAACAATTGCTGATACCGCTGGAGTACCTCTGTATATCGTGCATGTCTCCTGTGAGCAGACACATGAAGCTATACGTCGTGCGCGGCAGAAGGGAATGCGGGTCTATGGAGAACCTCTGATCCAGTTTCTCACGCTTGATGAAAGTGAATATTTCAATAAAGATTGGGACCACGCAGCGCGACGAGTGATGTCGCCTCCATTTAGGTCAAAAGAACATCAGGCGAGTCTTTGGGCAGGACTTCAATCAGGTTCATTGCAAGTTGTTGCAACGGATCACGCAGCCTTTAACACTGCTCAAAAAAGGGCAGGACGTGATGATTTTCGGATTATACCTAATGGTTCAAATGGTTTAGAAGAACGTCTGGCGGTCTTGTGGACTGAAGGGGTTGAGACTGGCCGGCTCACGCCTGAAGAGTTTGTTGCTGCTACCTCAACAAATATTGCCAAAATTTTGAATATTTATCCAAAAAAAGGTGCTATTGTTGAGGGTGCTGACGCTGATATTGTGGTTTGGGACCCAAAAATTAGTAAAGTTATTAGCCCAGCTAACCACCACTCCGTTTTGGATTATAATGTTTTTGAGGGCTTTAAAGTTAACGCACAGTCAAGATATACACTCAATCGCGGTGAAGTGATTTGGGCTTGGGGCCAAAACAGTCAACCACAGCCTGGCAGAGGAAGGTTTATTCCAAGACCGGCATTTCCTTCTGCACATTCTGCTCTTAGTAAGTGGAAAGTGCTAAATTCTCCGCGTCGTATAGAGAGAGATCCTTTAAATATTCCTGCGGGAATATAAGTGCTATGAGAGGTTTTTCTTTTGCAATCTGAAGTAATAAAAGTTTCGAACTTGGACCTAACATTTGAAACAAATGATGGACCCGTCCACGCTTTAAAAAATGTAGATTTAAAGATTAATAAAGGTGATTTTGTTTCTTTCATTGGGCCGTCGGGTTGTGGGAAGACCACTTTATTGAGGGTTTTGGCCGATCTTGATGAACCGACTGATGGGGATGTGACCGTAAATGGAGTGAGCCCAAGGCAAGCCAGAGAATCGAGGGCATACGGTTACGTCTTTCAGGCAGCTGGACTTTACCCCTGGCGCAACATAGCGGCAAATGTGAGGTTACCACTTGAGATTATGGGCTACTCCAAGGAAGAACAGCTTAAAAGAGTAACAAAAGTTCTTGATTTAGTGGAGTTGACAGGTTTTGAAAAAAAATTTCCATGGCAACTTTCCGGAGGGATGCAGCAAAGGGCCAGCATTGCAAGGGCTCTGACATTCGACGCTGACATTCTGTTGATGGATGAGCCATTTGGAGCTCTGGATGAAATTGTACGTGACCACTTGAACGAGCAATTGCTGAATTTGTGGAAATCAACAAACAAAACTATTTGTTTTGTAACGCATTCAATACCTGAGGCCGTATACTTATCCACAAAAATAGTTGTGATGTCACCGCGTCCAGGGCGAATTGTTGATATAATTGAAAGTAATTTACCTTCGGAAAGACCTCTTGAGATCAGAGACTCGAAGAAATTCACTGAAATATCTCAGAGGGTCCGGGAGGGTTTACGTGCTGGCCATATTGATGACTAAAAAAACGGGGATAGGTTCAGAAAGTAATGTTTTGCCTGTTACTTGCGTTATAATTTTTATTGTAATCATTTGGTATGGTTTTTCTATCCTCCTGAATGCCCCATGGGAATTTGATAAAGCTAAACGCAACTCCATCACGCTTTCTGCAACTGAATTAGTTACTAATACTTGGGCGCAAAAGCGACCAAAACTACCCGCCCCCCATCAAGTTGTTGGAGAGATCTGGGCTACAACAGTAAATAAAAAAGTAACTTCAAAAAGATCTTTAGTCTATCACGGGTTAATTACGTTTTATGAGACGATTTATGGGTTTGCCCTTGGAACAGGTCTTGGTATTTTGTTGGCTCTCGGAATTGTGTTTAATAGAGCGACAGCAATGAGCGTCATGCCGTGGATTATTACGAGTCAAACTATCCCAATACTTGCTATCGCGCCAATGATTGTGGTTGCGCTTGGGTCTCTAGGTTTTGGTGGGCTCTTGCCGATTGTAATTATTTCAATGTACCTCTCCTTCTTTCCGGTGGTCGTTGGCATGGTCAAAGGCCTCAAAAGTCCAGAACAATTAGAAATTGACCAAATGAAAACTTGGTCTGCGTCTAAGTCACAGATTTTATTTAAGTTAAGAGCGCCACGGTCAACGCCATACCTATTTACGTCATTAAAGCTAGGTATCGCTGCCTCGCTAGTTGGAGCAATTGTTGGTGAGTTACCATCTGGCGGCGGTGGAGGACTTGGGTTTAGAATGCTTTCGGGTAGTACTTTTGGGAATACTTTGCACATTTGGAGTGGTTTATTTTCCGCTGCAATACTTGCGGGCTCTCTTATTGCTATAATTAGTGTTATTCAGAGGATTGTATTAAAAAGAATGGCGTTAGAATTATAATGGTACTTTTTTGGGGTGCGATAAGTTTTTGGATTCTAGCTTGGTGGGCAAATATTTGGATTGCTCGTCAGAAGGAACAAAAAATATTAAATTTACTTCCTCCAATTTTGTTTGGTGGAAGCGTTATATTCGTCTGGGAGGCAAGCGTCATACATTTTGGTGTAAACCCAATAATTTTACCTCCACCCTCCGCTGTCTATTATAAGTTTATCTCAAGCATACCGACCCTGTGGGAAGATTTTGTTCAAACAGCAATTAAGGGAGCATTATCTGGCTATATAATAGGATGCGTAATAGCCTTTGCAGTGAGCCTTATAGCAGACAAATTTAAGTTTTTTGAGCGAGGTGTATTACCAATTGGGAATTTTTTAGCCGCAATGCCGATCATTGGGATCGCTCCAATTCTCGTTATGTGGTACGGATATGGGTGGCAATCAAAAGCGGCAGTAGTGGCAGTTATGGTTTTTTTCCCAATTTTAGTAAACACTGTTCAGGGAATGAAGATGTCGGATAAAATCCATCGAGACTTGATGCAAACTTATAATGCCAGTTATCTGCAAACTTTGTTTAAGTTAAGGCTTGCGACGGCAATGCCTTTTATTTTTAATGGACTTAAGATTTGTACGACGCTAGCCTTAATAGGAGCGATTGTTGCAGAGTTTTTTGGATCCCCAATCAGGGGTATGGGATTCAGAATATCGACGGAAGCCCCTCGTTTTGCCCTAGATATGGTCTGGGCAGAAATAACAGTAGCGGCGATTGCGGGGTCGTTGTTTTATGGGGGAGTCGTTTTGCTAGAAAAGTGGATAACTTTTTGGCACCCGTCACAAAGGTAGGTAGAGGTGCTTGCTTCAATTTAAAATAATACAACTTAGGGAGTAATAATATGCGGAAATTTTTGACTTTAACCGTCGGGGCTATAGTTGCGTTTAGCGCTTCAATAGCAACTGCGGCAGATGATGTGACTGTTCAGTTAAAATGGGTAACCCAAACACAATTTGCTGGGTATTACGTTGCTCAGGATAAAGGGTTTTATGAGGCAGAGGGCCTTAATGTAACAATTAAAGCTGGTGGCCCTGATATTGGCCCAATGAGTGTTCTCGCTGGTGGTGGTGCCGATGTGGCTGTGGACTGGATGCCTTCGGCTTTGGCGGCACGTGAGCAAGGATTTGCAAATGTAAATATTGCACAACCTTTTGCTGGATCTGGAATGATGCTGGTCTGTAGGAAAGACCGAGGCGTTAATACTGTGGCCGACCTAAAAGGTAAGAACCTCTATGTTTGGTATTTTGGAAATGAATGGCCGTTCCTTAGTTGGATGAATAAGCTGGGCCTAGCTACAGACGGAAGTGCTGGTGGCGTTTCTGTATTTAGGCAAGGTTGGGATATTTTGCCGCTGACAACAGGTGACGCAAATTGCGTTTCAGCAATGTCATATAATGAATATTGGCAGATTTTGGATGCAGGCCTGAAGCCTGAGGAGCTAACGGTATTCAGATATGAAGATGAGGGCGTAGCAACATTAGAAGATGGCCTTTATGTCAAAGAAGAAAACTTATCTGATCCAGCATTTGTTGATAGAATGGTAAGGTTTGTACGAGCATCTATGAAGGGTTGGAAATACGCTGAGAATAATACAGCGGAAGCGGCTCAAATTGTTGTGGATAATGATGATTCTGGCTCACAAAGACTTGATCTCAATACTATTCAAATGGGTGAAATTGCCAAACTTACTGCTGGCAGTAATGGCGCCCTGTCAGAGGCGGATTTCAACCGTACTGTTTCAAGTCTCATGACTGGTGGTTCAGATCCAGTAATTACCAAAATGCCTAGTGGTGCGTGGAGCCATGTCATTACTAACGCAGCGCTGAAGTAAACGCAGAGTAATTAATTTACTTAATTACTGTGGGCTAAAAAATAGCACATGCCACCTAGTGGCATGTGCTAAATTTTTAAACCAATGGAAAATATCTGTTTGCATCAATTTTAATTGATACTGTTGGTTGGTTTAGTATTGCCTCTTTAGGATCAGCGTG
>CAJWTH010000048.1 GCA_913047725.1 uncultured Planktomarina sp.
CCCTACTCCATGCCCCTACCTACTTACTTATTAAATAAGATTGACGCTTTAATAAAAGTTTTATGTTTTCGATTGGTCTCTGCAGTCAAAAACCTGTTAGACTATCAGTGAAAAATTAATTGTTGAGGCAAAACACACTGTGCGTGAAAAAAAAAGCCACATATTTTCTACAGAAGATGCCAGACGCATTGCGCGCAGGCGGTTGCCAAGAATGGTTTACGATTTCATTGAAGGTGCCGCAGGTCGTGAGGTTGGCGTATCACGTAATGAAGCCGCCTTTGATAACATTATGCTTCAACCACGTGTTATGGAAAATGTTTCACAACGCTCTCTGACAGCGTCAATATTAGATCAGTCGTTCAACGTACCATTTGGTGTGGCGCCTATGGGTATGTGCAATCTAGCATGCCCAAATGCAGATAGGTTTTTGGCAGAAATGGCTAACAAATTTAATTTTCCAATATGCCTATCATCCGCAGCCTCAAGTTCAATAGAAGATATGGCAAAATGGGCCGGACATCGGGCTTGGTTCCAACTCTACTTCAGTTCTTCAGAAGAAGCCTCCATGTCGATGGTCGACCGTGCACTCAAAGCTGGATTTGAGACCCTTGTTCTAACGGTTGACGTGCCACAAGTTTCTCGCCGTGTTCGTGATTTACGAAATGGCTTTAATCTTCCTTTTAAAATGACGCCCAGAGCATTCTGGGATTTTGCTACTCACCCAAGATGGTCGCTAGGAACGCTGACAGCAGGTGCACCCAGTCCAAAAAACTTTGTAGATAAAGATGGAAACTCAAAATTTAACCGCAGTGGTAATAGAGCCGGCGCCAACTGGGATTTTTTTCAATTGCTTCGTAAAAAATGGCCTGGCAAGTTAATTGTAAAAGGGGTGACATCTACTGAGGACGCGCAACGAGTGCAAAGCCTTGGAGCAGATGCAATATATGTGTCCAACCACGGCGGACGACAGCTTGACAGTGTGCCCCCCGCAATACGACTTCTTCCATTAATAAGATCAGCAGTGAGTTCTGATTTCCCTCTTCTATTCGACAGTGGCGTTCGCAATGGCGAAGATGTAATCAAAGCTTTGGCGCTCGGTGCCGATTTTGTAATGTTGGGCCGGCCGGCACTCCTCGCATTGGGCGCCGAAGGCGTCACTGGATTAAATGCTCTTTTGAAGTGTTTTACGGAGGACATTAGTGTTGTACTGGCTCAGCTAGGAATGACGTCTATAAGCGACCTCAAAAAAAATGTGATTTTTGATGTAACAGCCACTCGATAGTAAAGCGCGGAATTTAAAAACTGACGACTTAATAAATTACTGGCAATACCGGAAGTGAGATAAGGAAATGACTAAGCCCAAAAAAATTAGAGGTGGAGCATTACTCGCCCGCGCCCTTCATAAAAAAGGGGTAGATCATGTATTCACTCTTGCAGGAGGATTTTGCAATCCTGCGTTGGAGGGATTCATGGAATGCCAAATGCCCGTCATCAATACGCCACACGAACAGATAGCTGGCCACTTGGCCGATGGTCACGCACGGATTACACGCAAGCCCGTAGTATGTCTTGTAGGTCCAGAAGGTTTTGCAAATGCTGTGCCCGCAATGCTTGAGGCTGGTGGTGAACGCAGCCCAGTGATTTTCGTTACGGGTTCGTCGACATTAAAAAGACAAGGCGCAGGTGGGTTTAAAGAAATTGATGATGTCGCTATCGCTGCTCCTCTGGTAAAATATTCTGTACAAATTACAGATGGAGAACGAATAAGTGAATTCGTAAACCGCGCATGGAATGCTGCGACAACTGGGTATCCTGGCCCCGTCCACATCTCACTTCCCGTCGATATTATGTTCTCTTCATTTGAACCAGACGCCGGTCTCCAGGAACGCCCCTTCAATCGCAGCGATCGCCCAGTGCCACGCGCCTGGCCAGATCCATCAGCACTTGAGATAGTTCTCAATATGGTTCGCAAAGCGAGCCGTCCAATAATCATAGGCGGCCACGGTATTTGGTGGTCAAAAGCGGAAAAAAAACTTGAAAAAGTGGGAAAAATAAAGCGCCTCCCAATTTTCAATGTTCCATACCACTCCAAACTATTAGGAGAAGAATGCGAGGCATACATGGGCCTAGCTGATTTCCACCAATATCATCCTTCAAAGCCAGCCATTCATGAAGCTGATCTCATTTTGATGATTGGTGGACGCTTAGATAATCAGATGAATTTTGGAAATCCACCTTTTTTTCCAGCTGATCAAACCCTTATATGCATCAATGGCAGCCATGAGGAATTGGAATACAACCAAGCTGCTGACGAGGTACTGCTTTCGGACCCTGCTGCATTCCTTGATGCATTGTTTGAAGTAGATAAAACTTGGCCTGAATGGTTTGATTTACAACGCGACCGCCGCAAAGTTTGGGTAGAAGAGTGGTACGCACACATAGCTAAAGAAACTGCCAAACCAGGGAAAATGCATCCCCTACAACTTTCATTGGATGTTCAAACTCAGATTGGTGATGATGATTGGCTGATCTTTGACGGTGGCAACACACACTTTTGGTCAGAGATTGCGGTCAATATGGCCGGCTGGAATGGACAAAAGTTGGGCGGCATTATGCATCCAGGTAATTATTCGCTACTTGGGGTTGGCGTTTCGTTTGGCGTGTCAGCCAAAGCCTTGAACCCCAAACGTAACGTCGTTGTAATCTCTGGTGATGGCGCTTTCTTATCGGGTGGGCTTTCAATTGAATCTGCATTCCAAGATAATCTGCCAATTACAATCGTCATAGACAATAATGGTGGGTTGGATTGCATTAGCCAGCAACAGGAACGGCTTTTTGCAAATGGCAAACACTTTGCTACCGATTTCCGTGATATTCCATTTCATTCTATGTGCGAGGGGCTTGGTGGGCATGGAGAACTAGTTGAAACACGTGACCAATTAGTGCCTGCCTTGAAAAGGGCTATGGCTAGCGGCAAGACAGCAATCGTTAATGTAAAATGTCGCGGCGTAATAAGCCCAATTGTGGCGGCAACCTCAGACAAACGCGACAAGGCTTCGATCGAATAATGGCAATCCTTTCATCCCATACGCTAAATGGTACCGACGGCACACATGCGGGCGGCATTAAGGTTACATTCACTAATCTTGATAGTGGTGAGATAATGTTTGACGGTTACATGGATGATGGTGGCCGGTTATCACAAAACATCAGTGACGAAAGGATTGATACCCAAGCCACTTATGAACTGGCGTTCGGTACAAAAGCCTATTGGACTGCCCGGGGAACCAACGCAACGGTTACTCAAATCGTATTACGATTTGAGATGTTGGACCCAAGTGGTTTGTACCACATGCCCATAATACTTAGTCCAAACTCATATTCAATGTGGAGTTCAGCATAATGGACGGCCTGAATATGTCACGACGCATTCGGCGAACGCCATATACCGGGAAGGTTGAAGAGGCAGGAGTTAGAGGCTTTTCCGTTGTTAACCATATGTTACTGCCTAAGGCGTTTGGCACTACTGTTGAGGAAGACTATTGGCACCTAAGAAAGTATGTTCAGATTTGGGATGTCTCGGTTCAGCGCCAAGTTCAAATTACAGGACCTGACGCAGCTGCACTTGTTCAATGGATGACACCACGCAACATCTCTAAAGCTAAAGTGGGGGATTGTTTTTATATTCCGATCATTGATGCAAACGGGGGGATGATAAACGATCCAGTTATGTTAAAACTAGCTGAAGACCAGTTCTGGCTTTCGATTGCTGACAGTGATTTGCTTTTATACGCGATGGGTTTGGCACTTGGGCGTGGCATGGATGTTGAGATAACCGAACCAGACGTTAACACTCTCGCCATTCAGGGGCCAAAAGCTGAGGATTTACTAGCCTCAGTTTTTGGAAATGACATACGGAATATTGGTTTCTTCAAATATAATTGGATTGAATTCCAAGGGACGCAGCAATTAATGGCGCGTTCGGGTTATTCAAGACAAGGCGGTTTTGAAATTTATTTAAATGGCAGTCATTTGGGCCCAGAGCTTTGGGACACTATCTGGGAGGCCGGCCTTCCGTTCAATATATCAGTGGGATGTCCAAATCTAATCGAAAGAATTGAAGGGGGCTTATTCTCATACGGTAACGAGATGACACGTGAAAACAATCCATTTGAAATCGGTCATGGTAAGTTTTGCGTTACGGATGGCTCAATCGATTATATTGGACGAGCCGCCTTACAAAAAATCGCAGCGGAGGGCGTAACCCGAGAAATCAGAGGTGTAGTTTTTGGTGGAGATCCCTGCCCCACTTGTGCAAAGCCTTGGCCTGTTCTTGTGGGTGATCTGCAAATTGGCCAAATTACATCAGGAATATGGTCACCCCGCCTCAAAAAAAATATCGGTCAATCCATGATCGATAGAAATTTTTGGGAGGCAGG
Source organism: uncultured Planktomarina sp. (assembly GCA_913047725.1). Lineage (GTDB taxonomy): Bacteria > Pseudomonadota > Alphaproteobacteria > Rhodobacterales > Rhodobacteraceae > Planktomarina. Next base: position 4,440 of record CAJWTH010000048.1, read on the forward strand.
TCAGGCCATTAAGGTAGCTTTACCAGATGGCAGTATCCGTCAAGGCAATGTGACAGCACTACCCATTTCATAAAATTATTGTGAAAAAACTATAATATATAAATTGCAATTTAAAAATTTTGTGCCTTTTCGATGTGTTGAACTAACTAGCCAATAAAATGAAAACAAAAATGGTTTCAATATGCTGAAATTTTTTATTAACTTAATATTATTTGTCATGGTTGCTGCAAAAATAGGGGCCCATAGTGGTGGAGTAAACAGCCAAGGCTGTCATTTAGGCCTAGAAGAATATCATTGTCATGCAGTGAAGAAATTAGAAACTAATATAAAAGCTAAAGCAAAAGTACTAAATGGCAAAATCACTCACGTACGGGATGGCGATACTATAGAGGTTCAGGGCATTGCCATAAGACTATCAGCGTTAGACTGCCCAGAACGTGGAACTGTGGGGGGCGATCACGCAACCAAATTAGCATTGCAGTTTTTAGGACTACCAGCAAAATGTGAGCTAACTGGTGCCAAAACATATGACCGCTTAGTTGGGTACTGTAGTATCAACGGTAGAGACTTTGGGGAGTACATGATGGAAAAATCTAGTTGTAAATTATGGAAAAAGTATGATGTATGGGAGCGGTACTGAGTACCTTACTTTTGTTGCTAGGGACTAATCTATCAGCCTATTTCTTGAGCCATACATTCGGTTCAGGAGTTCAATAGAGCTACGATATCACTTCTCAGTCGAGAACCAGTCCGCTGGTAGTGATCAGCTAAAAGATTTAAAGAACTCTCTTTGTTTCGAGACACTACCGCAGTTGATAAGGCATCATGTTCCACATTAATGTCACGCATTGGATATGATCGTGGAGCAGCTAAATGCCGGTAACGGGTATTTTGATCATAAAGCTGATCACAAAATTTTATTAAGATAGAAGATCCGCACGCACTTATAAGCGACATGTGAAATTTCTTGTGAAGACTATCCCACTCATCATTGGCGACAAAAATGTCTGGTGACGCAGACCGCGGTAACCTAGACAGTCTATGTGCGGCCAATATTATTTTTTCTTCCCAAGCATCATCTCCATTAAGCATCGACTCTTTTAATGCGAGTTGCTCAACCAGAACTCTAGTTTTCAGTAGCTCATCAAATTCCTCTGTAGAAACTTCAACAACCCTGAACCCACGCTGATCGTTGCGGGTCACAAGCGTGTCAGACGTTAGTAACGAAAGCGCTTCACGTATGGGAGATGAGCCAACGCCATAGGCCTTGGTCAGCTCCTCAATTTTCAGTTTATGGCCAGGTCGAAGGATACCTGTAATAATATCAGACCGCATCGAGGAGTAGGCTTGACTAGTGCGGGATTGGAATTTGGTTTGATCCTCTAGGGAGTCCATTTTTGTCAATAATATTGATTTTTCGGTCGCCATTTTTTTTCTCTGCTTATAACGATTATTATTTTGTATTGGGCGTTAATTAATCATTGTGTACTGAAGGCCAGCTGATACGCAGGTCTACCTCGCACCCTATCCAAGAATTTCTTTAAGTTATTACTATGTGGAATTCCCTCCTGTTCAGCCCACGTAAGCACATAAAAAAGTGCTGCATCGGCAACGCCAAAGTTTCCAAATAAATATTTTGAAGTTCCCAGAATTGATCCGAGGTGTTTGAGCCCTTTTTCAGCTTCAGAGCGCCCAAAGCTACGCAAGTCTTCTGTTCCTTTCTCATCTAGCTGAAACTTCTTTGGCATTTTAACAAATGTGAAACCTCGCATGTGCACTGAGCCCACAATGAAGTCCAACACCTCAAGCGTTTGAGCCTGTTTTTCGAGAGTATCAGGCCACAAGTTACTTTTTTTGAATGTTGCAACTAGCCAGTAAGCGATAGTCTGAAATTCGGTTAGTGTAGAGCCATCCTCAAGCAAGAGTGACGGTACCTTTCCCTTGGGGTTTACCGCTAGGAACGCGGGGTCATGTTGCATCCCTTTCTTAAGATTTATAATTTCCGTCTCAAACTCAACATGAAGTTCCTGCAAAAGCAGAAGAATTCCATCTGAGCAGCTACCAGGAGAGTGAAAAAATTTTATCATCTGTCTTTTCTTTCGGCTAAATTAAAATCCATTTCTAAAATGGATTACAATGTTATTTAGCCATCACGGCCACGACAATATTCGTGAATTCCTCATTTGTGAGTACATCACGTTTAGCGATACCCGTCGATTTTACCTCATCCAAAATAAGCCCAATTTTTTCATCCTCAAGGGAACCCATTCCAAGTTCACCCATCTTGTAAATAATGGAAGCTTTTCCAGACTTTTTGCCAAGAACTACTTCGCCCACTTTTCCAGTTAGAGACGGATGTGTTCCAAACATAACCAAGGGATCGTTCATAACAAAATTTATACCAATTCCCGATTCTCGTATAAAATTCCCATGACCCAAAACGGGCTTATTTCGGGCAATTGGTATGTTAGCCCTCTCAGATATTAAGGCGCCTAATTCTGGAATTTTATCGAGCTGATATTTAGTGTCATAGCCATACAGCAAGTGGAGGCCCATCATAAGTTCCTCGAGTGCAGCATTGCCAGTACGTTCTCCCAAACCGTTTGCACAGCTGTGAACACATTCCGCACCAGCAGTGACTGCTGCAAGTTCGGTAGCGACCCCCATACCAAAATCGTTATGAGTGTGGATCTCTATTGGGAGGCCAGTCATACCTTTAACCCAACGCACCATATGTTTAATTGCCTCGGGTGTTGCACAACCCATCGTATCTACAATACCAATAGAATCTGGTGGTGAAGTATCCATTATTGCTTTGCATAAGTTGCTGAGATCATCAGGCAATGCGCGCGTCGTGTCATATGGAAAAAATAAAGCGTGCAAGCCATTCTCTTTTGCATAATTTATAACCGGCGCTGTCTTTTCAAATACATCGCGCCAAGTCCATCCGAATTGTGTAGTTAATTTTGGGTAGCCAATTGGAACCTCGATAACAACACCATCAGCTCCGCAGTCCAAAGCCATATCGATATCTTTTTGCATTGCTCGAGCAAATGTAAATATCTTAGACTTTAGCCCCAGTTTTGAGATTTCGGTTATTGCTTCAGCATCTTGTGTAGATACTGCAGGCATACCTGCTTCAATTCGGTCTACCCCTAATTCATCTAACTTGGTTGCGATGGCAATTTTGTCATCAATAGAAAAAACAACGCCTGGCGTTTGCTCACCATCTCTGAGTGTTGCGTCATGAATTTCGACTTTTTCTGGCAATTCTAAACTTGCACGGACTTCCGGTTCAAAATTGTATGGGCTAACCCACCACTTTCCATCTTCAAAATGATTTTCTCGCATGTAGGGGCCTTTCAGTTGGGTTATTTAGATTATTCAGGAACAAGCACAAAATCAAAATCCACTTTATAAAAAGGGACTGTGACATCACGACCTATAGAAAGATCATCCGGTAATTCTTCTAAATTTCTACATTCCTGATAATCCATTACTAGATCATCACGAACGCCAAACACAGCATCAGTGTTAAGATACGGGTCATCGCTAGAAAAGACTTCTGTGACTAGGGATCTATAACCTGGCGCCTGTATTATAAAATGAAGGTGTGAGGGTCGCCAGGCATTTCGCCCAGTCGCCCGCAACAGATCACCTACTGGACCATCATCTGGGATTTTGTAGGGTGCAGGCTTAACGGTAGTTATCGCGTAGCGCCCATCTTTTCCAACAGTCATGGAACATCTCAAATTATAATCTGGTTGAACTGGATCTTGATTGGAATAAAGACCATTTGTTGCAGTTTGCCAAAGTTCAATTACTGCGCCTTCAATGGGTATATTTTCAGTGCTTCTGACGAGACCCTCAATAACTACTGTGGCACCGTCATTATCATTTTTAAGGTCACCGCCTACCGGTATTTCAGGCGCACCCGTTACGTGGAATGGACCCAGCACACTTGAGGACGTTCCCTCATGTTGTGAACCAATCATGTCTACAAGGGATGACAATCCAGTAACATCTGAAGCCAAGACAAATTCATTGCGTTCTGGCGTCGATATTTCACCAGCCTGATACATAAACTCTAGTCCACGCATCCACTCTGAATGCGAGAGTTGCGTTTCGATAGCGAAGGCATGTAAGTGTTCGACCATTTTTTTCAGAACAAACATGGTTCGCGGATCTGTGTCCTCACCACAATAGTCCAAAAAAGCTTGAGTGATAGTTTCAATCTTAACGTCTTTCATTCTGCACCTCTGCAATTCATTAAAAGTGTAAAAACAAATTTTTATTAAATTTTTTAAATTTTGGGTAACGTTAGATCTTAAATTAATCTATTTTTTGTATCAATGTTTAATAATATCGATTTTTTATATCAGCTGTCAAGAACAGAGAACCTGCTAATTCTAGATCTCAGAGATCAGAGATTATTAAATCAAATTACAACTGCTTTAAAGTATCACACTAAAATAAAATCAGAGAAGTTAAGCTTTTCTCAGAAGTGGGAGTAGGATGATGGCGGTGTGAAAAACCGACTAGTTGACTAATAGCTTGCCTGATGACTGCGGCTGGCCTCAGTGATCACAACTTTGTTCACTGCACTAACCAGTTTAGTTCAAAAGGATATCCATAAAATTCATATAAATCATCAAACTTCCAAATACATTGGTATTTTGAGATTATTCATCTCTAAAAGTGTTATAAGTTTATTAACTGAATCCAATAGGCTGGATGTCTGATTTCCCTCGCACAAAAGCATGGCGTGGGTGACCGCTGCCTCAGGACGATTGGCACTCATTTTTCTAAACATCGAAATAAAATGACGCTCTTCAGCGGTCACATTGTTTTGACAGTCCACACAATGCGGATTGGAAAATCGTAGGGTTGATTTGCGCGATAATCTGACTTGATGAATTACGACTAATATCGCTTGTACAATGCGCGCACTGTCTTTCACTGGAAAAAAGTCTTCGCTGGCAATCACCACTGTCATCCATGACGGTGTTTCTGGATTTGCAAACGAAGAAAAGAAAAACCGAGCCGCGCTGAGTATAGAATATTCAGTGGCCTCAAGTTGTAGGGAGGTGAGCGAAACATCTCCCTCCTGTACAGCTTGATGGCAACTACCCTTTGCGATGTTCAAAGCATTATTTTTTGGTTGATTGCGCATATAAGTTTCCACCTCAATGTAGGCCTGCATAACGACGCCTCAGTTGAAGCGGTCTTGTCTCTGGTGAGACACAAATCGGTCACCACCCAGGGTCCAGTAGATATAAATCTGACTAATTTTGTCAAGTATCTAGTTCTAATGAAAAAAAATCATGCTAGATTTAGGCCAAAATCAAAAGCATATTACTTCTTAGCTTAAAAAGTTTTAAAATTAAATTACTGTTTTTAAGATATTTTTTTTGATATTTATAACCTTACAAAATCAAAACCTTAAAAAATTTTTATATTCCAAAACTAGCTTGACACCCTGGCAGATATATCCGATTAAAAAAATCGGAAATAACCCGACTCTTTCAGTAAGAAACTTTAAAAGGTGAGACATGTTTAAATCAATGCTTAAATGCTCAACTATCATTGGGGCAACCATACTGCCAATAACCGCAGTACACGCAGGCGGCCATGCAACTACGTACGGCCCGTTTCCAGTAACTTTGCAAAGCTATAGTGGCGACAAAGAAAATTCTGTGTCCTATTCCGGACAAATTGCGCGCCACGTGCTACACGACAGCCTTAAAGTGTTGGCTGGACGCGGTGATGGTGGTGCCAACGCGGCGTCGCTTAAAGCTGAGATGCTCGCATACTTTTCTGGGTCAGACAAAAATAAAGCGATCCTAGCCCCTCTCACTAAAGATGGCTTTGTAATTAAACAGGGCACCTTAAACGAGATTTCATCTGGCAAGAATATCGAAGGTAAGTTCTATAATGGTGCAATGCTGGCATGGCCAGGATCAATGAAGGGTCGGGACGTCGCAATGCACATGATTGAACGTGCCTCTGTGGCAACTAAAGGTTTTGATGCAGACAACGGTTATGATTGGGCTCAATTAATCTCCAAATTTACAATGGGAGCTATGGCTTATAGCCAGGCTGTCGACAACTATTTAGATGAAAAATTAGAAGCAGACACAAAGCCTAACAACAAGCCGTACAAAGACGGTACAGCTTATACTGGTAAAGAACATGTATGGGATGAGGGCTTCGGATATTTTGGTGCTGCAGCACACACCCTAGCCCTGTCAGCAGATCAAGCATACGGAATAGCAAAACGTAAAGACGTAGCCTCAGCAGACGCTAATGGCGACGGCGTAATTGACCTGAAAACAGAAATGGTTTTTGGGCCCGCTTATTATGCTGCCGCATTTGATCGTTCAGGAAGTAAAAGTACAAATTACCTGAATACTATAATGCAGTCTTATGTTGATGGTCGGATGCTGATTACGTCAGCAAATGGCGCAGTGCTCACAGATGCGCAGCGTTCCTCGCTGAAGTCGCACGCAGCCGTAATCGAATCTAACTGGGAGCAAGTTCTAGCTGAAGCAGTATTCAAATATGCAGGATCTGCTTACAAAGATATCAGCAAAATGCAAGAAGATGGCGCAGACGTGGCAAAGGTGTATCGCGGCTATGTAAAGCATTGGGGTGAATTAAAAGGTTTCTCAATGGCGCTACAGAGCGGACGTAACAACCTAGGAGAGACTGCTGGGACAATGAATGATTTGATATTATTTGGGCCAGTAACATTAGATAACTCTTACGTAACTGGTGTTACATCAAGTGGTGAGTTTAAGCGCGATAAAAGAATGACTTGGAACGACTACCAACTACAACTGCTGCAAGTACAACAGCTTATGGTAAACAAGTTCTCAGTATCTTCGCGAGTAAATGACCAGTTGGCAGATCTTGGCGCCCTAGCTGACAAGCTTGGTACTCAAAGTAACGCCGAAACTGACTAAAAACTTATTCGGGTGATCCATTACTTGGGTCATCCGGACGCCTGAAGTGGATTTGAATATGGAAATTACTGAGGTTTTCAATAGTTTTTTATCTGACTTTATCGATCCCAAAAAACGAATATTTCTGGGTTATCTAATCCTATCTTTGGGAATAGCTTACTTATGGTTGGTAGTAATCCGTAGAACTTCTTTAAAAAAAGCACATTTCCAAATTTTTAACCGTAAAGTATTTTTTTCGAAGTCAGCCCAGATTGATTACAAAATATTTTTTATTAATAGAGCTTTTTCACTTTTTATTTCGCCCCTGCTCATAACACAAATAGCCATAGCCACATTAATTTACTATGCGTTGCATCGTCAAAATATATTCTATTCAGGACAATTTTCAGGCCTCAGCCAACCGCTAGTGATTGCACTGTTCTCAGTGGCTATGTTTGTCGTCGATGATTTCACAAAATACTTTGTGCATCGCTGGATGCATAATTGGTCCATATTGTGGGCTTTCCACAAAGTTCACCACTCAGCAGAGACCATGACACCAATTACTGTATATCGAGTACACCCAGCTGAAGGTATCTTATTTGGCCTAAGAAGTGCTGTATCACAGGGTGTTGTTATTTCTATTTTCTTTTTTCTTTTTGGCAACGCTGTTGACCTTTATACAATTGTTGGCGTTAATATTTTAGTTTTCTTTTTTCATATGACTGGGTCAAACCTAAGGCACTCGCACATTAACATCAGATATTGGAAATGGTTGGAGTACATTTTTATCTCACCAGCGCAGCATCAATTGCACCATTCTATTGCCCAAGAACATTATGACAAAAATTTTGGTGCAGCTTTAGCAATTTGGGACTGGCTATTCGGTTCGCTGCATCTGTCCGAAGAAGACAAAGAAATTACTTATGGCTTAACAGGAGATCCAGCAGCGCCAAGAAGTATTGGTGATATGTATCTTAAACCCTTCACAGATATTTTGAATATTCTTTCTGGCAACTTTACTAAAGTCCAAAAGAAAATGTTTTCTTCTTCAACTGAAAAACCATTTGAGGCACGTTTCTGGCCCAGACATTAAATCTCTTATAAAATTATTTACCAATTAGATTATGATCAAAACTTCATTTCTGATTTGCCTATAGGGGGACTAAGGACCATAGAAAAAGAACAGAAAATTGTTGTCCTTACGGGTGCCAGCCGCGGTATTGGACATGCCACTGTCAAGCAGTTTAGCAACGCTGGCTGGCGAGTACTAACTTGCTCAAGACTAGCATTTGATGAGCGCTGTCCGTGGCCAGGTGGGCAAGAAAATCATATCCAAGTCGACTTAGCAAATCCACAAAGTACTATCGCGGCAACAGAAGAAATTAAAAATAAATTAGATGGTAAGTTACACGCATTGATTAACAATGCAGGCGCCTCACCTAAGTCCACAAATGGAACCCGAATGAACACACTTGAGACAGACTTGGAGCTCTGGCATACGGTATTCCAATCAAACTTTTTTGCTCCAATTTTATTAGCAAAAGCTCTTAAAGATGAACTGGCGGCGGCCAAAGGAGCCGTAGTAAACGTCACTTCAATCGCTGGTAGTCGGGTCCATCCTTTTGCCGGATCCGCCTACGCTACCTCTAAGGCAGCTCTGGCCACCCTCACAAGAGAAATGGCACATGATTTCGGTCCCCTTGGTGTGAGAGTAAATGCCATTGCTCCGGGCGAGGTAGAAACAGATATTTTGAGCGAAGGCACAGACCAGATTATTGCTGGACTACCCCTGCGCCGTATCGGACAACCAAGCGAAGTAGCAAACGCAATCTATTTCCTATGTTCAGAAAATTCTAGCTATGTCACCGGAGCTGAAATTTCTATTAATGGAGGTCAGCATGTATAGACATAGGTCCAAACACTGAATAACCGCATTCTTTCTCTAGGCCTGT
>CAJWTH010000049.1 GCA_913047725.1 uncultured Planktomarina sp.
GAAAATTGATGCCAGTAATAATCTAATGTCTATTCAGCAGATTCATTGACCCACAGGGAAATAAGTTTAACTAAAGGAAAGTACAATGAACAAGGAATCGGCATAATGTCTACCGCTTCAACCAAGGGTGTTTGGAAGTCTGGATCTGGTAAAGGTCGTTCGCGTCCAAAGGGACGGCAGGTTGAAGACTTGGCATGGTCAGAGGTTAAAAAGCTTTTAGGTGACATGCCTAGACGTCGTGACTTGTTGATTGAATTTCTGCATTTAATTCAGGATGCATACGGTCATATTTCAGCCGGACATATGCGGGCTTTGGCGGAAGAGATGCGTTTGAGTCAGGCGGAGATTTATGAGGTGGCGACTTTTTATGCTCACTTTGATGTCGTAAAGGAAGACGAAACTCCACCACCGGCACTAACTGTGCGTGTGTGTGATAGTTTATCATGTGAATTGGCTGGGGCTACCGCTTTGCAGGAGGCTTTGAAGTCTGGATTAGATCCAACCGAAGTTCGGGTGGTGCGTGCGCCTTGCATGGGGCGTTGTGATACCGCTCCAGTGCTGGAGTTGGGGCATCATCACATTGATCATGCGACACCTGAAAAAGTGGCATCTGCTATTGAAGGCAATCATATTCATGCTGATATCCCAGACTATGAAACCCTAATATCCTATAAAGCTGGTGGTGGTTATAGTGAGTTGCTGAAGCTGCGTGCTGGTGGGAATTGGGAAAACGTGCAGGCCCAGGTTAAGGAAAGTGGTTTGCGTGGATTAGGTGGCGCTGGCTTCCCATCTGGCACCAAATGGGGATTTGTGCGTGGTAATGCTGGTCCACGCTACCTTGCAGTGAATGGTGATGAAGGTGAGCCTGGGACTTTTAAGGATCGTTACTATCTGGAACGAACCCCACATTTGTTTCTGGAAGGTATGTTGATTGCCGCCTGGGCTGTAGAGGCTGATACTTGCTTTATATACATGCGAGATGAGTATCCTGCTGTACTTCACATCTTGGCGGCTGAAATTATTGCTTTGGAGGCCGCAGGCTTAGTTCCAGAGGGTTACATTGATTTACGACGTGGTGCTGGCGCCTATATTTGTGGTGAAGAAAGTGCGATGATTGAAAGCATTGAGGGGAAACGGGGACTGCCAAGACACCGTCCACCCTTTGTCGCAGCAGTAGGCATTCATAGTCGGCCAACATTGGTGCACAATGTAGAAACACTACTGTGGGTGGCACGTATTGTGCGTGAAGGACCTGAGTGTCTAAACACTACAGAGCACAATGGACGGCGCGGTCTACGCAGCTATTCGGTCTCTGGTCGGGTACAAAAACCAGGAGTATATTTGTTACCTGCTGGCTCAACCATCACGGACATCATTGCGGCTAGTGGCGGAATGTTAGCGGGACACATATTCAAGGCCTATCAGCCGGGTGGGCCATCTTCAGGCTTACTTCCAGCGTCAATTCATGACGTTCCACTGGATTTTGATACTCTGCAAGCGCTTGACACATTTATTGGCTCTGCAGCGGTTGTTGTGCTCTCAGATCAAGACAGTGCGCGTGCTGCTGCCCTAAATATGCTAAAGTTTTTTGAAGATGAAAGCTGTGGTCAGTGTACGCCGTGCCGGGTTGGTTGTGAAAAGGCAGTAAAACTAATGGGAGCTAAAAATTGGGACCAGCAGCTATTGGTTGAGCTTACTACCACTATGGCGGACGCATCCATTTGTGGACTTGGTCAGGCTGCACAAAACCCAATTAAATCTGTCATTAAGCACTTCCAACAAGAAATATAAATTTTACAAAAATTAACTTCTTAACCTAAGTGGAAATTTAGATTTTTATGATATTTAGGGTAAATATCATTTAAGACCTATAAGTCCGATGGCTATAAAAACTAAAGTGACACCGAGCCACTGTTTTGGAGTCATTTTTTCTCTCAAAAACGCCCAAGCCAAAACTACTGTGACCAGACCAAATGTGGATGCGGTTACTGTTGCAAATACCGCAAATTCTTGGGTGCCTGCATAAATTACTACAGCTAACGCGGTTGCATCGAGTAGGCCCATCACTGCTAGTGTTGGGATTTGTCTCAGATTAGGAAGTATATCTAAACGAAGAGGTACAGTAATCAAAAGTAGTGCAACTATACCAGCAATCCGTGCAAGCCAGATTACGGGCAGTTCTGCTCCCAATCCTGCAGCAGCCTGGCCAAATGCGAAACTGCCAAAGAATCCTACGGCGCTGGAAACTGCCCATACGATGGCATACTTACGATTTTGAGTGCCATTATCATTGTCTCCGTGTGCAACTATTGTGATACCTAGGAGTATCCCAAACACAGACATTACTTGAATCAGTGTAATAGACCCACCATTCCAAATAGCTAAACCTACTGACATAATTGGATAGGAACCTACAATGGGTGCAACTAAACTTACTGGGCCTATAGCAAATGCCTTGTATAGACCAATACAAGCCAGCGTGAATAGCGCACCTGAAATACTGGAGTGCCAGATGGCAAAACCAGTTAGATTCTCCCAATTTCCAAAGTACAGGCACACAGGCGCCAGGATTATGGTCCCAAATGTTAGGACCGTAAAAATGGCAGGAAATATACCAGTTTTTTGGCTTATGTAACGAATGCAGATATCATGGATGCCCCAACACAAAGCGGCTAAGACACCTAGAGTTAATGAAACAATCATTTATCAGCCCGAAAGAAAGGAATTAAAAAGTTATAGAACGCTATTAGGAAAAAAATGAAACCCCAAACTCCCCAAACACTTCCAAGTGAATAAATAATTAACCCAAGTGCTGATATTATGAATAAGACCCAATCCAAAAAATTAATTTGATTGTTATTCATGAATGTTATCTGGTTCTTGCTGAATTAGGGCTGATCGGATATTCTTCTAATTAAAGATTTATTCCGCTAATGCAAATTAAGTAGTTTGGAGATGGAAATATGCTGGATGATATATATCCTACGGTTCAATCTGGACCTCCCAAGCCGAGTGAAGTTTTTTCGCCCTCAGTGTTCTCATTAGAACCAGGGACTGAGCGCTATGTTGTACCGGGGTGCGGCGCAATTTTGATTTCAGTGGAAACTGGCGATCGTATTACCATAATTAATGAAGAGGGAGGGCAAGTGTGCCAACTCTTAGCTTTAGATAGTAAAGGCAAAAGTGACGCTAGAATCTTAGGAAAAAATTCTAATTCAAACGGGACTGGGCTGAAGAAATTACTATCTAGTCGAGATCCTTCTTTGAGGTCTGTATGGTTAGGATTAGAAGCACGAGGAGTTGATCTAGCTGAGTCTAACGCCGTTGAGTGCTTCGATGCTACAACAGTGGCCAAGGATATAGCCCAATTTATAGTTGAACGAGATGGTAGTGTTGTAATAGCGGCGCCCGGTGGGATAATGGATTTCACGTTGCAGAATACGGCCACGCCTTTGGTGGTGACGCTCAAGCGTGCAGTCATAAAGCAGATTACAAAATTTGAGTTACCCGACCCACTTGCAGACCCGCTTGCGGACATTAGGATTCACCCTGCAACGGCCCAAAGCTACTTTGTCAAGGCTGGAGACTATATACAGATTTATGATGTGGATGGACGCCAATGTTCTGATTTCCAATGTTTTTCAGCTCGAAAGCTCGATAAAGCTGTTGAGCATGCTTTAGATGTGACTACAACTCGTACCCTCATGGGCCATGCTTATCCTATGCCAGGCTTGCATGCCAAATATTATGATCAAGATATGTTGCCGCTTGTGGAAGTCATTCAAGACACATGTGGTAGACACGATGCTTTTGCCTTAGCCTGTGCCGCCAAATATTATGATGATATTGGTTATCCCGGTCATCCGAACTGTTCGGAGAACTTCAACCAAGTTTTAAGTGAGCATGGCGTTGCACCTCGTGCAGGTTGGATGGCTATTAATTTCTTTTTTAATACTGCGATAGATGATCATGGCGTAATGTATGGTGATGAGCCATGGTCACGTCCTGGCGATTATGTACTTTTACGTGCGCTTACGGACCTGGTTTGCGTCAGTTCTTCATGTCCAGACGACACAACGCCTGCCAATGGTTGGAACCTAACTGACATACACGTGCGGACTTACGACGGTGCAAAACCTTTCAAACGCGCGATGGCTTTTCGGGCCACGCCAGAATCGGAGCCTCAGATGACAAAAGAAACTGGCTTTCATAATAGCTTTGCAAAGCATACGCGCAACTTTATTGAGTATAATGGTTATTGGTTGGCAAACAGTTTCTCACAGGCTGGCCCATTGGAAGAATACTATGCCTGCCGTGAAAAGTCTGTAGTGTTAGATCTCAGTGCCTTAAGAAAGTTTGAGATTACGGGGCCAGATTCTGAGGCCCTTTGTCAGTATATATTCACGCGGAATATGAAGACGCTTCCTATTGGTGGCGTTGTTTATACTGCCATGTGTTATCAGCATGGTGGGATGATTGATGATGGGACAGTTTTTCGTCTTGGTAGGGACAATTTTCGCTGGATTGGTGGTTCGGATTATGGTGGCGAGTGGATCCGTGAGCAGGCCAAAAAGTTAGACCTTAAGGTTTTGGTTCGCTCTTCTACTGATATGCAGCATAATATAGCAGTGCAGGGACCTGAGAGCCGAGATTTACTAAAAAAAATAATTTGGACAGCGCCGCATCAACCAACTTTAGAGGAGCTTGCATGGTTTCGGTTTGCTCCAGCTAGAATTGGAGATGATCAGGGTGTACCAATTGTTATTTCGCGCACAGGATATACGGGTGAGTTAGGTTATGAAATATTTTGTCACCCGAAACATGCGGAAACAGTATTTGATGCTGTCTGGGCTACTGGAAAAGATCATGGTTTGAAGCCGATGGGTCTAGAAGCCCTGGATATGGTGCGAATTGAGGCAGGCCTAATCTTTGCTGGTTACGACTTCAGTGATCAAACTGATCCTTTTGAGGCGGGCGTAGGGTTCACTGTGCCTCTAAAATCAAAGACAGATGATTTCATTGGGCGTGATGCACTAATCCGGCGTAAAGAAACACCAGCCCGTAAATTAGTAGGCCTAGAAATTGATAGTAACATTGACGTGACCCATGGCGCGTGCGTGCACGTAGGGCGCGCACAGATTGGAGAGGTGACTTCGTCTGTGCGATCACCGATTTTGGGAAAAAACATTGCGCTTGCTCGTGTAGATGTGGCCCATCATGAAGTAGACACAATAGTTGAGATTGGCCTGTTGGACGGTCACATGAAGCGTTTACCGGCAAGGATAGTTCCTTTCGCCCACTTTGACCCCACAAAATCTAGGCCGAGGTCATAAAGTAGAAATCTTATTCACTACTTTATGAATTCTTATATATTTAGATAGCTTTCTAAGCTGTCATCCAATGCATCTTTCCAGGCTGTATGATGCTCAGGTGCCTTGGTCCCGGTCATTGGGCTCACGTAACCGTAGTTGCGAAAGTCCATAATACCCTTCTTTTTATGTTTTTTCCATTCATAGAAAGCTTTATTTGATGCTGTAATATCGAAACTTGGATAATCGGTCTCTTCAATAAGTTCCATTGTGTAGGCGCCTTGATATTCGATACAACCATAGTCATCCTCAATGGCGTCTTCTGCGGCTGTACGGTTAATGACATCTTGGGCCATTGATGCACTATCAGGCAGTGAGATTTTGTCCATAATACAATCACGCACCCACCAGGCTTGTGCGTCAAACATATTAAAAGTGTACCACTGATCTTGCATGCCTAAATAAAACAGCGAGGGATTTTTGTTCCAGACCACACCTTTATACAGATCTGCCGTTACCAATCGGTTTGCTGTTTTCAAGCGGAGATCATCTGACAAGAATGGAAAGTGATGTTTGTAGCCAGTGCATAAGATAATGGCATCAACAACCTTGCTCGTTCCGTCAATAAAGTAGGCCGTACGACCTTCGACACGATCTAGCTTTGGGACTTCCTTCCAATTTTCAGGCCAATCGTAGCCCATGGGTGCAGTACGATGTGCCACGGTTATGGATTTAGCCCCATATTTCCAACATTGTGATCCAATATCTTCTGCAGAATATGACGTACCCAGAATTAGTAGATCTTTGCCTGCAAATTCGCGGGCATCTCGAAAGTCATGCGCATGCATTAGGCGACCGTTAAACTGATCAAAGCCTGGGTATTCTGGAACATTTGGTACGCTAAAATGGCCTGTAGCTACAATTACTTTATCAAAGAATTCCGATTTATCAGTATCAGCGACCTCGTCTCGACTAGTCACTTCAAATCCACCACTCTTTATTGCACGAACGTCCCGCACAATGGTTGAAAATCTGATCATGTTGCGTACGCCGGCTTTTTCTACCCGTCCTTTGATGTAATCAAATAAAACTGCGCGCGGTGGATAGGATGCAATTGGCTTACCAAAATGTTCTTCAAAGGTGTAGTCAGCAAACTCTAGTCCTTCTTTTGGTCCATTAGACCAAAGGTAACGATACATAGAACCGTGGCATTGGTTCCCGTATTCATCCACACCAGTGCGCCACGTATAATTCCATAGCCCACCCCAGTCAGACTGTTTTTCGAAACAAACAACCTCTGGTATGTCTGAACCCTTATCCCTCGCAGACTGGAATGCACGCAATTGTGCCATTCCAGACGGACCTGAACCAATAATTGCTACACGTTTAGTCATATTTTTTCCTATTAGTCTCTCATTAGATGTCTAAAGTATTGGCTTTTTCCCAATCACTAAAATGACCGCAGAAGTCGTTCCACTCTGAGTACTTCATCTTAAGGAATGCTGCTGAAAACTCTTCACCCATGGCAGATTTTAGGCCTTTGTCTCGGTCGTATGCCCGCAATGCATCCAACATATTTAGTGGAAGCTTTGGCGCACCACGGACTTTGTGCCCTTCAGCATACATATCAATGTCATGCCGTTTACCGGGATCTGCTTGAGAGGCTATGCCTGACAAGCCTGCTGCAATGATTACGGCTTGCAATAAATAGGGGTTAACGGCGCCATCAGGTAAACGTAACTCAAACCGTCCAGGACCCGGGACCCTGACCATGTGGGTTCTATTATTACCAGTCCAGGTTACGGTATTTGGCGCCCAGGTTGCTCCTGAAGTGGTACGTGGGGCATTTATCCGTTTGTAACTGTTTACGGTTGGATTTGTAATTGCGGCCAACGCTGAGGCATGTTTCATGATGCCACCTAAAAAATACCTTCCCTTTTCAGAAAGGCCTAATTCTGCTGTCTGGCTAGTTTGGTTTGCATCCATTGCAAAAATATTTGTTTTTGCAGCAGTGCCCGGAGCATCCCAAACGGAAATATGTGCATGACAGCCATTACCAGTTAAACCTTCAACAGGTTTCGGCATAAATGTGGCCCTGTAGCCATGTTTTTCGGCAACAGTTTTAGCCATAAATTTGAAAAAACTATGCTTGTCTGCAGTTTTCAACGCGTCGTCAAAATCCCAGTTCATTTCCCATTGGCCGTTGGCATCTTCATGGTCGTTCTGATAGGCGCCCCATCCCAGATCCAGCATATAGTCACTTATTTCTCGGATGACATCTAAGCGACGCATAAATGCCTGCTGATCATAGCAAGGTTTTGCGGCTGTGTCGTAGGGATCAGAGATTTGATCACCCTGAGGAGTTAAAAGAAAAAACTCAGCCTCTATACCAGTTTTTACGTGCATACCTTTGGTGGCAGCCTCTGCAATCAACCGACGCAGGACGTTGCGCGGTGCCTGGGCGACATCCTCACCCTCCATAACGCAGTTACTGGGTACCCATGCAATTTCTTTATTCCATGGCAAAATGATTACAGCGTCAGCATCTGGTACAGCGAGCATATCTGGATGTGCTGGCGTCATATCTAGCCATGTGGCAAAGCCTGCAAAGCCAGCACCATCCTCCTGCATATCTGTTATTGCCCGCGCTGGGACTAATTTTGCCCTTTGCCCTCCAAAGAGGTCAGTGAAAGAAATCATGAAGTATTTCACGCCATTATCTTTAGCGAATTTTTCTAGATTTATTGCCATGGTCATTCTCCCCTATTTCCAGTGTCAATTACAAAGGGCACCACTTGCACTTAATGGAGCCCCTATTTTTAAAATGATCCAGATTTCCCCGGCCACCAGTCTGTTCCCGCCAATGGAACCTGCGCCATTGCAGCCGCTTCCATAGTTAAAGCTACCAAATCCTCTGGTTCTAAGTTGTGGAGGTGATTTTTACCGCAAGCCCTTGCAATAGTCTGTGCTTCTAATGTCATCACCTTTAAATAATTCCGAAGGCGTCTTCCACCTTCAATGGGATCGAACCTTTTCATTAATTCTGGATCTTGCGTTGTAATACCTGCAGGGTCCTGACCCTCATGCCAGTCATCGTATGCACCTGCAGTTGTGCCTAACTTATTATACTCCGCCTCCCACTTAGGGTCGTTGTCTCCCAAAGCGATCAACGCTGCCGAGCCAATTGCGACTGCATCTGCTCCCAGAGCCATTGCCTTGGCAACATCAGCACCGCTTCGAATTCCACCAGAAAGAATAAGCTGTACTTTTCGGTGCATTCCTAAATCTTGGAGAGCCTTAACAGCTGGCCTGACAATTGCTAAAGTTGGTTGTCCAACATGTTCAATAAAAACATCTTGTGTGGCGGCAGTTCCGCCTTGCATGCCGTCAAGAACAATAGCGTCAGCTCCAGCTTTTATTGCCAAAGTAGTATCATAATAGGGGCGCGCGCCTGCAACTTTGACATAAATTGGCACCTGCCAGCCTGTAATTTCACGAAGTTCCAGAATTTTAATTTCTAAATCATCTGGACCGGTCCAATCGGGATGGCGACATGCTGAGCGCTGATCTATGCCTTTTGGCAGGTTCCGCATTTGCGCAACTCGGTCACTAATTTTTTGACCGAGGAGCATACCGCCGCCACCTGGCTTTGCACCTTGGCCCACAACAATCTCAATAGCATCGGCTTTACGTAAATCATTGGGGTTCATTCCATAGCGCGAAGGGAGGTACTGATATACTAATTTTGAAGAGTGACCACGCTCCTCCTGCGTCATGCCACCGTCGCCAGTAGTCGTAGATGTACCTGCCTCAGACGCACCGCGGCCTAGGGCCTCTTTTGCTGGACCAGAGAGCGCCCCGAAGGACATACCAGCGATTGTGATAGGGATGTCTAGATGAATAGGGTTTTTGGCATTTAGCCCGCCAATTGTGACGTTGGTATCACATTTTTCTCTATATCCCTCTAAAGGATAGCGTGAAATGGAGGCTCCTAAAAATAGAAGATCGTCAAAGGTTGGCAGTTTACGCTTTGCCCCGCCACCACGTATGTCATAAATCCCAGTAGCAGCAGCGCGTCTGATATCACTATTAACGTCTTGGTTGAAAGTGGCTGACTGTCGGGGGGTGGTGTGCGGGATGCCGCGATCATATTTGTTCATATCGTGCTCCCTTAATACGCGTTATCTATATTAAAATTATAAAGGTTACGGGCTGAACCGTATCGCTTGAATTCTTCAGGTTTAGCATCACTTTCGGATTCGGCCAACAGTGCCTTAAGAATTTCTAAATGTTCTGCTCGCATTTCTTTTTGTTCACAATCAGCGCCAAGTGATTTAACAGATCCTCGGACAAAAAGCCGAGCCTCATAGCAGCTATCACCCAAGGCATCTCCTGCATCGCCGCACACGACCAAGTTGCCCGATTGCGCCATAAATGCTGACATGTGACCGATGCTGCCATGAACTACGATGTTAATACCTTTCATGGATATGCCACAACGTGAGGAGGCGTTTCCCTTGATAACTAAAAGCCCACCGTGTCCTGTCGCGCCAGCATATTGGCTGGCATCCCCGTCTATAACTACTTTTCCCGACATCATATTTTCGGCTACGCCTGGTCCGGCGCTTCCAGTTATGTTCACAGTTGCTTGCTGGTTCATTCCTGCTGAATAATACCCCGTTGAGCCCTTAACTGTCACCTCTATTGGTGCATCTAACCCACAGGCTATTGCGTGAGCGCCTTTTGGGTTTTCGATTTCCCAAGCTGTTTGGTTTGTATTGTGGTTTTGGGCATGTAGGGTTTCATTTAACTCACGTAAACTGCCAGTTGCCAAATCATAGTTCTGCATATCAGTGCTTCCAAAAGTATACGGTTGCAGGCTCGGGTTCCCAGATTTTTGCGTTCCCGATGCTTGGTAAGTTCACAAGGGCTCGGTATTCGCTGCCAAATGCAACATATTGGTCTGTTTCCGCCATAACTGCAGGCTTGCAGGCAATGGGATCACGCACAACACCAAAGCCGTCCTTTGTGCCAACAACAAATGTGAAGAACCCATCTAAATCGTCTAAGCTACTTTCCAACGCTTCACCCAGCGAGCTACCTTGTTGCATTTTCCAGGTAATATAAGCGGCGCCTACCTCGGTATCATTTTCAGTTTCTATGTGTACGCCGTCTCTGCGCAGCTTTCTTCTCAGCGAATTGTGGTTTGATAAAGAGCCATTATGTACAAGGCATTGATCGATGCCAGTATTGAACGGATGCGCTCCCATTGTTGTTACCGCTGACTCAGTGGCCATACGAGTATGGCCAATTCCATGGCTACCCGACATATTTTTTAGATTGAAACGTGATGCTACGTCTTTTGGTAAACCCACTTCCTTGTATATTTCCAAGCTTTCACCGGTACTCATTACGCGGATATTAGGACGGATAGATTTCAGCGCAATACGCGCTTTGCTCATTTGGTCAGCTTGTATTTCTAAAACTGCATGAGTGCTTTGAACTCGTATTTTGAGACCACCTTGTATGGCTTTTTCTAATTCCGATTTTAGGTCCAAGAAATCTGTTTCTGGTGTATCTGATTGCACAGTTAACTTAGCATTATCTGGTACTTCACTGCCATAAATAGCAATACCCGCGCTGTCAGGACCTCGATCAGTCATTGTGATCAACATATCTGTCAGTAGAGCTCCTAGTTCAGGCTCCATCGATTTATCTTTTAAAAAAAGACCAACAATCCCGCACATGCGGAGTTCCTTTCAACAATAGGGATACACATAAAACGTGAGTCGAAGGATAACATCAAAAAATCTACTCCTCAACCATGAGGAAACTTTTTTTCATATAGTGCAAAAAAAGTACTTTACCAGATTGGACAATTGGTGTTTGAAACACGGCAAGCCTCGATCCGCTAAGAATGAGATCAATAAATAAGGCTAATGAAACAACACACGGAGGAAATTGTGGAACAACAAATTGCTGAGCTTACTGCTCAAGTGGAAGCTTTAACAGCGAGTGCCGGTGTAACTAACACCAACTTTGCTGAAGCTTATTATTATTTATCTATTCCGCTCATGTTAATTATTCATGCAGGGTTTCTAGCCTATGAAATGGGTGCGTCCCGCGCAAAAAATGTACTGTCGTCAGGTGTTAAAAACATTTTGGCTTTTGCGTTTATGATACCAACTTTCTACTTTTTTGGATGGTGGGTTTATTGGGGTTTCCCAACGGGTTTGACCTTCAGCGAAGGTCCAATGGGGATTTCGGGTGCGGCTTATGCCAGTTCCATAGCTTGGGGTTGGGGTGAATCAGCTGCCTACATGGGTCCTAATATAACAGATCAGGCTTCTGGAGTTTTCTTTGGCGCTTTTGCAATGTTTGCGGCGACAACGGCTTCGATTATGTCTGGAGCTGTTATTGAACGCATCCAAACTGTTGGGTTTGTCATACTGGCTATCGTGCTGGGCTCTTTTGCCTGGGTCGTTGCCGCGGCTTGGGGTTGGCATGCAGACGGCTGGCTCGTGACCCAATGGGGTGTACACGATTTTGGGGCCGCTGGACTTGTTCACGCTGTAGCTGGTTTCTTTGCACTTGGAGTATTAATGCATCTTGGCCCACGGATTGGTAAGTTTAATGCTGACGGATCGGCCAATCACATTGCTGGCCATAATATGCCGCTTACCGTAACTGGTTTGATGCTTATTATTGTTGGTTTCTGGGGCTTTCTGATGGCCTGCGTTATAATACCTGGGGAAGCTTGGTCTTGGTTTGCGGACAAGCAATCCACAATCTACGGAACACCGATAACACTGTCTTCGTTGGCATTTAATATCCTGATGGCAATCGCTGGTGGTATTATTGGAGCTTGGATCTGGACTAAAGATCCTTTTTGGATGATGTCAGGTGCGCTTGCAGGTATCATTTCTACAGCCTCTGGGTTGGATATCTACTATCCAGCATTAGCATTCATCATCGCGGTATCAGCGGGTATGATACTCAAGCCGGCAGCTACATGGCTCGAAAGGCGAGGTATTGATGACGCTGTTGGTGCGGTGACAGTGCATGGTACAATTGGCCTATATGGCGTGATTATGTTGGGTGTTTTTGGTTGGGGCTATCCTGCCTTGGCAATTGAGAATGCACCTGTAATTACATTATACGGTCAAATTGTAGGTGCGGTTGTATTCTTCCTACTTGGCTTTGTGCCGGGATACGTATGTGCTTACATTTTAAAAGCACTGGGTATGCTGCGGGTACCTGCCGCTGCAGAAGAAGCCGGTCTTGATACTGTCAAAGTGCCAGCGCAGGGATATCCAGAAGGTATTTCACCCTCTAGTCCAGCGTCTAGCTAATCAACATTAAGGAGAAATATAATGTTTCCATATGATACAGCAGATTGGTCCGTCGTTGATGGCCCAATGTTTATGTTAGCCGGCACGCAGTGGCCGGGTATTTTTACAGCCATTGCGGCCGTTATTTGTGTTTGGGTTTTGGTTGTGGGCAATCAATCGGAACACGCTCAATATAAAAAATCTGAGAAGTAAGTTTTATAAAAAAACAAAAGGGCCACTGGAAAGTGGCCCTTTTTTGTAGTCACTTGGGTGGAAAGTCAGAGTTTTTTACTTGATAGATTCTACCCAGATATTGTCAGGCAGTAGTGCCAGATATTCAGGTTTGGTTGATAAAAACCTCCCCTCTTAGGAAAATATTCTCCCTCTTAGGAAATTAAGTAATCTCCCAGTATTGATTTATCGTTCCCACCGTGGTGACTGAACCTAGAACGGGAAATATATCAGGAGATTCTTTCATGTCGATAATTTGGAGATCATCTGCGCTGGCACATCGTCACGCAGAGATTGGTGGTGAGCTTGAAGATTGGAATGGGATGGGTACCGCATGGTT